>JAKSIE010000018.1 GCA_024398995.1 Fibrobacter sp.
CAATAGAAAGCTTTGCCATGATTAGCACCTTCTGGTTAGAGTTAAAATTTACGGGCTATAATATAGCAAAAGAGCCCTTTGTGGAAACCCTTTTTCGGTCAAAACAGTCACGCATGATCCACCAAAGCCAAGGCCCGCGCTACCGTTTGTAAACTTTATTTAACAGAATTAATACAAGAAACTTACGCCCATTTTCTAAGAAAACACTTGGGGAACATATCGTCCCTCAATTGTAAATCTTTTGAGATACTTTGCCCTTTTTTTTATATATTACAGGGAAAATAGTCCATTTGGAGTAAGATAATGAAACGTTCTCTATTATTGGCTCTTTGCCTCTCTGTTGTGTCCGCTTTCGCTGGCGCATACGATATCGATGAATTTACAGCTAAAGATAAGGCCACCCCTGACGATTATATTGCCGCAGAATTTGGTGGCAAGCTCAAGACCATCCCCGCCGACGAAGTCAGTTCACTCCAGTCTGGCCGCGTGGTCGTACGTCAGAAGTTCGTTGACCCGTTTGGCGACGGCGATGCCGCTTACCAGCTTTACCAGGGTAAGGCTGGCGATGACCTGTCCTCCCTGACCGCCCTTTCCGCAGATGGCGTTGACTACTCCAAGTTGGTCTCCTCCAAAATCTACAAGCGCCGCGGTATGAAGGCCGGCGATGACGTTGAAAAGGTTTACTTCGACGGCAAGTCCGTGTTTGCTCCGGGCCTCACCTCCGCAATCGTCTTTATTGACGGTGTTGCAACTACCCTGAAGGCTTCCGATAACGCTGCAGACGATTCTAGCGACGAAGAAAGCGAAGATTCCGAAACTGAAACCGCCGCCGCAAGTTCTTCCAGTAGCTACTGCGATGACGACGAAGACTGCGATGATGACGAAGACCTGTCCAAGTACAGAACCAACGCCCCCATCGATGACGAAGCAGACCGCCAGTATGCAGCAAGCAACGCAGCATCCGATATTGGTGACCGCTTCGGTATCGCTGACGAAGTCCGTTTCTGGTCTGCAGTCGGTCTTTCCGCCTTGGCAGCAGCCTCCATCGTTCTGGGTGTTACCCAGCACATGAAGGCCAACGAAGCTCAGGATGCCTACGACGGCCTGCACGAAGTCTACGCTTCCGTGCTTAGAGACTGCGACGGCAACAAGGTTTGCGAAGAAAAGGTCATCAACAACGTTGCTATGGACGCTAAGGACGACAACGGCGACCCCATCGTCTGGAGCGTAGCCGACCTTAAGAGCCGTATGGAAACCAACAAGAAGACCCACGACAGCTACGCTCTGTTCCGTAATCTCTACTTCGGACTTGCAGGCGCATCTATCGCCGGTGCAGTGGTTCTCTTCGTATGGTAATCAGCAAGGGTAAAATTTCAATCCAAGACCTCCAGTTCGACTGCATCATCGGGACCCTTCCCGTTGAACGCGAGAACGAACAGCCCATTGTATTGAACGTTTCTATTTGGTTGGATTTTACCCTGGCAGCCCGTAACGAAGATCTGGCTCATTCTATTGATTATGCAGAATTGGCGGAGAACCTTAAAGGGTTCATCCGCCGTTCTTGTTTCCAACTGGAAGAAACTCTAGTGGTGGAAACCGCCAAGTATATTTTGGAAAACCATCCTAAGGCGGAAGCTGTAGAAGTATCCGTCTGCAAGCCTATGGCTATTTCCAACTGCAAGGGCGCAACATCCTCCGTAAAGATCACCCGCTAGGCAAATCCAAGGCTGCCGCTTACGAACGGAAAGACCTGTAACGAAGGGCCTCCGACAGATCCAGGATCTCTACAGATTCGCCATGGCGTAAGTCCGCAATAGTTCTAGCAACCTTAAGCAAGCGGTAATAGCCTCGGGCACTCAAGTTCATTTTATCGGCAGCAGAGATCGCAAATCGCTCTGTTGCCTTTGTCATTTTGCAGGACTCCTTGGCGAACTCCGACGTCATTTCTGCGTTGGACTTGAAGGTCGTTCCCGTAAAACGCGCTTGCTGGATTTCTCTTGCTGCATACACGCGTTTGCGGATTTCCGCAGAGGATTCCGCCGTTGACGTGCCAGCGAATTGTTCAACCTCCACCGGAGGAACACTAACCTGGATATCAATGCGGTCTAGAAGCGGGCCAGAAATCCGCTCCTGGTATCGCTTGCGAGCATCAGGCAAGCAAGTGCAACTGCGCCTCGGATCCATCGAGTAACCGCAAGGACAAGGATTCATGGCGGCCCCCATCATAAAGCGGGCTGGCCACACCACGGAACCGCTGATGCGACTGACCGTGATGGAACCTTCCTCCATCGGTTCGCGCAAAGCCTCCAGCACCGCGCGGTTAAACTCAGGAAGCTCATCCAGGAACAGTAATCCGTTATGAGCAAGACTCGCCTCCCCCGGGCGTAAGCGACCGCCGCCGCCCACCAAGGAGACCATGGATGCCGAATGGTGCGGCATACGAATGGGGCGGTGCAGAACAGGTTTAAAGTCGTCTGCGGCCCCAAGGAGGCGAGCACAAGAGTGAATCCTCGTTGTTTCAAGAATCTCCGCGTCCGTCATCGCAGGAAGAATGCCCGGCAAACATTTTGCGCACAAAGTCTTGCCCGCCCCAGGCGAACCGACGAGAAGAAAATTGTGGGCGCCCGCGGCGGCCACTTCAAGAGCCCTCTTAACCCCTTCCATGCCCACAACATTTTTAAAGTCGGGCACGTCAAAAAATTCCTTACTCTCCTTTAAGCTTTTCAATCCGGAAGAACGTACAGACTTGGACGTGGCACCGGACTCCAGTAAATCCACACATTCCTTCAAGGTATCCGCACACACATAGCGTACCCCATCCACCATGGCAGCCTCACGCTCATTGGCACGAGGAATCACCAATACGTTATTCGTATCCTTCACCAAATCCATAGCAATGGAAAGAACCCCTCGAACAGGTTTCAGCAAACCATCCAAAGAAAGCTCCCCAACAAAAACAAGACGCTCCAATTCGGGAACTTCGATTTCCTCCGTCGCCACAAGAAGCCCAATAGCCAAGGGCAAATCCAGGGCGCTCCCTTCCTTTCGCAAATCCGCGGGCGACAGGTTCACCGTCGTGCGGAAACCTGTCACCACCTTGCCTATGGAACGTATTGCGGAGACCACGCGTTCCCTAGACTCCCTTACCGCATTGTCGGGCAAACCAACCAAAGTAAAACCAGGCAGCCCCTGGCTGGCATCGACTTCGACGCAGACGGGGACCGCTTTTATTCCAAACAAACAGTAAGAACGGATTCGACGAAACAAAGGATACCTGCCTAAGCTACAGATGCCTGGTACTTTTCAAGAACACAGTTTTCGATATGTTCACGAAGCTGACGGGTAATGGGATTGCAAATGGAACGGAAATCCTCGCCCTTGTAGAAGGGGTCGTTGGGATAGCCCACAAAGAGGCCATTTTCACCATCCATCACACGAAGGCCACGGATCAGCATCTGGTCGTTCAGGACCACAGTTGCCAAGCCCTTCATGTGCCCCAGGTTCGGGCCTTCCTTGAAGGGGAAAACCTGTACGTTGGTTACTGCCAGACATTCGAACTGGCTAGCCTTCTGTTCTGCGGATGCTGCAGTCTTGTCCGCAGCCTTTTCATTTTCATTTGCCATAATAGGCCTCCTATGTTATCTGTAATGATCATTGCCCCCTGCACCATTGCAGGCTTTTTCAATGATGAGCCACAAATGCAAAACCCATGCCAAAACTTTGACTTGGCCATATTGTTTGAAAAACGCTAATTTGTTCTGATTAAAAGTGATTAAACTGATTAATTTGAGCAGCTTGTAATCATAAAAGATTGCTATCTTTCAATTATATGATCATGCGTGCTAATATGAATTGGAAGGCAAACCAGGGAATCACTCTCCCTGTTGCACTTGTCGAAGTTGTAAAGTCTTCAAACTATCTTCAGGTCTTTTTCACCGTCGAAGAGCCCCAGGATTGCTTCCGCTCCGAAATCCAGAAGGATGGAGACCACAGCTGGGAGGACTCCTGCGTAGAAGTATTCCTGCAGAATCCTCTCAACACCGAAGAATACTACAATTTTGAAGTTACCTGCCGCGGCCACATCTACGCAGCACACGGAACTAATCGCAATGATCGCAAAGAACTGTCACCTTCTGAGCTTAGAATCATCAACTGCACCAAACAGGTCGCCAGCATTGCCGGCAACCTCATTTGCTGGGGCATGACCATTCAGATTCCCGCAGAAATTTTCGGACTCAGCACCTTTGACGGTGTTCAACTGATGGGCAATTTCTACAAGTGCGCCGACAAGGCCAAGACACCTCACTACCTGAGCGCCTTCCCCATCGACACCGAAAAGCCCGATTTCCATCGGCCGGAATTCTTCCAGGAGATTTGGGACTCACAGCCGTAACGATTATCGTTACATCATTCGCATTTTCATTTCGAAGACAGCACGCTCACCTTCAAGAATTTTCATGTAGGTGGCACCGTTATGTTCCGCACGGAAAATACGGAGTGTCTGGCCGATCAGGGATTCGCCCAAAAAATGGACTTCCAGTTCGGACGGAGTGCACATTTCAAGATCTTCAATGCTGAACACATTGAGAGCCAATTTGACGTACTCGATGTTGTTCATGTGATGAGACATATCAATGTGCTGGGGCAGAATCTTCTGCTGGTAAACTTCCTCGTACTTGAGGGCTGATTCATTGAACCTGTCGAAGCCATCGTCCATAAAAGGCGTGGGCGGTTCCTCCGTGGGAAAATCCACTGCAGTCAACTTCATAGGACGATGACGTTCGAGACTCAAGCAACAGGCCTCCTGAATAGCAAGAACAATAGGTTCCCCATCGGGAGTGGTAATTGCCGTATTTTCTACAGTACGAACCAGGGAAGTATTTGCAGGGAAAGAGGTAGTCACCACCTTGTCGCCCCAGAATGGGCGCTTCATAAACCTGAACTTGGCCTTGGATATGGCCCAGTAGCCGCCCTTGGATTTCACAAAGAAATTATCCTGCTTGATCTTACCGAAGTTCTCAGTAAAATTATCCTGAACCATGAGCACCGTCTGCGCAATTCCCATTTTTCCGGACACATCGATGTATGCGGAAGTGATGGTGCGAGGCTTCTGGAAAACCAGAGAATTCTTAGCAAGAGAGTAAATGTCGATCATATAGGGTCCAGGTTCGAGGCTCGAGGTTCGATAATTAACACTCTAAATATAATTGCTATTCTTATAAAAAGAGTTTGCCACCAGTCTGATTTTTTTTGCAACAATCTAAAGCTTCAATCGTAACACTCGCACAGGGCGATTCTCGCCGCCATGCAGTTCCGGGCAAAGGCATTCTTCACCGGTGGCTACAAAGCCGCATTTTTCCATGACGCGCCCCGATGCAGGATTGTCTACAAAATGTCCGCTAATAACGCTTTTGCATCCGCCTTGTTCGCGCATAAAGTCAAGCATCAGTTTCAAGCCTTCGGTGCAGTAGCCCTGATTCCAGTAGGGTTTTCCAATCCAGTAACCAACAGTCGGCTCGTTTCCAACAGCAGGCAACCCACAGTCGCAAGAAGGTCCGTAACCCATGGCGCCGATAACGTCTCCGGATTCCTTAAGGACGATTGCCCAAGTGCTATCGTTTCTAAAGACATTCTGGATAACGTTAAGGCTTTCTTCCTCCGATTGATGGGGCTTCCAGCCGGCGCGAAGACCGATGTCAGGATCTGCAGCCAGTTCAAATAGACGGGATGCGTCACCGTATTCCCACGGGCGCAGGAATATTCTTTCGGATTGCAACCTTAGAAATTCAAAGCGATGCTGCTGCTGGACATCGGGATATTTTTCCCGGTCTACTTCACTTAGGAACATTTGCTTTTCACGAATCCAGCGGCCTCTATCGCCGTACATCTTGCGATAGACCACATATTCTTCCTCAGTTTCGGAATGTTTCGCCACAGCCTCTACGCAGTAGTAGAGATTCTTGAAATGACGGTAGATGCCGTTGATGATGAGTTCGCGAGACATAATGAGGTTCCAGGTTTGAGGCTCGAGGTTTTATTATAGAAAAATATCCCCCACGCGTTTTTCAAGGACTAAAACGTTGTCCCACGACTAATCAGTCCTTTGTTTTAAAGAGGACCAAAGGACTATTTGGCTAAATCAACCTTTTTAGTCCTTTTTTTTGAGCACCCCTTTCAAAACAGATCACCGAACAATCGACTTTTTCGCAAAAAAAAAGGACCAAGTTACAAGTCTGATCTGTTTAGTCCTTTTTCATTCCACCTTGTAATTACAAACAAAATAACAACCGCTAAATTTAAACGTTTTCAAAGGACCAAACTTTAAAAAAAAGACTTTTAGTCCTCGCCCTCCCCCTCGTCCTCGCCCTCCCCCTAAAAATCGTAAATTACGTCATCCGCAATTCAAAAACGTCGACGTTGCCGCCGACGTTTTTTATGAGTTTTGATATTTCTGGAGCGTAGATTAGATGCGCTTTAGAACCAGGAGGTGACCAGGAGCCTTGTTCGGATCCAGGCGGACAAAGTTCTTGTTGCCGCGCCAGACGAAGGATTCGTCGGTGATCAGGTCATTCAGGAAGAAGAAGCTGTCATTGTCGAGGCCAAGCTTTGCCATGTCCAGTTCCACCATGCCTTCCTGGGCGTTGTCCATGTCCATGTTGCAGACGAACAGGAGAACGTCATCGCCAGTCTTCTTGGAGTAAACCATGAGCTGGTCGTTGGCGCAGTAGTGGAAGTCCAGGTTGTCGTATTCCTGGAGAGCCGGATGTTCAAGGCGGGCGGTGTTCACGCGGCGGACGAAGTCCTGGATGCCGGGGCCAGCCCAGTTGTGAACCTTGTACTGGTACTTTTCGGAATCCTGCAGTTCTTCCTTGATGGGAGACGGAATGTTTTCGCAGAGTTCGTAACCGTTGTACATACCGGTAAGGCTGGAAAGGGTACCAGCCAGGAAGTAGCGCTGCTTGAAGGCATTTGCACCCTTGTAAGCCAGATACTTGGGGAAGATATCCGGTGTGGTCGGGAAGAAGATGCCGCGCATGTATTCCTTGGCGTCGGACTGGGTCAGTTCCTTCAGGTACTGTTCGAATTCCCACTTGGCGCTACGCCATGCGAAGTAGGTGTAGCTCATGTCGAAGCCAGCCTTGGCCAGACGATGCATCATCTTGGGGCGGGTGAAGGCTTCTGCCAGGAACACCAGTTCCGGACGCTTTTCCTTCACGTCGGCGATGAGCCATTCCCAGAAGGGGAAAGGCTTGGTGTGGGGATTGTCGATACGGAAGATTTCCACGCCCTTGTCGGCCCAGAACAGGATGATGTTTTCGATTTCCTGCCACAGTTCCTTGTAGTTCTTGTTGTAGTAGTCGAAGGGATAAATGTCTTCGTACTTCTTGGGCGGGTTTTCAGCAAACTTGATGCTGCCATCCGGTTCGTGGTAGAACCATTCCGGATGTTCCTTTACGTAAGGATGGTCCGGAGAGCAATTGAGGGCGATGTCCAATGCAAGGCGGAGGCCCTTGGCACGAGCAGCCTTTGCAAAGTGTTCAAAGTCCTTCATGGAGCCCAGTTCAGGGTCAGTAGCGTAGTGACCGCCGAACTTGTTACCTACGGCATAGGGGCAGCCCGGTTCCAGGGGTTTGCCCTTCTTGTCGGTCTTGGCGTGGAGGGCGTTGTTGGCACCCTTACGGTTGGTAACGCCAATGGGATGAATAGGCACCAGATAAACGGTATCGAAACCAAGATTAGCGATGTAGTCCAGCTGCTTTTCGCAATCTTTCCAGGTGGCGCTCTTGGTGGGGTCGGTGCCCTGGGACTTGGGCCACATTTCGTACCAGGTACCGGTACGTGCGTAAGCCGGGTCCACGCGGAGTTTCATCACCGGGCTTTCGGTAGGAACATCCTCGGGTTCCTTGGTCCATGCGCAAATCTTGTATTCGTAGTAACCGATGTTGTTGACGGTAAAGGTACCTTCCCAAAGGTCGTTATCCACAAAGTGCATGGGAGCCTGTTCCCACTTGACGGCGGCGGGCTTTGCAGCCTTGGCGGTCTTTGCAGTCTTCTTAGCCGGGGCTTCTGCGGGCACGTGGCGGAAGAAGATCGCGGCATCGTACTTCTCGTGGCTGTGGCGGAAAATGTCTGCCTGCACGGTGACGGTGTCGCCCGGTTCGCGCTTGATCATGAAACGGCCGCCCTCAATGCTCGGGCGGATATTCTCGATAACGAGATTGTCTTTGAGAGTAGGAATAATAGCCATAGTACTATAAAAGTAGAAAGGTTAAAGGATAAAGGAGAAAGGCGAAATAAAAAATCCCGCTATTTTGCGGGACAATATAATGTTCAATTTTTTTGGGAAGGCACCCTACGAGCTTTTTGAGATGAAACTACTTCGTGAGTCTCAAGACCTTCACTTCCTTGATCCAGAACTTGCGTTTCTGCTTGCCAAGGTTCAATTCGAAGCGGGCAAACGGATCCGTCACTTCTGGAGTGAAATCAATCTGGACAGACTGACCAGTCTTACCCACATACACGTGCTTGGAGAAACCAATGGTCTTGAAGGTGGTATAAGAACCGATGCGAGCAGTTATGGAATCCGCCACATCAGACCAAATAGTGAACACACACTGATACTTGACGCCGGCAATGAGAGCCACGTTTTCTTGCAGGAGCTGAACACTGAAGGAACTGTCACCACCAGCAGTCACATTGACATTCATAATACGTTCCCCACTCTTTTCTTCGATGAGAGAAGTATCCGCCCTGCCGCCGTACTGAGTGACAAGAATCCAGTTAGTGGTAAAGGGAGACTGGAAGTTTCCATTAATCAAGGTGTTTTCGCCAACACCTGCGGCAAGGCCTTTCCAAATGTCGATAACATAAGCGGTGCTATCTTCGCCTGCAGCATTTGTATAGTTGTAGCGCAACGGCTGGAAGCTAGGAACAAACTGTTTATTCAATTGTTCCCAAAGAGACACGTTATTCTTCATGTCGATATAGATGACGCCATCTTCAGAAACATTTGCCTCGGAGAAATCTACGCCCTTGGTGAAAATCTTCGCGCGGAACACCACCGGCAGATTAGCCTTGTGCGCTGCGGAATCAATTTCAATCTGGGAATAATGATAGCGAAGCTGCAAATTGCTGAAATTAGCAAGATCATATACGAAAGGCACATATTTGCCATCGACCTTTACTCGGCCGTAAATGTCGTCGGCAACATAGGGCTTGAAAGATACACCTATTTCCTTCAGGTAACCGCCATCCATCAACTCAATGTCGTTGAATGCCTTGTCCACCACAGTTTCATCAGTAAAGGAAACCGTCAACACTGGCGGGACATACGTGGAATCGAGTTCTAGGCTTTGCTCATCTTCTTCAACGGCAGGCCAAACTTTCATTCCTTCCACTGCATTGTACCCAGGCATGTAGCTATAGTAGCTGGCATAGGTGCGAACTTCAGTCAAATTCAACGCGAAGGAATCCAACACCACCGGTTCGTCCTGAGGAACTTCCTTACGCAGGGACGCCACCTCGACTTCGGAGTAATCAACAGAAAAATCTGCCGTCAAGGCAAGACCGTCCTGCTGAATAGTCGGGTTGCCAATTTCAATGCCAGCAGAATTCGTGGGCTCGGAACAAGCGCCCAAGAACATTCCTGCGAGCATGAGGCTAGCGACCGTGGTCATGTTCAAAAAGAATCTCATCACACTCCTCGGGTAAGAGGGAACAGCTGCAAGTTGATTTGAACAACCTCTTCAGCTTCTCCTGCTTTTGCAGAGAAATCTAGTAGTTCTTTTCGCATTAGTTGTAAATGTTTTTTCAAATTGGCGAAATCTGAGCGCTTAATTCCAAAAGTAAGGGCAGAAACGTCTCTTTCTTCACCCGGAAGATCATTCAGCATTCGGGTAGAAAGAGCCAACATCTGGTTATGGTACATCTTAACCATGATGTCCTGGACTTCGTCATCGGTAGTAATCAAAGGATTGCTCTGGCGGTAACCGTTGGCGGTCTTCACCAAGAGACCCAGCTCAAGCAACAGATTCAAGGATTCAGTAGCCTGGGCCGGAGTAATCAAGCCGCGAAGGCGCTTGGAGATCTGTTCAGGAATCGGACGGAAATCCTTGAGGCCAACCATTTCAAGGATTGCGGAGTGATGCCATTCCTTGAAAATGCGGAGCTGAGCACTATCCATCTTGTGGAGCTTGGAACGAGGGCTAGCCTTTACCAGCTGGGCGTAATAAATCTTCTTGTCTTCGTCGGTCGTTGCCTGATTGAAGAACACCAGACTTTCGAAATAGGCGGCGCGCTGATTTTCAAGGCCAAGACCATGAATCAACTTTGTCACGGTATTCTTTGTAATGTTGCGTTTGCCATCGATAGCAAGCTTAAGATGGGCGTGACTGGACAGCCCGGCCTTTTCGGCAAAAAAACGTAAACTGAAGGCGGAAACCGTCTTCTTTTTGTATTCGTAGTAGTCCCTGAGGTACACACGGTAATTTGTGTACTGCAGTACATCAGGTTCAACCAATTTTCTCACATCTTCATTAACCATACTATAAAGATAGAAGGATTGAGGATTGAAAAGCCAAAATAAAAAAGCTTTATCGTTTACTCAAGTAAACGTTCGTATACAACCACAAAACCGCGCTAAAGGTCTCGAGCGAGCTTCGAGAATCGGCGATGATCTACAAAAATCCCGTTTTTCAGCTCAAAATCGCGACAAATTCCTTCTTCGTGGAACCCACAACGGAAGGCAACCGCAGCGCTTTTTTCGTTTTCAACCGAGGCAAAAAGTTCCATTCGGTTCAATTTTAGGGTCAAAAATGTATACAACGACAGCAGCTTCAAAGACTCCGTCATATACCCCTTTCCGGAATATTTTTTTAGCAGCCAATAGCTTACCGTAGCAGACCTATTTTTCAGGTTCACATCCAGCATAATGAAGCCAGTCAACGAGTTAGAGCTCTTTTCCAGGATCTTCCAACAGCCACCCTGACTCAATTGTTCCGCAAGAACCCAGGAACGGATTCTCTTTTTTAGGTCGATTGCGTCAGTTCCGTCCACCCAAGGCAGGTGCTCCGCCAAATAATCCTTGCATTCTTCAATAGAGGCTAGCAGAGTTTCCACAGTCTCGGGGCTTGAATCACTTTCCCGGAGACCCTCCAGAACAACCTGCGATCCCTCCAAGGAGACCGTAGCAAAGGTTTGGGTAAAGGATTCTTCGAAAGTCATAGTACAAGTATAACAAATGGCGGCTACGCCACAGCGTGAGGCTCTAGTACAAAACGGGAGATCCAGGACCAAGTCCGGGATGACATTGCAAAGCGGCAGAGATGACTGCAGCGGCGACTGCAATGGCGGGCAACAAAAAAAGACTCACCTTTCGATGAGTCTTTTTCAGTGCGGATGAGAGGACTTGAACCTCCACAACCTTGCGATTACTAGAACCTGAATCTAGCGCGTCTACCAGTTCCGCCACATCCGCATGTTCGTGAAGCCAAATTTTGAAATTTATCTCGTTTTTGTCAAGGGTTTAGCGGAAAAAAACTCCAAAATCCATTTTTTACGCTTGTTTTGCCAGTAACTCCAGTCGTGTTCGCCGGCCGGATCATACTTCATATCGCATTCCGTTTCAATATTTTTGCAAAAAACGGCATCCCAGGCAATGGTTTCCTGCGCCGGATAAAGGCGATCAGCCCCACCTTGCATAAAACGCCAGCTTCCCTTTCGAGGCGCAAGCTGAGCGGCAACATCCTGAGCACTACCCAAGGACGGACCATAGGCACTCATCAAAAGACGGTTTTTCTGGGAACGCTTGCCCCAGGAAGCGTAGGAAAGAACACCCAGGCCACCGTCAGAAATACCCACCAGGTTCACAGTGTCCACAGGCGAACCGCGTCGGGCAGCAATGGAATCCAGAGCTGCGTCCACCCACTCAATGGCGTTTCGGGTTACCCAATGGTTGTTTTTGCAAGCAGACACACTGACAGTCGTATACTGAGGAAGCATCTGATAAAAATCGCGACCTGCGATTTGTCCCTTTTCGCAATCGCTGCTGGTCATACCCCCGTGAAACCACACGTTCACCGGTCCCTTGTCATTGGAACCCCACCACACGCCTGCATTGCCGTCTACAGATCGAGGTGCTGCGGACACAACGTTCAATCGAGTGAAAGTTTCCCCACAAAAAGATGTAGCCACAGCAAAAAGAACCAGAAGCATTACTTTATTCATAATAAATTACTTTCCCCATCAAACATCTTTATACGCGTCTTTTTTTCACGAGCCAAGAGATAAACAAAATCAAAGCGCAAAGCCACAACAAAGCCACAGCCCCAGCAAAAATGAATCCATAGAACACCTGATAGTCCATGACCATTTCATCAAAATCCATTTCCCCATCCGTAGACGCCAGAGAGTGCACCACAAACTTGCTGTCGCTAACACGAGCTGCAGCAATCTCTAGGGGAATTTCTCCGGCGTTCCTTGCGGCAAAGCTGAACCATTCGGACATGTTGTCCATCATTTCCTTGGATGCGTAGAGAATGAAGGTGGCATCGTCGTCGCCATTGATCCGGAACATGGTCTTGTCAAAAAACGGGATGTCCGTACCGCCAAAAATACTTGGAATTGACGCATGGGTCACTGTTCCATAAAACAGGTGATCTTCCTGAAACATGCCCTTAAGAACAGGCCGGACATAGGAAAACAGCCAGCCACCCAAAAAGAGGAACAGGAAAGAAAAATTCAAAAGGAACTGTTTTCTAGAGGAGAAAAAGGACACTGCAAACCTACTGGCGAGAACGGAAAATAAAGAAGAAAGTCGAAAGCAAAAGAACCAAGCTCAGGAAATAAAACGCCATGGGAATCTTTGATTTCAGGGAGATTTCATTTAAGTTGGCGGAGCGGAAATATTGAATCAAGTCTTCGCTGTACATAACAGCCATATCGCTACTCAGTCGAGTCCAGGCCATGGCCAGTTCTTCGTTGGCTCGGAACAAAGCCGTAAGTTCTACCTTCAGGGAATCGGGCAAGGAGACAATCTCAGGATCGTCAGCCATGAGGAATACAACGAGACCGGCGCGGGCAGAGTCCAGTTTGAGTCGCAGTCTAGACTGAGCCGAGGGTGTCATGTTCAAAATTTGCTGGTCCAGCTTATTGTAACCATTGAACCAGGTAGTTCGTGTGGAGGCGTAACGGCGCATTCCTGCCACCTTGCTCAACACTTCCTTTTCAAAACGTTGCACGGAACTCTGGGAGGGAGCTTGCACCCCAAGAGCATTGATTTCATCCATCTCCTTGGAGAAAGACACAGCCATTTCGCGAAGGGTCATGGTCTGGGCCTGAATCAAAACGGTGTCCCCACCAAAGCCCGTACGGATTCGGTCCATGGCACGCATGGTGTAGGATTCCTGGAGCTGGTAGTCAGACAGATTCTTCATATACCTGGAGTACATGACAATCTGCGGTTTCTGGGAAAAATAAAAGAGAATGGTAAGGCCTACCGTTATGGCAAGCACTAACCACACCCAGGGTGTCTTGACTCTGGAGTTAAAGGTATCAGCAATTGATTTATTTTTCTGATCCATTACAAAATTAAAATACCTTTTTTCTACTTTATCCAATATGAGACCGTTCCTTTTTTCGTCGTTTTTAGCCCTTTTTATGCTCCTAGGTTGCACTATCGAGCATGCAGAGGAGCATATTGTGGCAGAACATGCTAACGGCGCAAAAAAAACGTCCCTCTGGATTTATCCCGACGGCACAATTCTGAAGCGTAACGAATGGTATTCCGACGGCATCAAGGAGCTGGAAATTCCCTACAAGGACAGCGTACCCCATGGGGAGTTTAAACGCTGGACCGGATATGGCGACCTGGTGATGGAAGGGGAATACAAAAACGGAAAACGCCACGGCACCTGGACGAGTTATTATGGCGGCCACTTCAACAAGAAAAAGGAAGCCATCCGTTACTACAAGGATGACCTTCCTATAGGCGACTGGGAAGGTTGGCACTTCAATGGAGAAAAGGCCTTCGAGGAGCATTACAGCGACAACGGCGATTCCATTGGCGTCTGGAAGAAATGGGACGACAACGGTACTCTTGTTGAAGAAAATTCCTGTTTTGAATCAAACGAAAAAGGTCATTTCAAGAAGTTTGCCAAAAGTTGCAAGATCTTGGAATACTACGAATGTGTAATGGGCAGCCGTCAAGGTCTGTACAAACTGTACCACGAATCCTTTGATGCACCAGACTCTACGGGAGCAAGTTGCAACATTGCTAAAATCAAGGAAGAAGGATTTTATGACGAATACCAGGGAATCAACCCGCAGGTATTCTACCGCGCAGACGGTTCTAATATAAAGAGAGTCGACTACATTGGCAGCGAGTGCAAAGGCGTTCCGTCCCGAGTCTCCTGGTTTGACGAGCAAGGCAAGCTAATAAGAGAATCCTTCTACACTGAACAAAATCATAATGGATATACCGGTGTTTCCTACGGCTTATGCGAAGGTTCCTCCAACTTTTTTTGCGCAGAAACATCCCATGTTCGAGAATTCAGTCCTAGCGGATCCATGGACAGCAGCGCATTAAGTCAAAAAGAAGCGTTCCGCCAAAGCATCGGCAAATACAAAGCCTCAATACGTTATATTAAGCCCGACCACAAGTTGCTTTACGAAGAGTTCTGGGATTACGTGCCTGACAAAAGCTTTGGAGATCCGAGAATTCAAGAATCCCGTAGCTTCTATCCCGACAGCATGGGTGGCAAAATGGCAAGCGAAGGATTTTGGAAATATTCGATTACCAAAGGATCTCAGCGCGATGGCATTTGGCGCAACTGGTACCCCAGCGGCATCCTTAAGGACAGCCTTTCCTATGTGAACGGAGAACGTATTGGAGAGCAGTTCAGTTACGACTCCACCGGCAAGCTCACCATCCACAAGACTGAGAACGGAAAGAACCGTCCTGTCATCATGCATATCCTGAATAATCAATAGTTATATTTTCGCAGTATGCTTTTTAACTCCCTTCCATTTTTGTTGTTCTTCCCGGTGGTTTGCGCCGTGGTGTGGCTCTTGAAAGACTTAAGAGCCCGCAACATCTTTTTGCTGGTAGCGAGTTATTTCTTCTACATGAATTGGGAAGCCAAGTACGGATTGCTTTTAGCATTCTGCAGCATAGTCACATATGTCAGCGGGTTACTGATTGCAAAGCACCAGAAAAAATCCTACCTCGTAGGCGCCATCGCTATTCTCGCTGCAGTTTTGTTCTTCTTTAAGTACCTGGGATTTGCAGCCGAGACCGTGGCAAGTTTCATGGCCACCGTCGGCGTCAAATTCATCGTACCGTTACCCAAGATTCTTTTGCCTGTAGGCATTTCCTTCTATACTTTCCAGGCCATCGGCTACCTGGTGGATGTTTACAAAAAGAAGATTTCTGCAGAACGAAATTTCATTGACTTTACGTTGTTCATTTCGTTCTTCCCGCAGCTTGTTGCAGGACCTATCGAAAGAGCAGGAAACCTGCTTGCCCAAATGAAGGAACTGCACCCCGTTAGCTACGAGGATGCAGCCACGGGCGCAAGGCAAATGCTTTGGGGATATTTCTTGAAGTTAGCGGTGGCGGATCGCTTAGCGCTTTATAACAATCTTGTTTTCAACATGCCCGGGGAGCATAACGCCCCTACCCTGATTCTTGCCATTATCTTTTTCTCCATCCAGATTTATTGCGACTTTGCAGGTTATTCGTTAATCGCCATCGGATGCTCCAGAATGATGGGTTTCAAACTGATGAAGAACTTTGATAGCCCCTACTTCTCCTGCAGTATTTCCGAGTTCTGGAGACGCTGGCACATTTCCCTTTCCAAGTGGCTGAAGGACTACATCTACATTCCCCTAGGCGGAAACCGTTGCAACCCCCTCAGGCACAAGGTCAACATCTTTTTGACATTCCTGATTAGCGGTATTTGGCACGGTGCCAACTGGACGTTTATCATCTGGGGTATGCTGCACGGAGCGTTCCAGGTTTTCGAAAAAATCACAGGTCTGGACAAGCCTCTAGGAAATCGCGGACTGCGAATTATTCAACGTCTCGTTACATTTGGTTTAGCCGCTTTTGCCTGGATTTTCTTTAGGGCGAACAGCCTGCCAGACGCCCTCTTGATTCTTGGAAAGATTTTCAATATCCATGAATACGGAATGCCCTTCATTGACAATATTTCCACCATGGCATTCTCTTTTATCGCTATTTTGATTCTCTTGAGCAAGGACTTTATCGATTCCTTTATACCGAAATTCAAGTGCTGGCTTTTGGCAAGTACCATCAGGCGCTATGTCATTTATCTGGCAATCGGTACTTGGATTCTTATTGCGGGTGTTTTTGATAACGGACAATTTATCTACTTCCAGTTCTAATGAAAAAGTTTCTTGTACACCTGTTGTTGTTTGTCATTTGCATCGTCGCCATCGACCAGATTGGCGGTCGTGTACTGTTGAATCTTTATTTCAACGTCAAGAAAAACTATCCGGCAAAATTGCAGCACGCAGCCCACGACGGAACGGAAGACGTATTCATTTATGGTTCGTCCCGCGCCTTTAGGCATTACAATCCGGATATCATTTCAGAAGAATCCGGCATGACAACATTCAATGCTGGCACCCAGGGCAACGGCGTTTTATTCGCCTACGGATTGTATCTCGTTCAGAGAGAGCATCACATTCCAAAGGTAGCCCTGGTTGACGTTTTTTACGAGTACGACCAAACCAAACGTTTCGCCAACACAAGATTCATCGATTTGCTGAAACCATTCTATGGTGAGTCTCCCGCCCTCCGCGAATACCTTAAACGAATTGATCCGTGGACTGTTCTTACAATGAATTCCATGCTGTACCGAACCAACTCCCAACTATTTTCCATTCTTAAAAACCAGAAAGCACCGGAAAACTTTGAAAACGGATTTGACCCTCTGCCGGCAGCACCATCGCCAATCAACGACGAACGTACAAAGATCTACGAAGAAACCGAGCTCGACACATCGAAGGTTCATGTTATGGAAGACATGATAGAACAGATGAAAAATGACGGTGTTCGAGTCATACTTGTGTTCTCCCCCATTTGGCACAATACAGAAGGCTTTGAATACAAGGAAAACATCGTGGAAATAGCCAAGAAGCACCAAGTGGAATTTTGGGATTTCACATCCTTCGATTCCTTAAAGGCAGATGATTTCCATGACCTGGGCCACCTAAACGGCGCAGGAGCCGACAAATTTTCACATTTCCTGGGACGTAGGCTAAAAAACATCGCACCAGATCAGTAGTATTTTTCTAAATTGCAGCGCATTATGAGTGAAGCAATTAATAAAGTCAAGCAGGCCTTTGAAGCAGAACTTGCTCAAACGGACCTCATTAGTCAAGAAGCCGTCAACAACCTCCGCGTGAAGTTCCTGGGCAAGAAGGGTCTCGTTACAGACCTGATGAAGCAAATGGGTTCTCTTCTCGCTGAAGAACGTCCGGCATTCGGCAAGCTCGTCAACGAACTTAAGGTGGCCGTCTCCGAAAAGATCGAGAAGGCAATTGAAACCGCCAATCAGGCTGCCCTCCAGAAGAAGCTGGAAAGTGGCAACGTAGACACCTCCCTCCCCGGTGCTGGCATCGGTGCAGGATCCACCCACCCGCTGTACGACGTGCGCGAAGAAATCATCGACTTCTTCAGCCAGATGGGCTTTGAAGTGGACTTCGGCCGCGACATCGAAACCGACTGGTACAACTTCGAAGCATTGAACACTCCTCCCGACCACCCGTCCCGCGACATGCAGGACACCTTCTACGTGGACGACAAGGTGATGCTCCGTACCCACACCAGCGGCACCCAGATTCATTACATGGAAACCCACAAGCCGCCTTTCCGCATGATCGCTCCGGGCCACGTGTTCCGCGTTGATAACGACGCTACCCACGCACCTATGTTCCAGCAGTGCGAAGGTCTCGTGGTGGATGAAAACATTTCCTTCGCAGACTTGAAGGGTGTTCTTCAGGTGTTCATGAACAAGCTCTTTGGCGAAGGCGTCAAGACCCGTTTCCGCCCCAGCTTCTTCCCCTTCACGGAACCTTCCGCTGAAATGGACGTGAGCTGCGTGTTCTGCGGTGGCGAGGGTTGCCGTCGTTGCAAGGGCACCGGCTGGATGGAAATCGGTGGCTGCGGCTCCGTGGACCCCAACGTGTTCAAGAACTGCGGTATCGATGGCGAAAAGTACACCGGCTTTGCATTCGGCTTCGGTCTGGACCGTATCGCCATGCTCCGCCACGCTATCCCGGAAATTGGCTTGCTCACCGGCAACGATCAGCGTTTCCTGGATCAGTTCTAGCGCTGTCGCGAATTATGAATTATAAATTACGAGTTATGAGATTATAGCTCGTGATTAAAGTTCTTGGGCCCTGCATTTTTGCAGGGTCTTTTTTATTGTTTTGAAAAAAACAGGGCCTTGCATTTTGCAAGGTCCTATTTTCTTTGTGCGAGGCTCACTGCAACAAGATCGGCGGGATTCGTCGGGGGTCCTTACGAGCCGAGCGGTCTTGTGAATCGTCTAGTCAATTGCGGTGGAAGTCGTCTTCCATACGGATGATATCGTCTTCGCCGGTGTATTCACCCACCTGGACTTCAACGATCACCAGCGGAAGCTTGCCTTCGTTCTGCAGACGGTGCGCGGTACCCACAGGAATGTAGGTAGATTCGTTGGAACGCACGTAGAACAAGCGATCGCCGACGGTCACGGTAGCGGTACCGCTAACAACAACCCAGTGTTCTGAGCGATGCAAGTGCTTCTGCAAGGAAAGGCGCTTACCCGGCTTTACCACGATGCGCTTCATCTTGTAGCGGTCGGTGGATTCCAGCACGGAGTAGGTACCCCAGGGGCGGTTCACAGTCTGAGGAACGCTGATCAGGTCTGAGCCACGGACCTTCAGTTCTTCCACAACCTGCTTAACCTTCTGGCTGCTGCTGAGAGGAGCAACGAGAAGTGCATCCGGAGTATCCACAATCAACATCTTGTCCAGGTCGATGGTTGCGATTGCTCGCTGGGAACCCATGACCAGGGAGTTCTTGGACCCCACAGCAATATGGCGGGGGTTCACGTTGTTGCCGTTTTCGTCATGGGGATATTCGCCATAGAGGCTATCGAAGGAACCCAGGTCGCTCCAACCGATATCGCTAGGCACAACCTTCACCTTGTTGGACTTTTCCATCACAGCATAGTCAATGGAATTAGAAGGAATAGCCTTCATATCTTCCAGGCCGACGCGGATAGGTTCACCAGCTTCGATGGCAGTGCCAGCCAGGGCCTTCTTGGATGCTTCCAGAATATCGGGGGAATGCTTCTGCAGTTCATCCAGGAAAGTCTTTGCCTTGAAGCAGAAAATACCGGAATTCCAGTAGAAGTTGCCAGCGAGCAAATACTTTTCAGCAGTTACGCGGTCCGGCTTTTCCACAAAACGCTTTACGTTTTCGCCTTCGGCTTCGATATAGCCGTAACCAGTTTCAGGGCTGGTGGGCGTAATGCCGAATGTCACCAGGTTGCCTTCCTTGGCAAGTTCCTGGGCGCGAAGAAGAACCTTCTTGTATTCAACAGTCTTGCGGATCACGTGGTCGGACGGAGAAACCAGAACGATTTCTTCGGGGTCCAGGGTCAAGCAAGCCAAAGCAATTGCGGGAGCCGTGTTACGGCCCACCGGTTCCAGCAGGAACTTGCTGCCCTTCTTGCCTTCGGCCTCCAGCTGGTCCTTTGCAAGGAAGAACTGGTCTGCGTTAGACACGATGAACTGGGATTCACAAACAGCAGAGTTGGTCACCACAGTCTTGCGGAACAAGGACTGTCCGTCAAAAAGAGGGGCAAACTGCTTAGGCATCAAGGAACGGCTTACAGGCCAAAGACGTGTTCCGTTACCACCACAAAGAATAAGATTAATCATATAAACTCCTATTACCAACCACGAGCGTTGATTGTGTTAACGTTTTCAACAGTACCAGTTGCACTATTGAGAAGCGTTGCGTTAGGCATGATCAAGCTCAAGAGACGGTTCCAAGTTGCAAGGCCAGAAGCGTCCACATAGATAATGTCATGGGGATTAAGGTCAAAGCGGTCAGCCATAGCCAAGGCCATGGCATTCTTTGCATTCAGATGATAAACATCTACAACCTTATCGGAAGTATTGCGAAGAACGTAGACGGACTTAGAAGAAGCATACAGAGTCTGAAGGCCTCCAGCAGAAGCCAAGGCTTCAACCAAGGAAAGGCTACCCTGGTTCAGGTTCACAACGCTGGTACGAACAACTTCACCCATCACATAAACCTTGTTTGCCTTCTGAGTTTCAGACATGGCCGGGATAAAGATCTGATCATCGGGTTTCAGGACAATCTTGTCCAAGGGAAGGTTGGACTTGAAGGCATCCATGAAATTGATATTGTACACCTTGTCACCACGGCGGAGCTGCATTCCGGAAGGATCAGCCTGTTCAGAAAAGCCACCTGCAGCAGCAACAGCCAGGGGAATGGTCAAGGGAGATTCAGAAAACGCAACAAAGCCAGGCCTATTCACAGCACCTGTAACAGTAGCGCGGAGGCTGTTATAACCGGTAACACGGACGTCGACCTGAGGGTCATTCAAGATCTTGTTGGAAAGGCGCTTTGTAATTTCGGCGCGGAGTTCCTGAGCAGTAAGGCCTGCCACCTTGATTTCACCAGCATAGGGATAGAACAAGGTACCGTCAGTCGTAACCTTCTGGCCTGCGGGCTGATACTGACCCATGGGAGATGTCAATTCCGGATGTTCCCAAACCACGACCTGAACCATATCCAACGGTCCAATGCGATATTCCAAAGACGGAAGGGAATCAACCATAAGATCACTAAGGTCACCGTATTCGGCACTTTTAGTAGAATCAGCGGATGCAACACCACCGGCAAATTCACCCTTATCAATGGAATGGACTCGAACGGTGAGGCCGTTATATTCGAAAGAATCCTGATCTTCCGGAATATCCATTCGCATCTGAGGAGCAAAAACGCAGCCACCCAACAGGACAGCAACAACTCCGAATAAGCCATTTCTCAGATAATTCATACTTTTCCTTATCACTCTTTAAATTAAGCTTCGCTTTGCTTAATCTTTTCGACCCAGTAGGGGGTCAATTTTGAAATATAGTTCCAAGCCAGGACAAAAGCACTTTCCGGACGACGGTAAGGGTCCGGAACATCGACTTTTTGAGGTTCGCCATAACGGAAAACCTTGCCTTCCAATGCCGGGTACTTGCTCAGCAAATCCTGCTTGTGGCCATTTTCCATCACCAGGATCAAATCCGCCCAGCGAAGAATATCCAAATTAATCTGGCGTGCTCGATGGGCACTCATGTCCACCCCATGTTCCATAGCCACCTTCTGGCTGGTTTCATGGGCAGGATGATCCACCAAGGCTCCAAGGCCTGCACTCATCACATTAAAGTCCGGGCCAAGTTCCTTTTTCAATAAATATTCGCCCGTAGGACTGCGGCAAATATTTCCTGTGCATACAACAAGAATGTTTTTCATCGGAATAAAGGTAAAAAAGTTAAAGTTCGAAGGCGAATCCCAAGTCCTTCAGCAACGGATTCTTGGTATCCTTTTCACTAAGGAGGGGCTCAAAACCGTTACCTACAGGCCATTCAATGCCAATAGCCGGATCATTCCAGAAAAGTCCACCTTCATCCGTGGGGTCATAAAGACGAGTGCACTTGTAGACAAAGGTAGCAGTTTCGCTCAGAACAACAAATCCATGGGCAAAGCCTTCGGGAATATAGAACTGCCTCTTGTTTTCTGCGCTGAGCACAACACCTTCGTACTTGCCGAATGTGGGGCTGCCCTTACGCAGGTCAACGGCAACGTCGTAGACCTCACCGTCCAACACACGGACCAGCTTACCCTGGGGGTTCTTCTTCTGGAAATGAAGACCTCGAAGCACGCCCTTCTTGGAACGGGATTCATTATCCTGAACGAAAACCATGTTCAAGCCGGCGGCATCAAATTCAGCCTTATTGTAGGTTTCCATAAAGTAGCCACGATGGTCTCCGTAGACCGTAGGTTCTACAATGGTAACGCCCTCAATAGATGTCTTGATAAAATTAAACTTGCCCATTTTTTGGTCCGATTTAGTATCTGATTTTTCCTTCAGCAACCTTGCGCAGATGCTGACCATAGGGAGACTTACCGTACTTGGCTGCGGATTCCAGCAGCTTTTCCTTACTGATCCAGCCGTTGATAAAAGCAATTTCTTCCACAGCGGAAATTTGGATGCCCTGGCGGTTTTCGACCATGCGAACGAAATCGCCGGCTTCAATCAGGCTGTCCATAGTACCGGTATCAAGCCAAGCAAAGCCTCGGCCCAACAGTTTCACGTCCAGCTGGCCCATATCCAAATAGGTCTTGTTCAGGTCAGTGATTTCAAGCTCACCACGGGCGCTAGGTTCCTGTGCCTTTGCAAAACCGGACACGCGATTGTCGTAGAAGTACAGTCCAGTAATGGCGTAGTTGCTCTTGGGTTCCTTGGGTTTTTCCTCCACGGAAATCACCTTGCCCGCAGCATCGAATTCTACAACGCCAAAGCGTTCCGGATCTTCCACATAGTAGCCAAAGACACTGGCACGACCATTCTCCTCGGCATTTTTTACAGCAGCCTTGAGAAGAGGACTAAAGCCGTTACCGTAGAAAATATTATCGCCAAGAACCATGGCGCAGCAATCATTACCAATAAACTCTTCACCCAGGATAAAAGCCTGTGCCAGACCATCAGGGCTAGGCTGTACCTTGTAGCTCAGGTTCAAGCCCATAGCGCTACCATCACCCAGCAAGCGTTCAAAGTTGGGCAAGTCCGTAGGCGTAGAAATAATCAAAATATCACGAATACCCGCAAGCATCAAGGTTGAAAGCGGATAGTAGATCATGGGCTTGTCGTAAACAGGCAGAAGCTGCTTACTGGTGACCATGGTCAGCGGATAGAGGCGAGTGCCGGAGCCTCCGGCAAGAATAATTCCCTTCATTAATACTTTCCGTACTTGTAACCGAAGCCTTCGCTACGAGTGTGTTCATACTTGTTGATGACGATGGAAGCATGAGCATTGCCATTGCCCTTCAAGATCTGGCCCATACCGTCCTGGATGGCTTCGATAGAATGCTTGTTGTATTCAATAACCATCACAATCTGAGCTGCTACGCGGCAAGCCAAGGCGGCGTCGGTAACCAGCATGATAGGCGGAGTATCCACAATAATCAAGTCGTACTGGGATTTAAAGTTTTCAATCAATTCCTGGTAGCGCTTGGAGCCGAGAAGTTCCGCCGGGTTGGCAGGAACATTGCCGCAAGGAATAACAAAAAGGTTTTCCACTTCTGTGGGGAAGATAACCTTTTCAGGTTCCACAGCCTTCAAAAGGACCTGAGAGAAACCATCACCGCGCTTGATGCCGAATTCCTTGTGGAGACGGCCCTTACGAAGGTCAGCGTCAATGAGAAGCACTTTCTTGCCCATGCCGGCAAAGAGAGCGGCCAGGTTCACAGAAATAAAGCTCTTACCTACACCGGGAATCAAGCCGCTGACTCCAATCACGGAGGCGGAGTCGTCCATCATGGAGAATTCCAGAGAGGAGCGGAGGGCGCGGAGGGATTCCACAGCCACGTCATCAGGTTCGACCACGGCCAAAGGTCTTGTGCCCTTGGTACCGCTGGGATTACCCTTGGGAACCTTAGCATAGACCGTAAAGCCCGTTTCCTTTTCAATAAAGCTTGCGCTCTTGACGCCGTTGCTGAACCTGGTCTTGAAGGAAACGAGGACTGCACCCAGCAAAAATCCCAGGAACAGGGCAACGCAGACAATCATCTTCGGCTTAGGCTTGGTGGGGCGGGTTACGATTTCAGCAAAGTCCACAATGCGAACAGAACCGACTTCGCCGGCAGAAACCAAACGGAGCTGCTGGATGTTGTTCAACATCGTAGTGTACATGACCTTGGTAAGTTCGACTTCGTTCTGAAGTTTCAGCACTTCCTGCTGAGTAGCCGGAAGCTTCTTGACCTGAGAAGAGGTACCACCCAGTTCGCGCTTCAATGCCGCTTCCTGGTCTTCAAGAGTCTTAACCGTGGGATGTTCAGAATGGAACAAGCGGATAGCTTCCTGCTTTTTCTGCTGCAGGTTCAAGATGTCCTGCTGGAGTCTCATACGGCGTTCCAAGACCAAGCGGGTTTCAGCATTGATATCCACAGAGCCAACCTGGTTGCGGTAGGCGTTCAGGTTCATCAAGGAAGAGTCCATCTGTGCCTTAACATCGGGCAGCTGCTTTTCCAGGAATTCCAAAGTTTTCTGGGCCTCTGCGTTTCGTTCTTCCACGTTCTGGCGCAGGTAGGAAGATGCAACTTCGTTCAGCACGGCCACGGCACGATCCGGATAGATATCCATGTAGGAGAATTCCAGAATACCGGTCTTCTTACCGCGTTCCGCAACATCGAATGCGCTGCGGAAATCCCCAATTGCATCCAAACGACGCTTCTTGGTAATTTCAAACTTCTGGCCAGCGACACCCTTGATGTCCAAAACGCCGATTGTCACAGAGTCGCCTGCATAGGGGAACTTAAAGGTTTGGCCGGCAACACCAGAGAAAACCTTCTTTTCGTCCTGGTCATACAAGTCGTAGGAACCGATACTATCCGTAAGCACGGCAAACCAGGGGCCATACTTGTTTTCAGAAACAATGCTATCCCAAGGAACTTCGAAGTTGGAAATATCCATTCGACCTTCCCTGTGAAGAAGGCGATCCATGATGTTTTTCGGTTCTGCGTAGTACAGCAAATTCATCTTTTCTACGGCAGAGCCCATCACCTGGCGGCTCTTGATCAATTCTATTTCCGTTTCTGCAGGACTGTTGGTCGCAAAAAGGCCACCAAGGCCGTTCATCATGGAAGCGCCCTTGTTATTCTTGGATTCAATCTGAAGAAGTGCATCCACCTTGTAAATAGGACGAATCCACATAGAAACAAAAACACCAATGATACCGGCCAAGATAATGCAGGGGAGCATAATTTTCCAATTCTTGGCAAGATCTCTAAGGAGTTCAGACAACTCTGCTTCTTCTTTCTTTTTGGTAGCCATAAAATCCTTTCAGGAAATACGTACAAAAAACACTTACCGCTAAAATTTACAAATTATGGCATAGTCGTAATGATTCTATCTTTGCATTATGACCGAAAAAAAGCCTACAACTCTAAAAGACTTTATTCCCCAAAACGATATTTCCTCCGAATCCCTTTTGGAATCATTCCTCGGTTGGGCTGAATCAAGAGGGACAAGCCTTTATCCCGCTCAGGAAGAGGCCATTTTGGAACTTTTAGACGGCAAAAACGTCATTTTGAACACACCCACGGGCTCTGGAAAATCCATGGTGGCCCAGGCTCTTCATTTCGACAGTCTTGCCCACGGTAGGCGTAGCGTTTACACTTGCCCCATTAAGGCTTTAGTCAACGAAAAATGGATGGCGTTGTGTAAGGAATTCGGTCCTGAGAATGTGGGTCTTTCCACTGGCGACGCCACCGTAAATCGCGACGCCCCCATCATCTGCTGCACCGCAGAAATTCTCGCCAACATGGCCCTTTGCGAAGGAGAAATGTCCACTATTTCCGATGTGGTCATGGACGAATTCCATTACTACTCCGACAAGGAACGCGGAGCCGCTTGGCAGATACCCCTCTTGACCATGCCCCACACCCGTTTTTTGCTGATGAGCGCAACCATCGGCGCTACGGAATTTTTCGAACGGGAAATGACAAAACATACGGGCAAGGAATCTATCACCGTCCGCTCTACGGACCGCCCCGTCCCCCTGGATTTTACCTATTCCGAAACGGAACTTTCCAACACGGTACAAAAACTTGTCAATGAAGGTAAGGCCCCTGTTTACGTGGTTCATTTTACCCAGGCGGCAGCGGCAACAAACGCCCAGAACTTTATGAGTCTGGACCTTTGCACCAAAGAGGAAAAACAGGCCATCAACGAAGCTATTAAAGAGGTTCGTTTCAGCAGTCCCTATGGCCCCGAAGTCAAGCGCTGGCTGAAGCAAGGCATTGGAATTCATCACGCGGGTTTGCTGCCCAAGTATCGCATTCTTTGCGAAAAACTAGCCCAGAAGGGTTTGCTGAAAGTGATCTGCGGAACTGATACTTTGGGCGTTGGCGTCAACGTTCCCATTCGCACCGTCTTGTTCACTCAGCTTTGTAAATTCAGCGGCGACAAGACTGCAATCCTTACCGCCCGTGACTTCCACCAAATTGCAGGCCGCGCCGGACGCAAAGGTTTCGACGACATCGGATACGTAGTGGCGCAGGCTCCCGAACACGTCATCGAGAACCTCAAACTCGAAGCAAAGACAAAGCAGACCGGCAAAAAGTTCCAGAAGAAAAAGCCCCCTGAACACGGCTATGTTCCCTTCGACAAGGGAACCTACGAACGACTTATTCAAGCCGCTCCCGAACCTCTGACATCCAGTTTCCAAGTCAACCATGGCATGCTTTTGAACATCCTGAGTCGCCCCACAGACGGCTGCCGCGCCATGCGTAACTTACTTAAGGACTGCCACGAATCCGCCGCCAGCAAACGCAAATTAGAGAAACGTTCCTTCCAGCTGTTCCGCGGCCTCGTCGAAGGGCACATCATTGAATTCGTCCCGCAGATTGCGCCGGGCTACAGCAAGCTCCGCGTGAACATGGACCTGCAGGACGATTTCTCCATGAATCAGCCACTTTCCTTGTATTTGCTGGACACCCTACCCAAGCTAGACAAGGATAGTCCCGACTACGCTCTGGATGTTATTACTTTGTGCGAAAGTATCGTGGAAAATCCCGAAACCATCTTGCGCATCCAGCAGAACAAGGCAAAGAACGCTCGCATGGACGAATTGAAGGCCCAAGGCATGGAATTCAACCAGCGTATGGAAGAATTGGAAAAGGTGGAATACCCCAAGCCCCTTCGCGATTTCATTTACGACACCTACAACAATTTTGCAGAAAACCACCCGTGGGTCGATGTAAACGTAGAGCCCAAATCTATTGTCCGCGAAATGTTCGAAAATTTCAGCACCTTCAGCGGTTACGTAAAGCAGTACAACCTGCAGCGCATGGAAGCCATTCTCCTACGCCATCTGAACTACGTCTACAAAGTCCTGCAGCAAACCGTTCCCGACAGCTACAAGAACGAAGAACTCCGCGACATGGAAGAGTACCTGGGCGATATGATTCGCCGCACGGACTCCAGCCTGCTGGAGGAATGGGAAAAGATGGCCCATCCCGAAGACTACCAGAAACGTATGGAAGCCGCTGGCGCCATCGAAATGGAAACTGCCTTCGGTGCAGACAAAATTGCCGCCGACATCACCTACGACAAAAAACGCTTCGTCAACATGGTCCGCCAACGCATCTTCCAGCTCATGGGAGCGCTACAGAAACAAGCCTTCGGCGACGTTTTGGATATGCTGGCCGACGACTTGGCGGAAGGCCAGATGCTGGTGGATGGCGAGGGCAAGCCCTGGACCGAAAACCGCCTGATGGAAATCATGGCTGCCTACATCGCAGAACACCACAAGTTCCGCCTGGACGTGGAAGGACGATCCGTCCATCACAGCATCATCACCTACGAAGGTGACATCATGCGCATCCAGCAGATGCTGCAGGACGAAGAAGATTTCAACGACTGGAGTATTGACTTCGAAATCGACATGAAGGAATGCCGCGAGGCCGGCATGCCCCTCATCAAGCGTATGGTTCGAATCGGCGAGGTTTAATCCTTTACGCAGCGGATAGAAAGGGCATCACTTTTGTAGGTATAGTCCGCCCCGATTTTACCGCCACGGAAGCTGATGCTACGATACCTGGCATATTCGTCCCCCTCAGCGGTAGAAGTCCAGTAGTAGGCGGACTTGTTCAAGTCGTAAAAATACCCCATACTGTAACGGCTACCCGAAGGTACCGACGCAAAGCCGACACTATCCTTCCCCACCACAGAACCTAGGCATTCATCCCAATATTCGACGGATTTAAGCATCGTTCCCGGCAGACCTTCCTGCAGGCTCCTGCAGTATTCACAAAGCTCATGCCATTCCTCTTCAGAAGGGAGGTGCCAGCCTTCGGGAGCGATCTTCATTGCGGCGTTCCAAGTATAAAGACGACCAAATTTGCCCACATTGGCTTCCACTTCACCATAAACAAAGCTGTCCTTGTCATCGTCAGCCACGCCGCCCTTGGTCACGTAACGGAGGTTTTCTGCCATCCAAATCTGGTTTCCAATTTTCACAGTGCTATAAATTTCACCGTCACGATCATCAACAAGGGAACCATAACCAAACTTGGCACCATTATCTAACAAATATGCGGCGAACTCTTCGTCTTTTACATTTTTTGTCATATCGGTACCAGAAAAAAGCATGATTTCGGCCTTTGTTTTACATAAAATGAAAATTTTTCATTTATTGCTTTGTTTTTCGCAAACTGTAATGCAAAACCCGTGCCAATAGCTCTAAAATCCAGCCATTGTCAACAAAGTAAGCCTTTCGTCCACACGGACTTGTTTCTATATTTGGCGCCATGACTGCAGAAGAACTTTTTAATTGTCTCAAGACTATCCAGCCCGGCGCTGTACTTTGCACCTACTCCATGGAAAAATGCGAGCAGATGCTCCCCCTCATTAACGAAATCAACGAGCTTAAGAAAGAACGCGACGCCGTCATTCTCGCCCACAGCTACGTTGCCCCGGAAATCATCCTGGGCGTAGCCGACTACGATGGCGACAGCTTTAAGCTGAGCCAAGACGCCACCAAGGTGAACGCAAAGACCATCGTGTTCTCCGCCGTCCGTTTTATGGGCGAAACCGCAAAGATTTTAAACCCCACCAAGGACGTTCTGATTCCCGGCCCTCTCACCGGTTGTAGTCTCGCCGACTCCATCACCGGAGCCGAAGTCCGTGCACTCCGCGAGAAGTATCCGGACCACACCTTCGTCTGCTACATCAACACCACCGCCGATGTGAAGGCAAACTGCGACGTTTGCGTTACCAGCTCTAACGTGATGAAGATTGTAAGCAGCCTCGAAAACGACAAGATCGTGTTCGTTCCCGATGGACTTATGGGTCAGAACCTCATTGACGAAATGAAGAAGAGGGGCATCAAGAAGGAAATCGTGCTGCACAGCGGTTGCTGCTACGTGCACGAAACCTACGATTCCGAACTGATTAACTTCTTCCGCAGCCAAAATCCAGGTCTTAAGGTGGTGAGCCACCCCGAATGCCATCCGGGTGTCGCCCTGCTCAGCGATTACGTAGGCAGCACCGGCCAGATGGTCACCTACATCAAGGACCAGCCCGAAGGCACTCCGTTCCTGCTCCTCACCGAATGCGGTCTCAATGCCCGCATGCAGTATGAGTTCCCGAACAAGACCTTCATTGGCAGCTGCAGCATGTGCAAGTACATGAAGTCCAACTCTCTGGAAAACATCCTGGAAACCCTCCGCCATCCGGAAAAGGCCCAGCGCGTGGAACTGGACGAAGAAACCCGCGTCGCCGCTAAAAAGTGCATCGACGCAATGTTCTATTACGCAGCCAAGTAATGAAAAAATTATTGTTCACATTAATCGCCGCAGTCGCCATGTTCTGCTCTCAAGCCATGGCCGACGATTACTGGCCCAGATCCTACTTCATAGAGGCCGGCTGGGGACTAGCTTATTCTACCGGCGATTTGAACAATACTACACTCAAAGTCAAGGATACCCTGGATAGGGACCTTAGCATCTACATGCCTGATCTGGGTTTGATGACCCAGCCCGACTTGACCATCGGTGCTAACATCTGGGCATTTACCTTGGCGGCGAACTTTACCTATTGGAAGAGCAAGGCCGAACTTTCAAATTACGAAGACCACGACATGTTCAATTCTCGCATGTGGCGTTTCGGCATTGAGTTCACCTACAACCTGCTCTATCCCGAAGATCTCCAAATAGGCCTGGGTGGCGGATACTCCTACGCCAATATCAAAACACAGAAATCCGCCATGGACTCCCACGGAGACGCTGAAGAAGCGGAAATCTTGGGTTCCAGCCTCGCACTCGTTGCGAACGTCCGTTACTTCTTTACGAAGAATCTCATATTGGCACCCACCTTTAAGATTTACGGAAACTGGTTCAAGAACGCCTACGCGGCAAGTACTGAGCTCCAGGACGTAAAGCCTTACTTGTGGCAGACATTTATTTTTGGGGCTATTTCATTTCAATACCAGTTCTAATACAGGATCCGTATGAAGACAATCAACAAACTCATCACCCTCTTTATGATGGCAACCGCCATCTCTGCTTATGCAGCAGACATTAATGGCTGGGCAACAACAACAGAAACCTTGAACGCATTCGTCAAGGCAAACAATCGCGCAGGCTATGTCAAGCCCATCATCGACAACATCGGCAACGTGCTGAACAGCAACTGGTTCAGCGGTTCCACCATCGATAAGGGTTTTGCTTTCGAAGCTGGTATGCCCTTCGCCCTCGTCCCCATCGGAGACGATGACAAGGTTTACAAGAGTCCCTACAGCAATAACAAGATTCCTTCTATTTTCGGTAGACGTTGCAGAGCCGACGAAGCCTGCAACAACGGTACCATCTACGGTAACGAAACCTTGAACGGACTCCCCCTCTTCACCTACCCGTACATGCAGATGGGTTTCAGCTTCTACCATGCTCGCCTCGTTCTCCGCGGCATGTGGCTTCCGGCCATTAGCGAATTGCAGGGTTTCAACCTCTGGGGCGCAGGTCTTCAGTACAGTTTCGGTCACTTGTATAAGAAGGATAAGAACGCCGTTAAGAGCTTGGATATCAGCCTCCTGTTTGGCTACAACTCCAGCACCGTCAAGTACCAGCCCAAGGAATACAAGTCTCCCCTGGTTCTTGACATCACCGCTCTTACTGCAGACGTAATCATCGGTTACAAGCCCATCAAGGAAATGGAAATCATGGCAACCTTCGGTTACCAGTACACCAACATGGACGCATCCGGAAAGATGACCGTCAAGGACGATTACGCTTTCCTTGGCAACATCAAGCCGGACCAGTCCGTCCAGGGTAACAGCGGTTTCAAGTTCGGTATCGAAATGGCATTCACTCTGGGCAACATGTTCCACCCGGTTGTGGGCTTCGATTACGCAGGCAAGTCCAGCTTTACCACCAACCTGCTCTACTTCAAGCAGCAGAACGGCAAGGAATAATTTTTCAGAATTACGCGCAATCGCAACAAATAAAGAAGGCATAACATGATCACGTTCCTTATTGGCGTCGCTATCCTCATTGGAGGCTACTTCACTTACGGAAAATTCGTTGAACACGTTTTCGGACCAGACGATCGTAAACCGCCCGCATTGGAAAACCCCGATGGCGTTGACCGTATGGTTCTGCCTCACTGGAAAAACGCCTTGATCCAGCTTCTGAACATCGCCGGTATCGGACCTGTTATCGGCGTTATTCTGGGCATTAAGTTCGGCCCCATCGTGTTCATTTTGCTGCCTTTGGGTAACGTATTGGGCGGCGCCGTCCATGACTACTTCAGCGGAATGGTGAGCATGCGTAACAACGGTTACAACGTGCCGGCTCTTTCCCGCAAGTTCCTGGGCAAGGGTCCTTCCAAAGTTGTAATGACCTTGATTTCCTTGGCCTTGATTTTGGTGGGCGCCGTTTTCACCAACACCCCGGCCCAGTTGATCAACACCCCGATTCTCGTAGGCGACGCTGTGAGCCCCACACTGTTCTGGGTTGCCGTGGGCGCTATTTTCGTCTACTACTTCCTGAGTACCTTCTTCCCCATCGATAAGATTATCGGACGAATCTACCCGGTGTTTGGCGGTTTGCTGATTCTCGCATCCATTGCAATCTTCATCGGCATCATCCCCAACATCAACGTTCTGTCCGAAATATCCTTCTCTGACTTTGCAAGCAACTTCAGCCAGCATCCGGCCAAGCTGCCCATTATCCCCATGCTGTTCGTGACTATTGCCTGCGGCATCATCAGCGGTTTCCATAGCACCCAAAGCCCCCTGGTGGCTCGCACCGAAAAGAGCGAACGTCTGGGCCGTCAGACATTCTACGGCATGATGATTGCGGAAGGCCTTATCGGCATGATCTGGGCTGCAGGTGGTATGTACATCTATCACCAGATGCCCGAACTCATTACTGGCGCAAGTGGCGTTAAGGTTTTGAGCACCTTGGTATCCACCGTGATTCCCTTTGCTCCCATTTCCGTCCTGGTGGTCATCGGCGTGATTGTTCTTGCCATTACCAGCGGCGACACCAGCCTTCGTAGCCTCCGCCTGACTATCGCAGAACTTTTGGACATCGACCAGACTTCTACCAAGAACCGTCTTTTGCTCACCGTGCCCATGTTCGCCATCTGTGCTGCAATCATCTTCTGGAGCAACCTGAACCCGGAAGGTTTCAACATCCTTTGGAATTACTTTAGCTGGAGTAACCAGCTCATGGCAGTCTGCAGCCTCTGTGTCACCACGGTTTATCTGCGCAGCAAGGGCAAGAATTTCTGGATTGGCCTTGGCCCCTGCCTGTTCATGAGTTTCATCTGCTTTGATTACATTCTGTGGGTCAGCCCCACCAATCTGAAGGGTGCTCCTTTGGGCTTTGGCTTGAACTACAACACCGCTTTGGTTCTCGCCATCATCTTCGCAGCACTTCTTGGGTCCTGGCTTGTAAAGCGCGGCAAGAAGCTTTCCACTATGGAAGGTTTCAACCCCGACAAGTGGGATAATTCCAAGGACGTCAAGAACAACTATCAGCCCAAGTAATGGAACTCAAAGGGACCGTAAAATCCATAACGTTCCATAGTCCGCAGAACGGTTTTACCGTTCTGCGCTTGAATGATTCAGAATCAAAAAAAGTCGTTGTAGTCACAGGAACCCTTCCTGAACTTAACGTGGGAGAAAACGTCAAGTTCGAAGGTGAATGGGGACGTCATCCAAAATTTGGGACCCAGTTCAAGGCCACAAGCTTTGAAATTGTAGAGGTCACTAACGACGGCGATGTGGTGGCTTATCTTGGTAGCGGCATTTGCCCAGGTGTGGGCCCCAAGACTGCACAAAACATCTACGATATTTTTGGCGAACAGACTTTCGATATTCTGGACAATCATCCCGAGATTTTCCGTAGCAAAAAAATCAAGGGTTTACCCGCAGCCAAGGTGGAACTTTTCCTGGCACGCTGGCAAGAAACTCGCCATAGCCGCGACACCATGATGTTCCTGTATAGCCACGACATCACAGGAAGCATAGCCAAGAAACTTTGGATGAAGTTTGGACAGGGAACCATCGAAAAGATTCACGAAAATCCCTACATGCTCTGCGAAGAAATCTTCGGCATCGGATTTTTGAAGGCCGATGAAATCGCTATGAAGGTGGGCATTCCTAAGGACAGCCCCATGCGTTTGCAAGAGGCCCTACTTTACACCCTGCAAGAAGCCTCCGTTAATGATGGGCACACATTCCTCCCCAAGGACGCTTTACTGACCCGAACAGTTCGCAATCTCCGTTTGGATATGGAAGACGAAGATTCCATCAATCGCCTGCTGGACATTTTTGAACGAGCTTGCGCAAACGAAAGAATCCGGCGCGTCAACGACGACTGTTTCCATCCCCAGCTTTTTAACGCCGAGCAGCGCATCGCAGACAACATTTCAAGACGATTCTTGATGAACGACCTTCCCACAGAAGGATTTGACCACGCCTTGGTCGACTGGGAACGAGAACACAAGTTCGCTTTTGACCCAGTCCAGCGAGAAGCTATCGGAAAAGCATTAAGCCACAAGATTTTCATTATTACAGGTGGACCCGGCACTGGCAAGACAACCATCCTGAAAGGCATTATTCACTTGGCCCGAAAGATGGACGAAAGCATTTGCCTCGCTGCACCCACAGGCCGCGCAGCAAAACGTATGAGCGATGTCTGCGGAGAAAAAGCAAGTACAATCCATCGCCTTTTGGAAGTGGACCCTGTCACCCACAAATTCAAGAAAAACGCTGACAACAAAATCCAATGCAAGTTGCTTATTGTTGACGAATTCAGTATGGTGGACACCTGGCTTGCCGCCTCCCTGTTTGATGCAGTCAGTTTCCAGACCCGAGTGGTCCTTGTTGGTGACGCCGATCAGCTCCCTAGTGTAGGTCCCGGAAACGTTTTAAACGATCTTCTCCGTGTTCCGCAAATTCCTAGTGTGCGTTTGCAGCACATCTTTAGACAGTCCGGCGGAAACGACATCGCGGATAAGGCATCCAAGATTAATCAAGGCGTTGTGCCCTCCCCTCCCGAAGGGCCCAACTTCCATTTCATGCCGTATAACGACCCAGACGAAGCACGTGCTCTCTTGCAAAAGTTGATTGCCACAGGCGTCAAAAGTAAGCTGGACATCAACCTCATGGAAGACTTGCAGATACTTTGTCCTATGCGCAAAGGTCCCTTGGGCATCTTCGAGCTGAACACGTTCCTGCAGGATTTGCTGAATCCGGACGCACCCCGCACAAAAATCGCGGGCACCAACTGGAGCGTAGGCGACCGCGTAATGCAAATGAAGAACAACTACGAAAAGAACGTATTCAACGGCGACGTGGGCCACATCTATAAAATCAGCAAAGACAAGAAAATCACAGTCTTCTTCGACGACAAGAATGTGGACTACGAAGATGATGAAATTGACGAGTTGTCCTTAGCATACGCCAGCACCATTCACAAGAGTCAAGGTAGCGAATACCCCGCCGTCATCGTGATTCTAGATAGCAGCCATTACGTGATGCTGCAGCGTAACTTGATTTACACCGCCATTACCCGCGCCAAGGGCCACGTGTGGATTCTCTCTGCTCCCGGCGCCTTCTATCAGGCAGTACGCAACAGCCGCAGCAACAAGCGTTTCACCCGTCTAACAGAAAGGCTTTCCTAATGAGCGAAAATAATTTCGATAGCTTAGAACAAAGTTTTCCTGTAGAGCGTAAAAAGACTTCCAAGCGGCAAGTTCCCGAACATCCTCTCACCGGGAAGATTATCAGCAAGGAAAATTCTCCCGACAAGAATGCAACTTACATGGGCATCCTGGCTGTGCTATGCGGATTTCTCGGCATTCATGACCTAAACTGCGGCAACATCCGCAACGGCGTTCTGAAGCTCATATTCTCTTGTTTCGGATTCACAATCATTATATCTATCATTTGGAACATCATTGACTTGTTCAAACTAGGTAACGGGACCTACAAGGCTGCCAACGGCATTGAAATAGGACGCGCCCCATGGTGCAAAATAGCCGCCGTTATAGAACTATTTTTGCTAGTGGTAAGCATAACCGCCATTATCCTTATCTTATGGACGTTTATCCTAGGCGCAGCTTATTCTTCGGCGCAATACAATTAATTTCAAAAAAAAATCATGAGGGCCTCGCCCTCTTTTTTTTCGCAAAAATCAATTTATTCTTTAAAATTATGATTTATTCAATAATTGATAACTTTTAGTTATCAATCTCATACAAATTATGTATTTGATTTCAGTATTAGAAAAGTCTAACTTTAAGCATGTAACAAAGAGGTAATGAAAATGAAAAAGATCATTAACGCAATCGCAATCGCAGCCGCTCTGAGTGCAACCAACCTTTTTGCCGCAAACGACTACATTATCCAAATTACCGAAAAGGACGGTACCGTCCGCGAAATCCCGGTTAGTACCCTGGACAAAATCACTTTTGAATCTGACGCCTCCACCATTGAAGTAAATGACCCCTACAAGGCAATGGACGAACGATTCGGCGGAGAAAAGATTCACGCCACCCAAATCAAGGTTCCTTCCAAAGTCGCAGAAAAAATGGTTAAGGAATACAACGAAAAGTCCAACAAATACAACAGCCATCGCATCTAACAAACAAAGGTTTAACAATCAAGTATTAAAAAAGAGGATATGAAAATGAAAAAGATGTTTATCGCACTGATGATGATGTTCGCCGCAATTAACGCTTTCGCAGCAACTTCCGTTCCTAGTCACCTTCGTAATCACGCTCTGCAGTTGGATGTGGAGCACGTCGACTCCCTGATTATTGAACAATGCGATGACGGTTCCAAGGAATTGCAGGTCAAGGGAAACTCTGATGAAGCTGTAAGCGCAAACTTCGACATGGAAAACGTTTCTTCCATCAAGCTTCTGAAGGGAAAAAGCCCTGACGACAAGGTGACCTTCTACATCAACGGCGAAAAGAAGAGCTATAAGGTTTCTGAAATCAAGAGCATCAAGATCCGCACCGTAGAACGCGCTAACTAAAACACCTCTCCCAGCCCCATCCGCAAGATAAAACATTTATATTTTGCGTATGCAAGAATTCAAGAATATCTTTTTTGATTTGGGCGGGGTGCTGTTCGACTTGCACCTGAGCAACGCACTGATCCACTTCGCCAAGCTGGGCTTGCCCATTCCCCCGGAATTCGTGGAGGGGGCCCGCAACTTCAAGGGCATTCCCAAGATCAACAATCCTTTTATCGACATGCTGCATCAAATGGACATTGGCACAGTCCAAAGGGATCAGCTTTTACAGATCATGCACAAGCAGTTGCCCGCAAGTGTTACGGACCAGCAGATCATCGATGGCTTTGAATGCATGATCAACGTTCCTGCCCAAAGACTCGCCCTGCTAAAAAAGCTCCGCAGCCGCTACAAGGTCTATCTGCTCAGCAACATCGGAGACGTTCACTGGGAAGCCTCCAAGCGCATGGCCCGAGAAGCCGGCTACCCTGTAGAAGAATGCTTCGACTACTGCTTCTGCTCCTACCATTTAGGCGTCAGCAAGCCCGACCCAAGAATCTTCCAGAAGGTCATCGAACTAAGCGGACTCAACCCCGCCGAAAGCCTCTACCTGGACGACGCTGAAGACAACATAACCGCAGGCAAAGCCGCGGGCCTCATCGCCAAGAAAATCGAAAGCAATCACCTGGAAGACTACATCCCGGAACTGTTCCCGGAATTCGCGTAACAATTCAATTTTAGAACAACAAAAGAGCCCCGCCTCCAATGAGACGGGGTTCTTTAAGTTTCACAGGAGATCCCGGCTCGGAGGCCGGGATGACATGCAAGTCCGTAGTGCAGCAAACATTCCTGTCTACAGTCTACTTCCTACTGTATACTCGCTTACACTTCCTCGATAGAAGCATGGTACTCCTGCAAGCTCTTCACTTCGCCCTTGCCAGCCTTAGCAGCGGCGATGCCCTTGACGGTGTCGAGAGCGGCGGCCAAAGTGGTGATGTAAGGAGTCTTGTACTTGATGGCAGCCTTACGGATGGCGCTTTCATCGGCAACAGCGTCGCGGCGAGCCCACGGGGTGTTGATGATGAGGTTCACCTGCTTGTTCAGGATAACATCCAGAACGTTGGGGCGGCCTTCGGCGATCTTGTTCACCACTTCGCACTTGACGCCAGCCTTTTCGTAGAACTTGGCGGTGCCTTCGGTTGCGTAGATCTTGAAGCCCAGTTCCTGGAAACGCTGACCCACTTCGATTGCCTGGTCGCAGAGGTTGGTCTTGTCAGACAAGCTGATAAGAACTGCACCGCTGGAAGGCAGGATGGAGCCTGCAGCTTCCTGGCTCTTGTAGTAAGCCAGGGCGAAGTCTTCGGAGAGGCCGAGCACTTCACCGGTGGAACGCATTTCAGGACCGAGAACCGGGTCAACCTTGGGGAACTTGTCAAACGGGAACACAGCTTCCTTGGCGCCGTGGTGCTTGAACTTCTTGTCCTTCAGCTTCAAATCTTCCAGCTTTTCACCCATCATGAGGCGGGTGGCAAGGCGGGCCATCTGAGTGTTACAGACCTTGGAGACCAGAGGCACGGTACGGCTTGCTTTCGGTCCATAAGCGCCATGAACCATCATCACATTATAATTCGTAATACTTTCCATCGGCTTAGGAACGGCCCAAGACATAGCTGTAAAAGCTACCAAAAGAATACACGCAATTAATTAACCTTTTTCAAACCCTAATATGTGATGTATACATCGTCTTCTTTATTTTTAAAAGAAATTCCTCTAGACGAAGCTGATGCAAAGCACTTAATTTTTCCGTTCTCTAACCGACAAACATCTCGTTCCAACAAGAGAATGTTCCCCTGAAATTGCAAAACAGCACCCGCAGTCCAGAAGTAATCATTTTCCAAAATGTATTTTAAGTTATCATTTACAAACAACGAAGAAGTTCGTTCTTCTTTATCAAATTTCAAGCAATACATATCACCATCCCACGCTCTCACATCATCACATTTCCTAATCCATTTTAAATCACCATCTAGTCTCTTGTATGTAACCGTTTTTTGAATCGTATCCAATACGCCATATTGGCAATACTCACTCCCGAGACTATCCATATTAAACCCTTCTATATTAGGATTCCTGTTATTTCCCATCACCAATATTTTTCCATCAAGCCACGGTCTCAATTTCGTAGTGTAATGGACATCAATAGAACAGCCGTCAAACAGCTTCTTGATTTTCATTTTATGCGGTTTCTCACCGATTTTCCAAAAAGAAACTTTCGATTTCGGGTCACCTCCCCAAATTACAGAATCTGAAAGTTGCCCCTTGATATATTCAAAATCATCATTCCTTGAATTGTCCAGCGAATCTGACCATACAGGTCCATCTAATTGAACACGATAGTTATAAAGCGACAAACCAGGATGAGCATACCCAGAACGATCATACGAAAGGCCAAATGTAGGTTCCACTTCCTCATGCCAATAACGAGAAGTATTGACAATAACTAGAGAGTCGTCAACAAAGCCAACAACTTTACCTAGCGAACGTTCCTCCGACCAATGCATCGATACATCATCCCCACACCCCCACATGCCTACGCATGCAAGTGTCGCCAGAGCAGCCACAATCAGTCTTTTAATTTCAACCATCATAAAGGAACCCTCCTTTGCCACTAGTCCAAAACCAAGAACGATTCGGGAGTATATGACGACAATCACACGCAAATATAAAAATTACTTTGTTAAGATATTTTATACAAATTTTCACACAAAAAAACTTTCCCCCTATATACAAAAAAAAGACCGCAGCATTTTATTGCTACGGTCTTTAATGTTCTGGATCCTTCGACTTCACGCCTTACGGCGTTTCGCTCAGGATGACACGCCTAATTAAATCTCTTCAATGGAAGCGTGGTACTCCTGCAGAGACTTCACTTCGCCCTTGCCAGCCTTGGCAGCGGCGATGCCCTTGACTGTGTCGAGAGCGGCAGCGAGAGTGGTGATGTAAGGAGTCTTGTACTTGATGGCAGCCTTACGGATGGCGGATTCATCGGCAACAGCGTCGCGGCGAGCCCACGGGGTGTTGATGATGAGGTTCACCTGCTTGTTCAGGATAACATCCAGAACGTTCGGGCGGCCTTCGGCGATCTTGTTCACCACTTCGCACTTGACGCCAGCCTTTTCGTAGAACTTGGCGGTGCCTTCGGTTGCGTAGATCTTGAAGCCAAGTTCCTGGAAACGCTGACCCACTTCGATTGCCTGGTCGCAGAGGTTGGTCTTGTCAGACAAACTAATCAGCACGGCACCGGAAGACGGGAGGATAGAACCTGCTGCTTCCTGGCTCTTGTAGTAAGCCAGGGCGAAGTCTTCGGAGAGGCCGAGCACTTCACCGGTGGAACGCATTTCAGGGCCGAGAACCGGGTCAACCTTGGGGAACTTGTCAAACGGGAACACAGCTTCCTTGGCGCCGTGGTGCTTGAACTTCTTGTCCTTCAGCTTCAAATCTTCCAGCTTTTCACCCATCATGAGGCGGGTAGCAAGGCGGGCCATCTGAGTGTTACAGACCTTGGAGACCAGAGGCACGGTACGGGATGCGCGGGGGTTGGCTTCGAGAACGAAAACCTTGCCGTCTTCGATAGCGTACTGCATGTTCATGAGACCGCAAAACGTCTCAAGGTGAGTGTCGCGACAGACCGCTTGCGGGCTGGCATGACCGAACCGATGACGTTTCTGGAAACGTGGAGGGATTCAGTTTTGCAAGATTATTCGTTCTCTTATGGGCGTTCCCCGCGCTCCGCACGGGTCGGACTATCCCTAACGCAAAAGGTCTTTTTGACATTTTGAATGCACTGCTCGATGTTGATAGCATCGGGCAGTTTTTTTATCCCATTTCATCGTCAACCCACTGAACATCTTGT
>JAKSIE010000019.1 GCA_024398995.1 Fibrobacter sp.
CATTACGCAGTTTTATCCTAATTTTAAACTGTCCAACTTTTTGGGGTCAGTTCACTGTTGGTTGCGGTTTTCTTTTTTTCATTAGTTAACCAAATCGTTAACTAACAATCCTTAAATTTTTCAAAATTTTCAATTTTTAGTTAACGAAATCGTTAACAAGCAATAAAAAGTGCATTCACGCTTCTAAACGCAGTCAACAACTGTACGAACCGTTTAGAATGATACAACAACTACTTCTTATCCTGAGGAACCAAGCGTTCCACAATGCGGAACAGGTCGTTGTAGATTTCCAGGAAGTCTTCAATCCAGATGGGGTCGCGTTCGCCAACTACGTGGAAGGTTTCTTCCAGAGTGTGGCGGGCGTTGTACAAGCCAACTAGGCTTCCTGCAGGCGCGGTAACGTTTCCCTGGTAGATTGAAGATGCTACAATTCGGGCGCGGTAGCTACGGCGTAAACGGGCAATCAGTGCTGAACGTAACGAAAGCAATTCATCATGGGCCTGCAGGCATTCTCCTGCGTTGATCCACGATTCTACCAGGTTCAATCGACGTAATGTAGCATCTCGTTCTGTAGCAGGAATCAGCTGTCGCTTGTCAGCCAGAGTCTTCTTAATGCTGTCTGAGATTTGCATTAGCTGGGAGTTCTTCCAGATAACCAGCGGACTTTCTGCAAAACGATTTTCTGCTTCGGCCTTAGGCGTATGGGTTGCTACCCAACGGTCCAACTTTTCGGCTACAAGGTTCGCTTCAGAAAGTCGGTCAACAGCAACATAATCACTTGCACGGTTCAGCAGATTATCCGCATAGACCATACGCCAATGAGGCAGCTTTCCGCTCTTGCGGATAGCATCTACACTCTGTCGCAATGTTTCCAGGCGTTGCTGCATCGTAGTTCAGACTTCCTTACTTCTTTTCCATCATCTGGAGCGGAGTTACACCAATTTCAACTCGACGATTTAAACGGCGATGTTCTTCGGTATCATTGGGATACTTAGGCTGATGTTCGCCGAAGCCGGCCGCAAAAAGACGATCCGGCGGAAAGCCCTGGGCAATCAAGGTCTTTACCACGGTTACTGCACGTTCTGCCGAAAGATTCCAGTTGGTATAAGTGCTGGACTTCACAGGAGTATCGTCGGTAAAGCCACTGACCATGATTACATCAGTAGAATCCATTGCTTCGAGAAGGCCCTTACTGATACCCTTAATAACGCCCACACCCTCCGGAGTCAAGTCGGCCCCGTTCACCGGGAAAAGGAAGTGAGCCTGAATCTGAATCTTGCCACCTTCAAGGGCAATAAGTCCTGCTTCAATAGAAGTCTGCAGACTCTTAGACAGAAGCGCATTGCGTTCAGCAGCAATCTTACGCATCTCTTCTTGACAGCTCAACACTTCTTCTTCGGTACGGGTCAGGTCTTCTGCCTTCTGCTCCTTAAGGGTAGCCATGGCAACAAAAGCCAGGATAAACAGCGATACCAGGGCAACGCCCAAGTCCGTGTAGGCCATCCAAGGATTACTGTTTTCGTCTCGCTTGAAACGCATAAGTTATCCCTCAATCTTGTCGGCACCGTTATCGGCAGCAGGCTCTGCAGCAGAGGCTGCAGGTGCAGGAGCAGAGTAAGAGTTTGAACGCTGAGTCTGTTCAAGAACTTCAAGTAGGATTTCCTGAGTCTTGACCGCATTTTCCATAAGCACTTCGCTAGCGCGTTCGTGGAAGGCTTCCAGAGACTGGTTAAGATGTTCAATGAAGTTTTCTTCTTCATCGCGTTCTGCGGTATCGCCAGAAAGCTTTTCAAGAATCGTTTCGAGGCCTGCACGAAGCATTTCGAGGTTTGCACTCAATTCGGACTGGTTTACGCGCATCAGTTCTGCAGTTTCTACAATGTTGCCGCCAAGAGCGTCGGAAGCTTCCTTTTCCTTAACCACACGATTGTCGATGCTTTCTGTAAGAGCCTTCTGAGCGTCAAGCAGCGTTGCAGACGTTTCGGAAAGTTTCTGGAAGGCCGACAGAATGTCGTTGGAAAGCGCAGCCAACTTTTCGGACACCGACTGCGAGAGTTCGGCAGAACCAGCCTGAGCCTTTTCGGCCACCTGAAGGGCAACATTCTTGAGAGTCTCGAGACCATCCTTCTGAGCATCCACATTGGCAGTTGCGCGCTCTTCGAGACGCTGCATAAATTCATTCCACTGTTCGTTGGACTGCTTGACCTGATCAGCAATAGATTCAGCGATACTTGTAGAAGAATCGGCAAGAGAATTCTGTGCAGACTCGCTAACCTTGTAAAGACCGTCATAAACGCTGCCAGATACATCATTCAGGGCAGACTTCACATCGTCAGCCACGCTATTCAGACCAGCCTTTACGCCGCTGGCAATATCACCAAGGCCATTATCCAAGGCAGAAGAAAGACCATTCAGCTTGTCGTCCAACTTCGAAGGAATTGATTCTACAGAAGCGGACAGAGCCTTTACGCTGTTTTCCATAGGAGCGAAGGCTGTAGAAATAGAAGCACTAACGGAGCTACCAAGATCCTTTACCGCATCGTTCATGCCACTCATTGCAGATGCCAGAGATTCATTGAGGCTCTTGACAGAAGCAGACATTTCGGTAGACACCTTCTGAACAGAAGCATTTACATTCGCAGACACCTGTTCCACAGAAGAAGAAACATTCTGATTCATCTTTGTTGTAGCGGCAGTAAGCTCCTCACCCACCTTGGTCACAATGCCACTCAGGCTAGACTGAACAGAAGAAGTCACCTGAGCCAAATTCTTTTCGACACTTTCGAACAAACGTTCCAGTTCGTTCTTGCTCTGTTCCACTTCATTTTCAGAATTGCCCTGCAGATTGAGAGTCATGGTATCTAGGCGAGCCATGAAAGTATCTCGAGCTCCAAGAAGCAGTGCGCGACTAGCATTCAAAATCAAAGCAGCAAAAAGACCGCAAAGGCTAGTTCCGAAAATACCCTTCATTCCCTGGAACAAGAGCTGAATGGTATCCAAGGTACCCTGGGTAGTAGAATTATCAATGGCACCGCCAGCAGTAGCAACGGAATACATCAAGCCAAAGAACGTTCCCATCAGGCCCAGAAGAATCACGGAGCCGCCAGCGCTGCGGGGCACAGAAATCTGAACATTGCTATTAAGCACTTCAAATGCAATTGGAGAGTCCAGACGAATCTTCTTGGCAATCAGGCTATTGGCAAGCTTAATGCGCTTTGCCACAACACCCTCGCCAGAAACGTTGTAATTGCCACGGCTTTCGCAAGTTTCAAGAATCTCGGTTTCTGCAGAAATCTGCTTTAACTTCTTGAGGGCAAGGACCTGCTCCACCACGAACACCACAAAGATGGCGGCCATAATGACCCAGCCAAAGAGAGGTGCGCCAAAGTACAGGGAACCTGCAATCAATACGGCAAGACCCGCAACGGTTAGCAACAAGATGGAACTAAATGCATTCTTCATTTTTTACCTGCATTATTTAAGCCTTGTTAGAGGCCGGTGTTTCAAACAAATTCAACTGTCCGCGACTGAATCCGCGGAGGAACAAAGCCCACTTGCTCTGGTACCATTCAATCACCTGAATGGTAAGGCCACGGGCATAATCACAAAAATCATCCGTAAAGGCCAAGAAGCCGTTTTCGTAGGCATAATGGGGATTCCAGTAGCGTCCCACATTACGGGCACAAGAAGCGGCAGAACTATAATAATGCTCAGAACCCTTTGTAGCAAAGGCTGCGGCAAAGCGTTTCTTGGCCAGTGCATTTAGGGAACTGCGGAGCGAGACAACCATTGCATTTTCTTTATCACGAAGTGAGGCTTCGAGACTGGGAAGCAATTTGGATACGGCATCTACGGCGGATTCCCCATGCCAATACTTGCATAGTTTTTCCTGCAGCTGCATCACACGACCATGCATACGGACAAACAACGGTTCAGCATCACTGACCAGCAAGTGAATCGTAGCAGAGTAGAACGCATTGATATCTTGCTTGTTGTTCTTTACCGTAAGGTTCCAGCCCTTTTCTTCGTCATGATGCAGAAAATCGCCACCTTCCAGAAGGAGGCGTAGGACTTCGTCTGTAGAAAAACGCTGCATCCACTTAGTACGGAACTCATCGTACAGCTTGTTGGCATCTGCAATAATCTGCGGGAAGCTCGTATCGGCAAGTTTGTAGGCAGTTTCGCTGTATGAAATCAATTCCGACGAACCGACGTTTACCGACGGATCATTCAGCATGGCGTCTAGATGTTCGTACAGCACGATGGACCATGTGACCATCATGGACTGTGAAAGTGTAGCCACCATAGAGGAACGGTTAGGACGCACAGACAGGCGGACACTGCTGCCCGTCATCTTTCGAATAGCTCTGCGAAAGTTTTCCTGCACTTACGTCTCTATGCTCCTAGAAAGCGGTTTCGATACGATGCCAAATGTTACGGTTAACCTTCTTGCCCTGACCAGCCATTTCATCGGCTTCACTGCGGACGTCAGCTTCAAGATTGTTATTGATAAGACTGCGGTCTCCGTCGAACTTTCCACCAGCTTCCAAATAAAGTCCGTAGACATTATTTGAAATTTTGGTTTCTGCAGACATGACCTGGCCTGCACGAACAGAAAGTGCAAAACGGTTTCGGGTAAACTCACAGCGGGCCAAGAAAACTTCCGGTACGTCGTCGATCCAAAGACCATAGTAGTTGTTTATAAACCGCACGCTTTCAAAAATGCCCTTGGAACGGAATACTGTATTACGGAAAGCATTCTCCACTACCAGGTTCTTAACTTCGAAAGGGCGATTCGCAGAAACGAAATGAATGCCGTTCCAACTTTCGCTAGAATCAGCGCTACGGAACACGACGGGGTTTGCGTCGGTACCGGAAATCTTGACAGAACCGCGAAGCATAAGCTTGGCGTACTCCCCCATCAAGACAGTCACACCAGGTTCCACAACCAAGGTGTCGTTGGAAGAAAATACCACCCCCTGTTCCAGCAGGTAGGGGCTATCGGCTTCCAGCAAGGTAACCTTGCCATTTTCAATTTGCGGGAATGGCATTTCGCCAGCCACTGCCAGGCCACACAAAGTAGCCAGGGTTGCAGCCACAAGACCTGCAAATTTTTTACCAGTCAAAATCAAAATTCACTCCTCAACTTGATCTTTTGGATCACGTGCATTTCGGGAATAACACTTTCGGCAACCAAATCCGTTACAGCAAGGTCGCCTGTCAGTTCAAGATTCACAGAAGAAATCGCACCATGAGTCATATCAAAGAGAATCGTACCGGAACCAACGATAAAGCCCTTGCTGGACATGTGCATGTCAGAGGTAGAGTCCGCCACTTCCTTGTACTTCAGGTTCATACCGATCTTTGCCATCTGAACGCCGTCGTGTACGAACTGTTCCTGCAGGGTAAAGGACTTATACACAACCGTATTGCCCTTGTTGTTGCCCGGAATATCCATAGGACGTTCCCAGGATTCACCGACAGCAACCGGCTTACCCGGCAACAGAGGCTGCACCTTCAGGAACAGTCGAATCAAGTCCAGAGCCTCGGTCCCTAGCATGACGGAATCTTCGATAACGGCATCGCGAACAATACCATCCTTGGCCATCTTGAACTGGAAATGTTCCGTTGACATATAGCGTTCCATGCTACGGAACTCATCAACAGACCGCTTATCGGACTTGTAGTCCACGGAATCAATCTTCATCTGGAACTTGGCAGAGCCGTCATCGTAAGCCGTCAAGAGGGAGTTGGTCGCCTTGACTACCAGATGAGTATTCATCGCCTCGGGAGTACCTGTAGTACTATCCGTCGGAAGAATAGCGTTAAGGGAAGATTCCAGAAAATAGGTCTGGGGCGGAACATTCTGGGTGTTAAAAGCCAAAGTGTATTCATCGCCGCCACAGGAGCACAAAAACATTAGCGCGGCAGAACCCGCGAGAAACTTAAAGAAATTCATATGTCAAATTTAACTATAAAAAAAAACTTCAATTGCAGAAAGTCTGCCTTATACTACGAAATTGGGGGTTTTGCGCCAGAATCACCCTTTTCGAGACGCATTCGCTGAAAGAACAATTTCAACATCCCGAGGCATTCTTCTGCAAGTATCCCACCCTGCACCGGAACTACACGCTTCAGGGCATTATTGCCAATGACATCGATTGTGGTGCCGCAGCCTCCAAAGCGGGTATCCGGCGAACCATAAACAATACGACCGATACGGCTATTCAAAATGGCTCCCGCACACATGGGACAAGGTTCCAAAGTCACATACAGCGTACAGCCATCCAGACGCCAGTTGTCCAAGGCACTTGCGGCAGTTCCTATGGCCAATATCTCGGCATGGGCGGTGGCATCTTTCAGCATCTCAATCTGATTGTGCCCCTTCCCTATGACAACGCCATCCTTTACAATAACGCAGCCAATGGGAATTTCCCTTTCATCGAAGGCTTTTTCGGCTTCACGGAGAGCCATACGCATAAAGCGTTCATCTTCGTTCTCGTCAACCATACCTATTCTCCCTTCTTTCTGTGCGAAACGCGTTTTTGTCATTCCGGACTCGTGCCGGAATCACCGTACTCGTTCCCGAGCCTCACCCAGCGTGAAACGCGCTACTTAACCCCGCGACCATAGGCGCAGTTATTGTCTTCCTGCATGTAGTCGCCATCATGGTAGTAAGCGGCACGGGCACGACAGCCACCGCAGCGGTCGTTGTACTTACACTTACCGCAGGCGCCTTCGTAGGCCTTGGTTCGAAGTTTCTTGAATACGTCGGCATTGGCCCAAATTTCATCGAAAGGAGTATCGTGAACATCGCCGGCCACTTCCATCATATAGGCGCAGGGGCGAACCTCTCCCACCGGGTTAATGATGCAGTAATCCAAGCCAGCAAGACAACCGCGGGAATAGCGAGTCTTGATATCCAGCTGGTCTGCAATGCGGAGGAACTGAGGGGCGCAGGTGGGCTTTACGGGAATCCCCAACGTGCGGCTCTTTTCCATAATGCCGCGAAGCAGCTTTTCGTATTCAGCAACCTTCAAGGCGTGGTCAGCAATCTCCTTACCGCGACCCACAGGAATCAGGAAGAAAATCTGATGGTTTACAGCACCAATGCTCTTGACCCAATCCATAATATCAAAAATTTCATTCTGATTCCAGTCCATGATGGTGGTATGAATCTGGAACGGGAGACCTGCAGCCTTGCAGTTTTCGATTCCCTGCATGGTAAGTTCGAATGCGTTATCCAAACCGCGAAACTTGTTGTGACGTTCCGGAGAAATGCTATCGATACTAATACCCATGGCCATGGCACCAGCCTTCTTCAGTTGCTGAGCCTTTTCCAGAGTGATCATGGTGCCGTTGGTTCCAAATACAGGACGAAGGCCCACGCGGGTGGCGTGTTCCACAAATTCCACAATATCGGGGCGGGTCATGGGTTCGCCACCGCTAAAAATCATAATCTTGAATCCTGCTTTGGCAATTTCATCAATAAGCTTGTGGCCTTCTGCAGTTGTCAGCTCGCGATTACGAGTATCACCAGCATTCTGGTAACAATGCTTACAAGTCAAGTTGCACTTATTGGTGGTCATCCAAGATACGATCATAACACCCTCATTTATTTAAGTACAAATATAGAAAATGGAAATCCCAATATGGATTTCCATTTCCATATCAATTAATGTCTAAGCCGAGAGTCGCGGCAAAAACGAAGTTTTTGACATGACCGAGGCGCAACATTAACGATAACTTTAGTTATCAATTAATAACTTCGTTATTTTTGATAATGCGCCTCGGTCACAAATATAAACAAGTTTATTTTTGTGACACTCGGCTTGGTTTTCAACTACAAATAAAGTCTGATTAGAACTTATGGCAATCCGTCATGCCTTCTCGATAAAAATAGGTTACGCCATCACCCACAATATCGGGACATTCCATGGTATAACCCTCAGGGCAGGCATCCACCAAAACAGAAGACTTCAATTCCGAACTGGAGCCACCGCAAAGGAACTCTACAGACTCGTGAGTAAAACAACGGATTTCACCATCATTGAATGTGTTAAGGCAAGCCTTGCCGGACTTGTTCCCACCGTTAGATGCAGACGGAGACGAAGAAGAATCATCACCGCAAGCGGAGATAGTAGCGGCAATGCCCAGAGAAGCAAGAATCATAAAGAACTTTTTCATTTATCCTCCTAAAGATTTGAAAATTTCTTCATTAAAAGATAATAAAAAAAATTCTCATCGTCAGTAAAGGGACCGAAAAATCTATTTCTTGATTTTTGCCGCAAAAGTCAAGGCCGCAGAAACGATTACAGCCAAGAGCGTGGGGCCTACAGCCTCGAAGCCCGTAGCAACAGCAACCTGATAAACAACAAAGCCCGCAAGCCAGGCAAACAGGTTCCAGATCCAGAAGCCCCTCTGCTCTAGATGTTCCTTCACAAAGAAGAAGGATACCAGAAGCACTGCAGCCATGGGCGCAAAGACAGATGCGATCATGTACAGGAAGTGAATGTAATGATCCACAATGCCCCAGATGGCAAGAACCGTACTGAGTACGCAGACCACAACGCCAGTAATTTTGGGATTCAGCCTGTTAACGATGGCCTTGGCAGATTCGCCTGCGGAATTTGCCGCAAGAAAGTTGGTAGTCACCGTAGAAAGAGCCACAATAAGAATGCCTGGAATACCGATACCCGCCAAAAGTATGGCCTGTGCAATGTTTGTTCCTACGCCGAGACCCGCAATCTGCAGACCGATGAAGTACATCCAGAAGCTGGCAGCCGTATATGCAATTGCAGAAACTGCGGTGGCGGCAACAGGGCGTTCCGCATCCTTGGTGTAGTCGGAAATCACCGGCAGCCAAGATAAAGGCATGGCGATTGAAATTTCAAAGACCGTCCAGAAGTTGAATGTGGGAAGATTGGTTGCACCGCCGGAAGCCGCAGATGTTACAGCACCAGCGAGGCCTGCCGCGCCACTGGACATAGAGTCTCCAAGACCGAAGAACTTTGCGGTCAGCACCACAAGAAGAACCGCTAGTAAGCTCATGACCACCGTGGTAATTTTCTCTGTACGGCGAAGGCCTAAGGCCACCCACACAGCAATCAACACTGCCAGAATGACGCACGTAACAGGGAACGAAACGGGCAGATTCAAACCCGCCAAGGCAAGTGCGCCCTGAGCGTTCAAAACCGCAATCCATCCAATAAGCTGCAACAGATTCAATGAAGCAAAAAACTTGGAACCGTACTTACCGAAGGTCGATGCAGTAGTCTCCATGGCATTCAGGCGAACGCGGGCCCCAATAAGTCCAACGAAGTACAGCATAATGCCACCCAAGACGTGGCCAAGAATCAGCGGAAGCCACAAACCATCGGGAGTATTTGCGGCACCAATTTCAATGCCACACTCTATTTCGGAAACGGAAATTGCGACACCAAACCAAATGATGCCATTGGTAAAAATACTTGTATGTTTTTCCATAAAAGCTCCTTTATTGCAGGGGCTATGCGCAGTTTTTACCAAAAACGGCGCCGTCACTTTGTCCTAAATACGACGTACAAAATAGAAAGCGTCTTGTAATAGAACAAGGCTATTCTTTAATACTTTTTCTTAATTAGCCGTAATAGGTTAAAGTTATCGCAGAACTTTATTAAGTTCTAGGACAGATTAGCGATTTTCTATAACCTTACTAAAGAGCGAACCGGCATTCTTTTCAATTTCCTCAAGAAGTTGTTCTTCATCGGAAGCTCTTGCTGTAATGCTTGAAATTAGCTTACTGTTTTTTGTCTCGTACAATTCCACAGTGATGGTCATGAAGGAGGCAAACTTTCCAATGCGAGCCTGTGTCACGAAATCAGCAGCAATGTTACGTCCTGTTTCTGCCAGACAGCTTCCCTCACATTCTTCCAGGGATTTTCCAGGAGGCAGCATTACATTGATGTTTTCACGAGTCATTACCACAAAGCCCTGCTTTGCCGGCAACATGCGGCTAGCAGCATCGCGAAGGACATCAGTTAGGAAAAGTCGCGAATTGTAATCCAGGAGGTCTTCTCCTGCCATTGTTTCAAGCACCGCAACGTACGTTGTAGGATATGTCTTTTCGGGTTTGGGACTAGACTGCGCAACAACAGCCTGCTTGATATTTTTCTGCTGGGCCTTATTCTTCCGTTCCGCAACAATCTCCTCAACCATTTGATGTTCCTGAAGGTGCATCATACTGCAATCCGGGGTTACATCATAATCCTTTTTATCATAGTAGTATACGCCGCCAAAGATCGGATCAAATATCCAACCAAAGTAAAACCACGAGAACATGTTTCCCAAAATGTACCAACCACCAGAAAAGTGTGATTCAATCATTTGGTGTTCCGTAACACAGCCACCCTTCTTGGCTACGACACTAATGGATCCACCTTTGACATCAACAGAAACATCACCTTTATTTGTTCTTTCACCATCACTAGTTACAACAGAAATAACGGTATTCTCTTCCGCAGAATAGAAATTAAGCGTTTTCTTACCACCATTCATTATGGTGGCGCAGCTAGAGAGCATCAGCAATGAAATGAGGGCAACAACAAACTTCATCTATTCTCAAGCGGGATAGTGCGGAAACCTACAGGCTTTTCAAAACCTTGCAGGCTGCGGCGATAGTCTTTTCGATGTCGTCATCCGTATGAGCGGAGCTGACAAAGATGGCCTCGAACTGGCTGGGAGCCAGATAGATGCCTTCGTCAAGCATTCCCAGGAAGTACTTGCGGAACAGTTCCAGGTCGGATTTCTGCACATCGGCAAAGCAAGTAACCGGACCGGGCGTAAAGAAGACGCAACCCATGGAACCAACCTGGTTGGTAGTCATAGGGAGGCCAGCCTCGTCTGCGGCAGCCTTCAGGCCTTTGAGGAGGGTGGTGGTAGATCGTTCGGCGCGAACATAATGTTCGGGATTGCCGCTGAGTTCTCGCATGGTGGCAAGGCCTGCAGCCATAGCCACCGGATTGCCAGACAAGGTGCCTGCCTGATAGATCCCGCCCAAGGGAGCGATTTGTTGCATCACATCCAGGCGGCCGCCGTATGCACCCACAGGCATACCACCGCCAATGATCTTACCGAAGGTGGTAAGGTCCGGAGTAATGCCGTACAGCCCCTGAGCACAGTGAATACCAACACGGAAACCGGTCATGACTTCATCCACAATCAGGAGAGCGCCATGTTTCCTTGTTTCACCGGAAAGAGTCTGAAGGAATTCCTGAGTTGCAGGAACGACACCCATGTTGCCGGCCACCGGTTCCACGATGACGCCAGCGATTTCATCGCCGATGGCGTTAAACGTTTCGCGGACGCCCGCCACATCATTGTACTGCAACGTCAAGGTGTACTTGGCAAGATCAGCAGGAACACCCTTGCTGCTAGGTTTGCCGGTAGTCAGCATGCCGGAGCCAGCCTTAATCAGCAAGCTGTCGCTGTGACCATGGTAGCAACCCTCAAACTTGATAATCTTGTCGCGACCGGTAAAGCCTCGGGCCGCACGGATAGCGCTCATGGTGGCCTCGGTACCGGAGTTCACCATACGAATCATCTGGATGCTGGGCACCAGCTGCATAACCAATTTGGCTAATTCAGATTCCAGACCGCAGGGAGCGCCAAAGCTCAAGCCGTTCTGTGCCGTTTCAGCCACCGCCTTGATGACGGAATCATGGGCGTGACCCAACATCATGGGACCCCAGGAACCCACATAGTCCACATAGTCGTTGCCATCTACATCGTAGATGTGGCTGCCCTTAGCTCGGGCAATGAACGGGGGCGTCGCCCCCACGTTACCAAATGCACGAACAGGACTGTTGACGCCACCAGGCATCAGGGACTTTGCTTCAGCAAACAGCTTTTCACTAACAGAATGATTCATGGCTAAAAAGATAGAAAAGGCGGAATAACTCCGCCTTACATCTATTGTTTATTTTCAACAAGTTTTTGTCTAATTTGATCAAGGACTTCTTCGGAAACACCTAAAGACCTTGCCACGTCAAGTGCATTATTCTCGCCTTGCTGTATTCCTTGATGAATTCCTTGCTGAATACCCTGTTGAATGCCTTGTTGAAAGCCTTGTTCAACACCACGAGCAACACCATCGCCAATGCGGCAATCAATTTCATCCTGTGACATCATCTTTTGCTCCTGCGCGTGAATAAGTTCATCGCTTGCATTTTCAATACGAAGACGTTCTACAGCGCGGGCAACATAATCATCGTCGAATTCAGGAAGTTTATCGTCGCCACCAGCCTTTGAGAGCAGATACAGCCACTGATCTTCCCTAGTATTCAACTCTTCCGGCTTTTTCGTAAAGCTACGCAAGTCAAACAAAATATAATTCATTTTCTTTGAAACCGGCAAGACATCACCCTTCTTCAAATCATAATCGCTAAATAGATTCCATTCTTCACGGTAATCGCGGGCCTCGCCAAGAGGATGAAAGTTACAAATCCAAATAGAAACCACTTCAGGAAGTTCGTACCTTCGACGTTTACGTTCATATTCTGGAAGCAAACGAAACTCAGGAGACTTATCCATTTTCTGTTTGCCCTTAATTGCCAAAAAGAAGCTATATAGCAAGACCCGGTCAACAAAAAACGGATGGCTGCAACGCTGGATTTCGATATCCACACAGCGATGATCCTTTGTCCAAGCATGGATATCCAACACGACGGACCTCGCTGACGGCATCTTAAACTTGATTCTATCTTCGTATTCAAAACTTAGCGAATCGATTTCACGATTTCCGTCAAGGTGCAATACGCTGTTTAGGAAATCCCTAATAGTATCGGCATCCTTGAAAACCTCACGAAAGCCAGGTTCGTAAGTCGGGTCCAAAAACGTCTTGCTCTCGAATATTTCGGGAATTTCACGTTTATGATTCATTTTAGTCTCCTGTTTTATCTGTTTGTGATTCTTTTTTTTTGATTTTTCTGCAAAACAAAAAACACACAAGGTGAGAGCCGCGACAGAACGCTTGCGTTCTGGCATGGCCGAACCGAAGTTTTTTCTGCAAAAAAAACACCTGAATTTTTCATCAGGTGTTCAGGAGACTATTCGTAACGCTCGGGAAAGAATATAGAAACTAGGGTTATTTTGTAAAGGGTTACTTTGTTAAAGATTTGTAAATTACTTTAATAGACCACTCTTTTCAAAATTGAGAATTTACTTCAACAAACCTTTTTCCAAAATTTCCTTGGCGTGGTAGGTAATGATGATGTCGGCACCGGCGCGCTTGAAGGCGATCATGTTTTCGCGGATGATGGCGTCTTCGTCGATCCAGCCCAACTTGCCGGCGGCCTTCACCATGGAGTATTCGCCGCTGACGTTATAGACGGCCACGGGAACGTTGCTGATTTCTGCAGCACCGCGGAGCACATCCAGGAAAGCGAGGCCCGGCTTCACCATGACGATATCGGCTCCTTCTTCCAGATCCAATTCCACTTCGTGCATGGCTTCGCGACCGTTGCGAACATCCATCTGGTAAGTCTTGCGGTTGCCGAAATGAGGGGCGGAGTCGGCTGCATCGCGGAAGGGGCCGTAGTAGGCACTGGCGAACTTGGCGCTGTAACCCATGATCGGCGTATTGGTAAAGCCAGCTTCGTCAAGGGCTTCACGAATAGCGGTAATGTGGCCATCCATCATGTCGCTGGGGGCAACCATGTCGGCACCGGCGGCCACCTGAGAAACTGCAGTCTTTGCCAGCAGTTCCAGAGTGGAGTCGTTATCCACATCGTGATCCTTAATGATACCGCAGTGACCGTGGCTCATGTATTCGCAGAGGCACACATCACAGATAACGTAGATTTCCGGGAACTTAGCCTTGATGGCGCGAACGGCTCGCTGGACAATGCTGTTCTTGCCGTAGGCTTCGGAAGCCATTTCGTCCTTATGATCGGGAATGCCAAAGAGCAGCACGGACTTGAGGCCCAGCGGTCCGAAGGTTTCAATTTCCTTCAGCAGTTCATCGATGCTGAAACGGAACTGGTTAGGCATGCTGGAGATTTCTTCTTTGACGCCTTCTCCTTCTACCACGAACATGGGGTAAACGAGGCAATCGGGGCTGACGGAAGTTTCCGCAATCATGTTGCGGATGGTGGTATTCTGACGTAAACGACGAGGACGGACAATCATATTAATTTCGAATTATGAAGTATGAATTATGAGATTGAGATTTGTGTTTTTGAAAATCTTTAAGGGGTTGTGGATGGGTCGAGGAAATTCTTTTCAATTTGTTCCAAATCCTGGCCCCAGTCGGTCTGGATTTTCTGTTTCAGTTTTTTGGCAAGACTGGGAGCGCGGCCACGGGTAGAAACGGTGACGGTAATGTTTTCCCCAAAGTCCATTCGGGCGGGAACAATAAAGTCTCCATCCAGATAATCACAGGCGTTGTTCACCATAATGCGGCGAGCACGGGCATCATTGCTGACCTGCGCATTTACAGCCGGCTGGTCCGTGCAGATGTACACCATGGATACACCGCGAAGATCCGTAGAATCGTAAGGACGTTCCACCAGATTCAGCATGGTCATAGACCCCTCGGGAATCTGCAGACTTGCAAACTCGGGATCGAATTGCGGGGCAACCACCGTAATGCGGGCTCCTGTAGGCAACAAGGTCTTTACCTTGCGCAAGGCAATGCGGCCACCGCCCACGACCAGGACACTCTTACCTTCCAGCTTAACCTCAATTGCCAACATGCTGGAATTGAAATGCGTAGAAGACTCAGCAGTCTTTCTGGTTTTCTGAGCGCCTTTGACTCCAGCCACCACCATGTCGGCAAAGCCGTTCCATTCGCCAAGAGGCGGCAACAAGGTCAACGGAATCTGCGGGAAATCCTTCTGGGCGTTAGCCACGATAGCTGGGATATCGCCCTTGGAATGCTGGCCGCTCAAAAGCAGGTACGGAAGCAAAGTCACCGACTCCACATCCTCACGCAAAAGGGCGCGCAGGTCATTGTCCAAATCCAGCAGGCTTGTACTTGCAATGCGGGCGTCAGGCATATCGTGACGCAAGCGGTCCAGCACCACTTCAAAGGCGCTGTAGGCTCCCGGACGAATGCAGTTATGGGCAATAATCAGAACGACTTTCATACAGAGTAATACTCCGCAATTTTTTTGACCAGGGAGTCCATGGTAGTTTCTTCACTTTCCACAACTTCGAAGCCGTACTTCTTGGCGGTGGCGGTAGTGAGACGACCGATGGAGAAAGCGAGGGCAGGAACTGCACTGGATTCTTCGCTCAGCTCAGAATGACGGGGGCTGAGTTCAGAATGAAGGGTCTTGCCCTCGGTGCCACAAATTGCGGTCGCCTTGGCGAAGGCTTCTACGGCACTGGAACTAGCAAATACCACAGCATCGGCTCCGGCAACGGCTTCACGTTTCCAGTCGGGCATGGATGCTGCAGGCAGCGTTTCGTATACTACCCAGCGGGTTGCCTTCGGAAGCAAATTCAATATGGTTTCGTCGGCAAGGTTGCCTTGAAGAAGGAGGATGCGGGATTCGTCAATGCTAGATCCCCGATCATCCTCGTCAAGCGAGGACAAGCGTCGGGGATGACATGGGGTGTCAAGTTCAGGACGATTCTCGTACGGTTCCTGTTCAGGCTGACACTCAGGCTGTTCTTGTCCGGAATGGCACATAGCGGCAAGCAGTTTGCCCAGGCCTTCGCCGGTATGATCCTCGGGAACGTAGTCGCAGCGGATGCCACGTTCCAGCAACTTCTTTTCGGTAATCTTTCCGACGGATGCAATTTTCTTACCAGCAAGAACGCGAATGTCAAGGCCAGCCTTGAAGAGGGATTCAAAGAAGGAATCAACGCCGTTGGTACTGGTGAATGCGAGAACGTCAAAATTTGCGAGGTCTGCGAAATTCACCTTACTAGATTCTTCGACTTCGCACTTCGTGCTTCTACCCAAAGGGCATAACTCAACTTGAGAACTAAAGTTCTTAGTTTCGTATAGCTCAGAATGACACACAAATGGACTTTCCAACACACGAGTCTCGATCATGGGAGTTTCAATAACTTCGGCACCGAGGGCAGTCAAGCGAGAAGCGATTCCACCCGCCTGCTTTGCGGCTCGAGTAATCACCAGACGCTTACCGGACAGCGGCAAATCCTTACGCCAAGCGAGGGACTTGCCCAAATCCACCACATCACCCATAATGGTAATGGCGGGCGCGGTCACGTTTTCACGGACGATGGTCTCCCCCGCAGTTTCCAAGGTGCAGGCGACCGTACGCTGGTAAGGCGTAGTTCCCCTTTCGATGAAAGCCAATGGAGTCTTGGGATCCTTGCCACATTCCATCAGGCGGCGGGCAATAAAATCCATGTTGGCAATACCCATGTAGAACACCAAGGTTCCCGGGCATTTGGCCAAAGTTGCAAAGTCGAGGCCCAGTTCCGCGTCACTATGACCTTCCGCAGAACCCTTCTCGTGTCCGGTAATGATGTGCAAACTTGTTGCAATGCCACGATGGGTCACAGGAATTCCTGCATAAGCCGGCACAGAAATTCCCGCAGTTACACCAGGAACCACTTCAAATTCAATTCCGGCCTCTACAAGTTCCAGGCATTCTTCACCGCCGCGTCCAAAGACGAAGGGATCACCGCCCTTCAGGCGAGCGATTACTGCACCCGGATTTTCCTGGGCATACTTCACCAGCAGTTTATTGATTTCGGACTGTTTCACCTTGTGATGGGTGGGCATTTTACCCACATCAACCATCTGAGCCTTTTCATTACAGAACGCCAAAATAGAAGGAGAAACAAGGCGGTCATAAACGACCACGTCGGCCTTCTCCAAAATGGACTTGCCCTTCAGAGTAAAAAGCCCCGGGTCACCAGGACCAGCGCCAATCAAATAAACTTTACCAAAATTCTTCATTTCGTAATGAAATTTAGAATTTATGCAGGTCGGCTATTTTGGTTTCTACGGATTGAGTTGCTTTTTGATGAGTTCCGCAAGGGATACACCCAGCTGTTTGGCCTTCTGCACGGATTCTACTGCGGCAACATCAAAGGCTGCCGAGTCTTCTGCACGAAGCAGGCGCTTGGTAGCTTCGTCCCAATAGATACCGCGAATCTTGAGCACGCGATTGCCTGCACATTCACTGGTTGGCACATCCGCGGCATCAACACCCGCATCCGCAATTTCTGCGAAGCTTGCCACTGGAAACTGACAGCCAGCATCAAGAGCCTTGAGGAAAGCCATTTCTGCAACGGCAATGCAGTAAGTTTCTAAATGGTTGACGCGGTTCAATGCAGCAGTCACTTCAGGAGCGCAGCCATCCTTCAGGGTCTCAATGGCAAGGATTCCCTGACCGCTTGCCGGAAGCATCTTGTCGGTGTCGAAATATTCCGTCACCTGATCCGCAAGGCCCATGCGCTTGAGTCCAGCGGCTGCCAGAACGACGCCGTCCAATTCCGAAAGCTTACTAATGCGGGTCTGAATGTTCCCGCGGATAGGCACGTATTCCAGATCCGGACGCAAGGCCTTCAGCTGGACCACACGACGGATACTTCCTGTACCCACCTTCGCACCTGCCGGCAGATCCATAAAGCGGCTGCCATCCTTACCGCCGCGGGCAAGGAACGCATCTCGCGGATCCTCGCGCTTGAGAACCGCGGCAAGCTTAAATTCGGGCAACACTTCGGCAGGCATATCCTTCAGGCTATGGATGGCAATATCTGCTCGACCTTCAAGCAGAGCAACTTCAAGTTCCTTAATGAAGACGCCTTTACCGCCAAAGCTGGCGAGAGACTTGTCCAGACGGCGGTCGCCCTCTGTAGTCATGGATACCAGTTCGTAACTGAGGTCCGCGCAGTTCTCGCCCGCGACGTTATCTTCCGCAATCTTCTCTTCCGCGGCATTTTCGTTCGCGACGTTCTTACAGCCACGATTTGCCGCCACGATTTCATCGGCAGCCATGGTGGTCTGAGCCAAAGCCAAAGCGCTTTTACGAGTTGCAATTCTAAGTTTCATCACAAGACCTTCTTGCAGGATCCTTCGCGGCTTCGCCTCTCAGGATGACACTATGATGGTTCTGCGTCATCAGGAAGACGCCTTCGATAAACATTCCAAATACTTCTGCACATCTTCAGGAGAATTTTCTGCCTTCACCTTGTACAGATAATCGTTGGCCATCTTCTTTGCGAAACGGACATACATCATCTGAATGCGATCGGAATCTTCCTGAGACAAATCCGGCATGGAACGCAACAACTTTTCGCATTCATCTTCTGCAGTGGTCACCATCTGGCCAGCAAGAACGTTAATACGCTTTGCCACATCGTCCATGCGGTACCACTGCAAAAATTCCTCGATACCTTCCTGAAGGATCTTCTGGGCAGCCTCCAGTTCAATCATGCGAAGGCGGCGATTTTCAGAAACAATCTTTTCCAGGTCATCTACGCAAACATACTGAACACCGGGAAGTTCCCCGATAGACGCTTCTGCATTTCGAGGGCTACCAAGGTCTATAACCAGGCGCGGGGCGGAACCATCCTGATGATGGCCGGCGGAACTATCCTGCGAATCCTCCGCGACCTTCAGCAAAACTTTAGCATATTCATCCTTCGTTACAATAGGCTCCTGACAGGCACTGCAAAGGATCATCACATCAGCCTTGCCCATAACACTATAGCGGTCTTCAAAACGTACCGGAGTCAGCACATCCTCAAACTTCTGGGCGTTGGCAAACGTACGGCTGGAGGCAAAAATTCTGGTGGTATTTTCCTGGACGTACTTCAACATCAGGGAACCCATTTCACCAAGGCCAACGATGTACACGGAACGACTTTCCAAATCATCGAAAGTCTTCTGAACCTGCTTCATGGCCAGGAACGGAATGTTGCAACTGAGCTTGCTCAGGTTGGTTTCGGTCTTGATGCGCTTGGTGGTGTGAATTGCACCCTGGAAAAGCTTATTCAAGCTTACGCCTGTCGTACCTGCCTGATGAGCGGTTTCATAGGCTCGACCAATCTGATGCAAAATCTGGTCCTCGCCCACAGCCACAGAATCAAGGCCCGCGCAAACATTCATCACATGATGAACAACCGCGTCCCCTTCGTAGCTATAGAAGAACTGGGCAAAATCTTCGTAATTCTGGTGTGCAAGGCCGCACACATAGCGAACCAGTTCGCCTTCTTCCAAGGGGCGGTCACTGGCCACATAGACTTCGGTGCGGTTGCAAGTAGCAAGAATCAAAAGTTCATCGAAGCTGGAATGCTGAAGAGCCTCGGCCTTCATTTCCATCGTGATGTAGAACTTTTCGCGGATGGCGATTTCCGCCACCTTATGACTCATTCCTGCCATGTAAATCTTTCGCATGGCGCAAATGTAGAAAAAACGAGAGCTGCGGTCGAAAGCTTGCTTTCGGACATGGCCCAGTTGACACTACATGGCATACGAAGCATGTCCATGTAGAAAAAAGCTATTTGTCTTTTATACAGCGAACAGAAAATGCTATACTCTTGTCGTAACGTCCTTCATAAACAAATCTGGCGTCCAACTCAAAGAAATAGACTCCTCCAAAGAACACTTCATATTCATAGGAAGTCCAAAAATAGGCATATTCTCCTTGCCTAAAGTACCCTTTATCGCCCTTATAGCCAGCTAACATTGGAGAATCACCGTCTACAAAATCTTCATTGAAAAAGCCATTAGACATCGTGGGATTATCACGAATGGGATCCATAATTTTTAGCAAGGCAAAATCGGTTGAATCCGGTATATGCCAGCCTGCAGGACAAACCCCTCGAGACGTTTTTTCAAAAAACCAAATTTTCATGGTACCGTAACCACAGCCCATACAGTCATTGCTAAAATGAGACATGCTATCAATTGCGGCACTCCACATATACAAACGACCATACTTGTCGCAATTAGATGCAAGCCCACGATAGCAGAAACTCGAGGAATCTTCGGTTTCTGTTGGCTGCAGATAGGCATAGTTCAAGTTTTCGGCCATCCACACTGCGCTATAGCCGTTTTGAGCATTATTGATAGTTACGGTCTTATAAACTTGACCATCGCGTAAATCCGTAAGGGTATTGGCAACAGAGTCGTACTCGCTAAGGGCCTCTGAATTTTCTGGTTCCCAAAATGTAACCGTACGTTCTTGAGAAGAACTTGAAGCATCAGCAGAACTTTCAGGCGGTTCTGCATCAGAGCTTGTCGCCGTAATCTTCGAGTCGCTACTATTCGTTTTACTAGAAGATGACTTAGGCAAAATGACAATGTTCAATGACGACGATGAACGATTCTCATAAGAACGAGACATATAGATGATACCATCGGCAATTTCGATTTCGTCAATAGAATCGTGAACCAAGGAGTCTTCTTCTACAACGTCATCTGGTTCAGAAACAGCCGTAATGTGAGTTTCCGACAGGGAATCGCCCTCGCTGCAAGCCGTAAAAAGGAGTATAACACTCCAGAGGCTCACCCACAGCAAAAATTTCATCACCTTATTGCTCATCAATCCAATTATACCTTTTTATCATCCATTCTACCATGGATTCAACAGCTTCGTCATAGCTTTTATAAGGATCTTTTAGCGCCCAATTTTCAGTATTCTGCAAAATAGGCCACCGCTTGTATTCATTATCAACAGCCCTTTCAATAATCTTACGGTACAAGGGTACGCTATCGATTAAATCATGGAACAAGCGGCGATGCTCTCGCCAGTATTCTTTTGCATGGTCCACCACATAGCGGTCATTAAAAATCATGCGATTCCAGCGCTGAGTCCGAATATACCAGTCTTCAGCATTTTGATTTTCTTTACGAGATGCATTTCCAAAGGCCAGGTCAAAATCCCAGAGAGGTCCAAAATGAATCGTACCGCCCTTTTCCCAGGTCATAAATACACTTCTTGCAAAGGAACCGTCTTCATTCTTCGAAAACTCCTGCACCCAATAATAAAGCATATAGTCGTTCACGTCAATCCATTCAGGCATTTTACTTGGAGAACCAAAGCGACCATAATACAGAAAATTTTCAAAATCGTTCAGATGATCTTGCAACAAACCAAGGGTTTTATCAGAAGGATTCTTGGGAGACTTTACATGAAAGGAATAGCCAAGATCGGTAGTAACGAAAGGAGGATCTATCTTTTTTTCGTCCTCTTTTTCAAACAGGAAGGTCGTATCGGTTTCGGCAATGTTTACACGATTCCTTGCAACCTTTACGGTTTCGGCAAATAAGTACAAGCCCATGTACTTGCGATTCAAATACAATTCTACAAACTGCATTTTAGGCGTAAATTTTGCGTTGAGCCATTCAGACACACGACTCATCATAAAGTTTCGCAAATGAGTTTTATCGCCGTAGTTTGCAATTAGCGCCCAGTCCCTACTTTTGGGCATTCCAAACATTTTTACTTTGTCTTCAAACTCCAGTTTCAACCCGTACTTAGGCATCTTGGCGCTAGAATTTCCGCGGCCTCGTACAGTTAACTTATACACACCACTAACAGCTGCAGTATCTTCATAAATCTGAAGTCGTGCAGGAAATTCAGTTTCAGTATCGCGAATCTCGCTAAAGTTTTCAGTTTCAATAACGACTCGAGGAATATCCGCATAGGGATATTCCGAATCATTCAGAGGCAAAAATTCAGGATCTTTATCGGTTCCATCCCAAAAGCAGCCACCTAGCAAGGCGACCAGCAAAAGGCCAAAGGCCATCATCAAGAAGTTTCCGATTTTCGTCATTCTAGAATTTCGTGCAATTTACTTTGCAAAAATACAAAAGATTATTTTATTCACCAAATCCCTTAAATTCTTTGGTATATTTAAATCATGGGAAACTTATTCAGGTACTTCTTTTTTGCAATTGCGGCCGGCTGCGCTATCGCAAATGCTACAGAAGTACTTCACCCCATTACAGCCCCAGGCACCTGGGTTGCCATAGACGGAGCCGCAGAACTTGACGAAGACATCTACAGCGCCGACATGACTCTTTCTGCAGAGTTCGCCCTCCCTATGCTAAATGGAACCGCAAGCATCTATGCAGACGGATCCTTTCGTTTTTTAAGTTACAGCTACGAATATTCTACCGAAGGCTACATACACAATTACTGCAATCTGCATGTAAACGGATTCAACGAAACCTACGTAGGAACAAAGTTCATGCCCTTCGTGAATTCCAGTTCCTTAAAAGGGTTCGGTTTAAATCTGAACTGGCGATTTCCACCTGGCGAAGGTTCGCAACTCAACCGTTTTCACCGCCTGAACATAGAGCCGTTTTTTATCTACAATTTTTCAAAAAAATTGCATTTGGGTTCTGCAATTCTTTATAACACGTTCCTGGAACAAGACGATTTTGCTCCAGGAGACGAAATCGGTTTAAAGGCATCCCTTACCTGGAAATTTGGCTGGAACCAGACAACAGAAACAGGATGGATCTTCAACGAAATTTTATTGTATAAAGCAAGAATCCAGGAATCCCAAAACAAGCACCTATCAAAGCCCTACCGCAAAATGGACGACAAGTATCAGGGTATGAAAATGCGATTTGACCTTGCCCGAGTCTTTGGCTTCGCACCCGTTCCTGTAAGTTTCGGTTTAAATTACGAAATCCACCACGGGACTTTATTCGGGTTCGAAACCGGACACCGCATTGGTATTTTTGCCAAGGCTGGCTTATAGCCAAGCCCTTACGCAAAGTACTTGTAGCTAGTCTTTTTAAGTTCCCTTACAGAATGTAGAACTGCAAATTCGGGATTCTCAAGAGCGGTCGCCACCTCCCCTACAAATTGGGAAAGTTCCTCGGGCGTTTGTGCATGGAACATTGCATAAACATTGTAAGGGAATCCATCAAATGGCGGACGTTCATAGCAGTGGGACACATGAGGATTTGCTGCAAGAACGGCACCCGCTGCAGACGCATCCATGATAAATTTGCCTGATGCTCCAACATCAAAGCAAACCATGGCATTGCAAGGGAACCCCGCCTGCTGATGCCGGAGTACTGCACCAAAGCGACGCATACGCTTTGAAGAAAGGTCTGCGCGAGCCTCACCAAGAATGGTCTCTAGATTCTTCGCTCCGCTCAGAATGACACCTTGGAATAGATCAGTAAAGGGTGTCAAAGAATGAGGCAAGTTTCCACTCAGCAAACGGATGCGAGCCTTGTCCATTTCCGTAAGACTCGGCGCAATTTCTGCAGATTTGCCAGAATTATCGCGACGTTCCATATTTTCGCGATGCTCCATTGTTCTGCCAGCCTCTTGCTTTGTGTCTGCAGCCTTCCCCATGACCGTATTGATCTTGAACATCTTTTTCGCCGGCATAGAATGAACATCGTGCAACGCAGTCTCACGAATTAATTTATCTATAACAGACTGAAGGGCAGATTCATTTTCGGCAATGACTGTAAACCACACATTGTATTCGTGGGAACGAACATAGTTATGGGTAATGGCAGGAACATCCATCACGGCTGCGGCAAACTTTTCAAGCTCTGTCTGTGGACGATCCGTCGCGCCATCAAAATCAAGGTCAGATTCCGGCACACGTCCTGCACACAGGCGACTGACCAAACCAAGACGTTTGGTATCGTACACGCCGCCAATACGGCGAATTACGCCAGATGTGCGAAGGTTTTCTACAGCTTCAAAAACCTGCTGTTCAGTAACGCCGCCAAGCTGTTCGGCAATAGCCGCATAAGGCCGTTCCACAATTGGGAAGCCGTCCTGAATGATATCAAGAATCTGCTGCTCTAATTCCGTCATAAAGCGCGCGAAAAAAAATGCGACTTAAATCACCACTTCGTCGTCGGTCAGGTAGCAGGCAGGGTCCATTTCCCAGAAGTCGCCCGTCACAGCCTCGGCGCGGGTACGGAAGTTACCGTTACACAGGTTCAGGAAGGCGCACTTGGGGCAACGGCCCTTCAATAGAGGCTTGCGGTCCTTGAGTCCTGCCATAATCGGGTTGGAAACGTCGGTCCAGATGTCGCCGAACTTACGTTCACGAACGTTACCCAGAGTAATGTACTGAGTGAACTGGTCCGGGTGAACATTTCCAATGCTATCGATGTTACCGAAGGCCATGCCGCTACGGTTTCCGCCATTGCTCTGGATTAGTTCCAGAATCTTCTTGGCCCGTTCCGGATCCTCACGCTTCATGCGCTGGTAAAGGTACACAGCATCGGCGTGGTTATCTACAGTCAGAATTTCCTTGTTCAGGCCACGCTTCTTAAAATCCAGAACGCGGTCAATGATCAGGTCCATGACCTGGCGGCTTTCTTCGTGAGAAAGATCGTGGTCCACAATGCCACTGCCGCGGCCGCTGTACACCAGATGGTAGAAGCAGGCGCGATCGATGTTCTCGGACTCGATGAGGTCGAAAATGGAATTAAGGTCGCGGTAGTTGTCCTTGGTAATGGTAAAGCGGAGTCCCACCTTCTGGCCGGTAGCAACACAGTTACGGATACCGCGAATGGCAAGCTTGTAGGCACCTTCCTTGCCGCGGAACTTGTCGTGAGTTTCTTCGTTACCATCCAAGCTAATGCCCACATAGCCAACGCCCATAGCCTTCAGCTTTTCTGCCACTTCGGGAGTAATGCAGGTGCCGTTGGTAGAAATGGTGGGGCGAATGCCCTTGCTTGCCGCATAGTTCGCCAGCTCAAAGAAATCGGGGCGCAGCAGCGGTTCGCCACCGCTGAACAGGATTACCGGAACATTGAATTCGGCCAACTGGTCAATCAGGGCCAAGCCTTCTTCATGAGTCAACTCGTTCTGGTACTTGATGGCCTCGGAGCGGGCATAGCAATGAACGCATTTCAGATTACAGGTCTTAGTGCAGTTCCACACCACCACCGGGCCGCGGCCTTCAGAAACGCCGTTCTTCGCCTCGTGAGCCTTGGGAGTGTAACGCAACTGGTCGCCATAGTTAGGAGCGTCCATCAAAAGCTTGGTAATACTGATCATTAAACAACCTACAGTTTATATCCTACATGACAAATGTAGAAATTATACGGGTACATAAAGTTAAGGCCCGGCCAAAGCCGAGCCTTTTATAAAAATCGCAGTCCTTAAATGCAGACTTTATAAAATTCCATGAATTAGAACTTTACAGCATCCTTAGAAACGAACTTCTTGATTTTCTTGTCGCCAATCCAGAGCTTCTTATGAGACTGAAGGTCGGTCAGTTCCATGTCAATCTGGTAGAAGATAACAGACTTGCCACCTTCCTGGTCAACGATGGTATTGATGGTGCCAGTCATCATCCAGTCTGCACCAGTTTCCATACCCAGTTCCTTGGCGGTTTCTTCGGTAGCGTTGCCACGCTGGTCCAAAACTTCTTGACGGAGTTCAGCGCGTTCGTCGGAGTTAGCAACAAAATCAACAGCACCGGAATTCAGGAGAGCGCGTTCCATATCCTTGGTAAAGGTTTCCACGCTGATGTGTTCGTGGCTCTTGTTCTTAACCTTGCCGATCACAACCGTAGGAGTGTGGTCCATAGAAGAAATCAGCTTGTCGATCTTGGGGCTAGAAAGGCAGCTGCCAATCATTTCGTCGGCAACCAGGCGAGAGTCGGTGTCGTTCCACTTGCCAGAAAGGTCGGTGGTAGATTCAGCGTCAATACGAGAAACGGTCTTACCGTTGCCACCAGCGCAAGCCACCAAACCAAGGCTGCAACCCAGAGCAATAACCGTGAACAGTTTACGCATCATATTAATCTCCTTGTATTTTTTTACCAAATCTAGATAGAAAATGCAATTTTGTCTATGAATCAATCACATAGGCTACTTCATCAGGGCTGACGTTTCGTTACCGATTTTCAGGATGGAGGGTGTTGATTCTGTAACAAAAAAGGCCGGCTGCGAACCGGTCTTTTTTAAAGGAGAGGTTTATCTCGATTACTTGTGTGCCAAACTAGTTTGGCAAGAGCGAAGACTTACCACAAGAACTTCTCTCTAATCTGGGCTGAGCGGTTATTTATCAGCGAACTTCTTGGAAGCTGCAGCGACCTTCGGGTCCTTCTGAGCGTCCTTGATCTTCTGCTTGATGCCGTCTTCGATCTGCTTCTTCAACTTTGCAGCAAGAGCCGGGAAACGGTCTTCGAGAGAATCGCTAAATACCTTGGGAGCCTTAGGAGCAGCCGGCTTACCACCGAACTTGCCGCCCTTCTTGTTGAACGGGCGCTTGCCACCCTTGCGGGGAGCCTTCTTCTTATCGGCAGCCTTAACTTCTTCCTTAGCTTCAACCTTAACTTCAGCAGCTGCTGCAGCTTCTACCTTAACTTCTTCAACTTTTTCTTCTGCCATGATATACCTCTTGTAATTTAATGTTTTTTATGTCGGGGCCAAATGTAGTTAATTATTCGGCCCTTTACAATGATTGCAATATAAAAATGCTGTTTTTAGGCCCCACGGTTCTCCAACCAGTGGGCCAAAACCGTAATATCGGCGGGGCGAACCCCAGGAATTCGGCTGGCCTGGCCCAAAGTGAGGGGTTTCTGGGCGTTCAGGCGCTGGCGACTTTCGATGCTAATTGCCGAAATTTGCATAAAATCGAAGTCGGGAGCCAGTTTAACGGATTCCATCTTCTTCTGGTCGTCGATTTCCCGAGCCTGACGGTCAAAGAAGCCGGCATAGATTTCTTCGGCGTACATGTACCACTGATCGCGGCGGTTCAGCTGCAGTTCAGGAACCTTTTCGGGAGCCAGAGCCACCTTAAAGAACACCTCGGGATCGATGCCCGGGCGACGCAGCACGTTGATCCAGCGGGTGCGTTCCGTAGCCAGAGCCTGGCCACCTGCGGCCAAAACGCTGTTAGCCTCTTCGGGAAGAGCGCTTGTTTCAGCAAGGCGGGTACGAACCGCAGCCATCAGTTCCTGTCGGCGAACCCAGTCGGCAAAGTCGGACTCCGACAGCATGCCTATCTTGCGGGCCTTTTCCTTAAGGCGAGTTTCTGCATTATCGCTACGAAGGAACAGGCGATATTCTGCACGGCTGGTAAACATGCGGTACGGTTCATCCAAAAGAACGTTAACCAAGTCGTCCACCATAACACCCAGGTAGCTTTCGGAACGGCCAAGAATGAAGGGTTCCTCCCCCTTTACCTTGAGGGCTGCATTAATGCCGGCCATTAGGCCCTGGCCTGCAGCTTCTTCGTAACCGCTGGTACCGCATACCTGACCAGCAAAATACAGCCCCGGAACCTTCTTGCATTCAAAGGTCGGATAAAGCTGGGTGGCGTCTACAGAATCATACTCCACCGCATAACCAATCTGCAAAACCTTGGCCCGAGTCAGGCCAGGAATGGTATGAATCGCGGCCAGCTGGATATCCGCCGGCAGGCTGGAGCTGAAGCCGTTAATGTAGACGCGGCCGATGTCAGCCTGTTCCGGTTCCAGGAACAGCTGGTGGCCATCACGATCGCCAAAGCGATTGATCTTGTCTTCGATGCTGGGGCAGTAACGAGGCCCCTTGCCGTGAATGCGCCCGCTAAACATGGGACTGTCCTTAAAGCCACTGCGCAAGATATCGTGAGTCTTGATGTTGGTGCGGGTAATCCAGCAAACGCAGTCATTACGAACCGCCTGCGCACTGGGATTGCCCCAGAAGTAACTGGCATCGCGGCCAGGAACAGTGTTATCCAGATGGCGGTCGCTCATAGGCCACGGAACGTCATCGCCATGCTGCACTTCGCACTCGTCAAAGTCGATGGAATCAGGATCCAGGCGGCTGGGAGTACCCGTCTTAAGGCGACGCAACTGCACACCCTCGCGGGCCAGGCATTCCGAAAGCCTATCGGAGCTTGGCTCCCCTACTCGCCCGCCGATGCTGGTATCAAGCCCGGTAAACATCTTGGAGGCAAGGAAGGTTCCGCTGGTAATCACAATGGACTTTGTAATATAGCGCTTGCCGTCTAGCAGAGTCAGTTCAAGGCGACCATCGGCCATACGCTCAAAGGAGGCCAATTCACCTTCAATCACATCAAGGCCAGGAAGGCTGGTTATCACTTCGCGGGCGACTTCGCTGTAATACTTCATGTCGCACTGAGCGCGAGGCCCCCAGACTGCAGGCCCCTTACTCATGTTCAGCATGCGGAACTGAATGCCTGCCTTGTCTGTAAGCAAGCCCATAAGGCCGCCCAAGGCATCGATGTCGCGAACAATCTGGCCCTTGGCCACGCCGCCCACCGCAGGGTTGCAACTCATACGACCAATGGCATTAATCTCCATGGTCAGCATAGCAGTCTTTACGCCAAGTTTCCAGGCAGCATGTGTAGCCTCGATACCGGCATGACCACCACCAATCACAACAACATCATATTCCGCAAGAATCGCACTCATACAACACTCATAACAAAATAGGGCGCGCCATCATCTGACGCGCGCCCCTTTCAATACTTACTTAGCAGCGGGAGCAGGAGCTGCTGCAGGTGCCGGGGCGGCAGGAGCAGCGGGAGCGGCAGGCTCATCGGCCTTAGGAGCTTCGGGATTCCAAACAACGTTCGTACCCTTCAACAGAGCCTGAATGTCGAGCTTCATTGCTTCCTTGTCGTTTTCGAAGGCGGCATACTGCTTGTAAGTTCCATCCGGATTTACAACATAAACCTTGGGAACGTAGCCATCGCTATAGAGTTCGCCGAATTCGCGGGATTCATCCCAAACAACACTGATGGTTTCGTCCCACTTGGCGTTATCCATAAACTTACGGATGCCAACCTTCTGGTTGCCACCGCTTGCAACAGCCAGAGTAGTAAGGCCTGCAGGAGCAAATTCCTTGGCAATTTCAAGAATCTGGGGTGCTGCATGAGCGCAATGGCCACAAGTTGCAGAGAAGTAGAACATCAGAAGGGGCTTGCCAGCAAAGGCTTCCAGGTTTTCGCCCTTAACCGTAATACCAGTTGCAGGAACCTTGAAGTTCATGAGCTTCGGCATGCCGTTTGCAAGAGTGTCGCCACGGAGTTCGGCTACTGCAGCCTTTACCTTTTCCATTTCTTCTTGCTGCTTCTTCATGGCAGCCTGACGCTTGTCCTGCATCTTCTGCTGGTAGCGCTGGCCAACAGCCTGCAAAGAATCATCCGGAAGCTGAAGAGCAAAGGTAGAGTCTGCAACCTTGGCAGCAGATTCCTTAATGCCAAGAATAAAGTATTCCTGATCCAGTTCAACTTCAAACTGGTTACCGATGCTCACAAGCTGGTTACCCATCTGCAATCCGATAAGGTAAGAGAACTTCGTGTTTTCAGAAGTTGCATCAGTAATTGTAACTGCAGCGCCAGTAGAAGGTTCTGCCTTATGAATCGGCTGAGAATTGATGATAGAATCAATGTGGGCGCGAATCTTTTCCTGGTCATCACCAAGAGTAGCCCTGGTAGCGCTATCCAAACGGGTGGCTTCGGCACGCTGACGAGAAATCATGGTAAAACGACGACCCACAGCATCCAGAGAATCATTAATCATCTGGAGTTTTGCAGAAGTATCCTTGGTAAGCTTAACATTATCGCGAATACCCTGAATAACAGCATCTTCGTTCAGTTCTTCACCCACCTGACGCGGAAGAATGGTAAAGTTCTGGCCACCGAACTGAGCGCCCAGCATGTAGGCAAACTTCTGATCGTCGGTGGTATTAGCATCAATGGCAGCCTTCTTGGGGGCAGCCTGTTCATTACAGGCAACCAGAGCAAGAGCAGCAGCACCAAGTGCAATCTTCTTCATGTTCATTTTTAATCTCCTAATTATTCAAACTTATTCTGCAAAGTAAGCCTTGGCCTTGGCGACAACGTCTTCGACCTTGACCATGGTAAATTCCTTTTCTTTGCGGAACTTCCATTCCACTTCGCCGTTTGCAAGACCCTTCTTGCCGATAGCGATACGGACCGGGGAGCCCCACAGGTCGGCATCCTTGAACTTGACACCCGGACGTTCGTCACGATCGTCAACGAGAACGTCGATGCCGTTTGCTTCAAGTTCTGCCTCGAACTTTTCTGCAAGTTCCACCAGTTCCGGTTCCTTGCCGATGGGAACGATTTCCACCTGGAAGGGAGCGATGGACTTGGGCCAGATGGGGCCAAAGTCGTCATGGCTGTTTTCAACAACGGAAGCCATCAAGCGGCCGATACCGATACCGTAGCAACCCATGATTGCGGGAGCGGTGGTCTTTTCGGCAGTGAGGTACTTGGCACCCATAGATTCAGAGAACTTGGTGCCCAGCTTGAAGATGTTACCCAGTTCGATACCGCGGGTTTCAGAAAGGTCTTCACCGCAGTTGGGGCACTTGCAGCCGCCCTGAGCTTCGGCGATGTCGGCCACTTCGAATGCCGGGAAGTCGCGCTTGGGGGTGCAGTGCATCAGGTGGTAGTTTTCTTCGTTTGCACCCATGACCAGGTCGCAGGCGTCAGCCAGAGCTTCGTCCACGATGATGCGGGTGTCGTGTGCGCCGATGGGGCTAGCAAAGCCCGGCACCATGCCGCAAGACTTGATGAGAGCGTCGTCTGCAGGGTAAAGTTCCTTGGCCTTCAGCAGGTTGTGGAGCTTGATTTCGGAAACGTCCAGGTTGCCCGGAACCATGACGGTAATGAGCTTGCCTTCGAAGTCGAAGAACACGCACTTGGCAGTGGACTTGGGGTCGATCTTCAGGAATGCGCTCAGTTCCTCGATAGACGGGCAGTGAGGAGTTTCAACCTTTTCGGGCATAGCGTTTGCGTCGCCCTTGTAGGTTTCGCGGGTAAACTTTGCGATTTCGCGGTTGGCCTGGTAGCCGCACTTCTTACAGAGAATCAGGTAGTCTTCGCCGTTGGGAGTGTCCAGCATGAATTCGTGGGCAATCTTACCGCCCATGATGCCGGTATCGCTCTGCACCACCACCGGTTCAATGCCCACGCGGCGGTAAATGCGGAGGTAGGCATCGTATTCTTCCTGGTAGTGCTTGTCCAGGTCTTCCTGGGAAGAGTGGAAGCTGTAGGCGTCCTTCATCAAAAATTCGCGGACACGGATCAGACCGCCGCGGGCACGTGCTTCGTCGCGGTACTTGGTCTTGAACTGGTACAGCATGAAGGGCAGCTGCTTGTAGCTGTTCAGCACGTAGCGGGCCATATCGGTCATGGCTTCTTCGTGGGTCATGGCCAGCACCATGTTGTGGTTGTTACGGTCCTTGAAGCGGAGAAGTTCTTCGCCGATGGCCTGGTAACGGCCAGATTCGCTCCACAGGTCTGCAGTCTGAACCACAGGCAGGTCCACTTCGATACCGCCGATCTTGTTCATTTCTTCACGAACAATATTGGTAATCTTCTGGATCACGCGGTAGCCGATAGGCATCATGGAGTAGATACCGGTAGAAACAGGCTTGATATAGCCGCCACGCATTAAGAAGATGTGGCTGGGCATAGTTGCGTCGCTGGGCGTTTCGCGGAGCGTGACATAGAAGTACTTAGAGAGTTTCATGTTATTCCTTTAAATCCATTCGGATTATAAGACAAAATTTTTTCGGGCAATAAATTAGCAATTTTTATATTTTTCTGTTTATGGAATTCGTTGATAAAGTTCGCAAAAACCCGCTCTTTCAAAAAATCGAGAAGTTTTTTCCGGCCATAGCCTTTTTAGGCGGTTTCGGATGGGATTCCATTACCTTGGGTAGAGTGGTCAAGGGAACAGATTTGCTGTTCTTGCTGGCATACTACACTGGTGCCCTGGTCATGGTCATTTTGCTAGCAAAAGCACCCTCGCTGATTGAAACCGAATCAGAAACAGATAAAACATCCTCAAACGAAGAAACTCCCGCACAAGCCACAAACGTACTTAGCCGAAATTCTATCAAAATAAATCGCATTAGCTGGGCATTGCAATTCTGCTTCGGAAGCCTTTTCAGCGCCCTGGTGGTTTGCTACTTCAAGAGCAGCGGTTCTCTAGCCTCACTCATCCTGGTATTGCTTTTGGCGGGGCTTCTGGTAGGTAACGAATTCCTAAAAAAGCACTACGAATCCTTCGGGGTAAGCCTCGCCTTCTTCTGCCTGCTAGGAACCATGTTCCTGAACTTTACCATCCCCCATATCGTTCATAGAATCGGGTTTCTCCCCTTCTTCTTTTCTACGCTCATTTCTTTTGGCATCTGTCTAATCATCTGGAAGATTTCTCACAAAAGCAAGCAGAACTTGATTGCGCCCATTGCCATAAGCGTGCTATTGATTTTTGTCTACCTAATGAACTGGGTTCCCCCTGTACCCCTCGTTCTTAAGCAGCACATTGTCTGCCAGAATTTTGACAAAGCCACTTATTCCTGCGACATCGACGAACCATCTACCCTGCAAAAATTAGGGTTAAGTTCACCCACCGTACATAAAATCCCAGGGAACGAAGTCTATTACCTTTCATCTGTTTACGCCCCCACAGCGTTAAAGGCCCCCATAGAATACCGCTGGTATTACGAAGACCCAAAAACAGGCAAATACAGGCTTACAGACAAAATAACATCCAGCCGAATGACGGTTAAAGGCGGCCGCGAAGACGGGTACCGCAGTTACTCCAAGAAAAAGAATGTTCCTCCTGGTATGTACCGTGTAGAAACCGCATACAAAAATGGAGCCGTAATCGGCTCCAGTACATTTGAAGTATTTGAAGGTGCCCCAGAAGAAGGGTTCGTCAAAGAAACCCTTCGCTAGCTATTTCCTAATACCGAATCTTACGGCACGTTCGCCCTGAACGCGAAGCATATAGATTCCATTAGCCAATGCGCCAAGGTCTACACTTTCGCCAGCAGAAACGTTCCCTGCCATAGCAGCACGACCGTTTAAGTCAACCACGGCATACTTAAGCCCCTTACCGCGCACAACGCTAAAGCTCTGGTTACCATTTCCCATACGAACTGCAGAAGGCATCACCAACATTACCGGCTTCTTGCCAATGGCCGCAGGGGCGTTCGCCAAGTTCGCAAAGAAATTAAAGACCTTGTTGCGTACTTCCTTTTCGTACTTAGGGTCGTCATCATAAAATTCGTGACCCACACCTTCTACAAAATACTTTTCATGAGCAACACCCTTTTCGGTGAGCAAGGAGTCCAGAACATAGCTACCGTAAAGAGTCGGAGCATGCAGGTCCATGGTGTAAGCCGCAAAGAACGCTGCCGTAGAAGGCATCAAGTTTGTAAGCACTGCAGCCACATCACTAAGGGGGCGGCCCTCCTTAAAATACACAGTCTTGTCTGCAGTACCGTGAATCAGCAGCACCGGAGTCTTGTTGTCGCCAATCATATCCAGGTTATGAACGGCCCCCCACAAAGATGCCACCGCATTTGCCTTGGAGTCATACCCCTGTACACCGTAATCATCAAGATCACCTAGAGAAGGAAAATCCTTTACCGGAGTTTTGTCGATGTAAGAAGGAAAGTCGTCCTTCGAGGTAGAATAAACATTCTCAAGAGAGAGAATGGCTCCGGCACTGTTACCCAGCAAGTAAATACGGTCGGGATCAATGCCGAATTCCTTGGCGTTATCGCGAGCAAAGCGAACCGCAGCACGAATATCCTGCACACCGCGGTATACGGCGCGGGCAAAGTCAGCACTGTCGATATGCACTTGATAATTGCTTCCTGTCAAAGTCACGCCAAGGCGGTACTCGATAGAAACAGCCACATAACCTCTGGCAGCCAATGAGTCGCAGTAATTTACTGTATGCTGAGAATCATCATTACGGGCACCGGCCACCATGGCTCCACCATGGGAAACAATCACCATGGCACGGTTCGTTGCGGTATCCTTCTTGGGCATGTAAATGTCCATCAGAAGGTTGCGCTTTTCGGTAGTCTTTTCGTTGTTGTAGAAGTAAGCTACTGTGCCACCGCTTACAGCACCCTTAATCAGCAACCCTTGGGTAATGGCATGCAAATCGCTTAAATGAGGAACATCCTTGGCATAAGGCCAATCCTTGGTCACTTCCACTTCAAACATGCGATCCTTATAACGTTCCGCAGCAAAGGCCGACGTGGAAATTGCAAAAAATACAGCCAAAACAGCCGCAACACTTGAGAATTTGCTTCTCATATCATCTCCTTCTAAAATTCCGGGGGCAAAATATAGACAAATTTTCTAATTTGTTATTCATGAAGAAAATCAAGACCGCAACTCTCCAAGGCAAGTGGACTGGCGATACCAAGTCCAACAACGAATGGTACAAGGCCGAAGCCCTCAAGCTCAAGGGCCAGGGAATCGACATTCTCGTTCTCCCGGAAATGTTCCACACTCCCTATTTTCCCTTTGAAGAAAACGCAGACTTCTTCGATATGGCAATCGAAAAAGACGACGTAATCGTAAAGGAATGGCAGGACATTGCCCGCGAATTAGGCGCAGTAGTGGTTTTCCCCTTCTTCGAGAAGCGGGCCCGCGGAATCTATCACAACTCCGCCTTCGTGTTCGAACGTGACGGAAGCATTGCTGGTCTCTACCGCAAGAGCCACATTCCCGACGATCCGGCCTTCTACGAAAAGTACTACTTTATTCCCGGCGATACAGGCTTTGAACCCATCAAGACATCCGCCGGTAAAATTGGCGTTCTCATTTGCTGGGACCAGTGGTTCCCCGAAGCCGCCCGCATCATGAGCCTGAAGGGCGCAGACCTGCTGATCTACCCCACCGCTATCGGCTGGATGAAATCCGAGCCTGCAGAACTTTACCCCCGCCAGCAGGACAGCTGGACCACCGTCATGCGTGGTCACGCCATCGCAAACCGCACCTTCGTGCTTTCGGCCAACCGTATCGGCACCGAAGGGGAACTGACCTTCTGGGGCACAAGCTTTGTAGCAGCACCCGACGGCTACCTCATCAAGAAATGCGACGCAGACTTCCTGGGCGCATCCATTGTGGAAATCGACCTGGGCGAAACCGAATTCAATCGCCGCTGGTGGCCGCATTTCCGTGACCGCCGCGTAGACCTGTACAGCGACATCTTGAAAATCTGGTGCGAGGATTAAAAGGGGCTAGGGCTTTTTAGAGGCTAGAGACTAGGTTCTAGGGGCTAGGGCCGCAGAACGCAAGTGCAGTCTATTTAGAGAATGTTTCGTCTTTAAAACCCTAGCAGAACCATCCCGACACCCTAATCTCTAGATTCTAATTTCTAGTCTCTAATTTTTTTCTGAGGAATTATCTATGGCAGCATCTATTCGTTATCCCGCAGAATGGGAACCTCAGGCAGCCACCTGGCTCGCCTTCCCTCACAACCCTAAGAACTGGAGCGGTGAACGGGGCGTCAAGATCCGTAGCTTTTACCTGAAGCTGATCCGCACCATCACAGATTTCCAGCCGGTCAATGTCATTGTCCCCTGCCAGAAATTCTTTAACGAAGACGAAAAGTGCTATCTCGCCGCATGCAAGAACCCCGCAAATGTCGTAGTCATCAAGAACAACGACATCTGGATTCGCGACTACGGTCCATTCTTCATGAAAAAAGGCAAAGAAACGGTCATCGTCGAAACACAGTTCAACGCCTGGGGAGCCAAGTTCCCCCCGTGGACTCAAGACAACAAGATACCTGCAGCCATTGCCGAAAAGAAGGGCTACAAGCTAGTTAAAAGCGTCCCCTACATCTTTGAAGGTGGCGCAATCGAAGTAAACGGCGACGGTCTTGGCATTACCACCCTAGACTGCCTCGTCGGCAAGAACCGCAATGCAGAAAAGGATCTGAAAAAAGTTGTCAGGGCCCTCTGCAAGGCATTCGGACTTCGCGACCTTCTGGTTCTCCCCCATGGCCTGCACGGCGACCATACCGACGGTCACATCGACAACGTGGCCCGCTTTGTTGCCAAAGATCGCATTGTCATGTGCTGGGCCGAAGGACGCTCCCCTAACGCCCCCATCCTGGCCGAGGCAAAGTACTTACTCGAAAACTGGCTCAAGATGCACTACGGAAAGGCCGCAAAGGTGGACTGCCTCCCCATGCCGCCCCAGCGTACCTTACCCACCGGCGAAATCATGCCTGCCAGCTACATGAACTTTATCTACGCCAATGGCGCATTAATCTTCCCCAAGTACAAGAGTCCCAACGACTCCGTTGCCATGAAGTACTTCCAGAGCGTATACCCCAAGCTCAAGATTATTGCCATCGACAGCCGAACAGTTCTTGAAGAAGGCGGAAGCCTCCACTGCATGAGCAAGCACGAAAGCGTCTAAATAAAGATTGCGGGCACACAATGCAGTCTTTATAAAAGAAAGCCACTTGGTATCCAAGCGGCTTTCTTCATTTTTTATGGTAAAGTGGGCAGAGAACTTCGCGACTCAAAATTTTTACTTTGCTTCCAGCAGTTTCTGCACGCTCTGGGCGAACTTTTCCAGAGACGGATCGCGCGCACCCATCAACAAGATGGTGTCGCCGGGCTTGGCGTCGGCCACCATGGCGGCGGCGCATTCATCGCGGTTCGCAATATAAATTGCATCGGAGTGCTTGTTAATCAAATCGTTAACTAAGTCGCCAGAGGAAATATCCCGGACAACAGTACCGCCGGCGTAGTAGATTTCGCTGAAGTACATACGGTCGTTGGCACCAGCGGCATTTTCTGCGCCGGGGTTGCGCAATGCCTTGTTGATGAATTCCACCAGGTCGTTACGCAAAAAGCGAGTGGGGCCAAATCCGTGGGGCTGGAACCAGGCAAGCACACGCCCTGCAGTAAAACTCTGGGCGCTCTTGATGCTTGCCGAAATCTTTGCAGGATTGTGGGCGAAGTCATCTACCAAGGTCACGCCATTGAAGGTGCCAAGAATCTGATGGCGGCGGAACACACCCGGGAAGGAGCTGAGGGCGTCCGCGCAAGTCCTAAGACTTACACCGGCCTTGAGCGCGGCAGCGGTTGCAGCCAGGGCATTTTCCATATTGTGGCGGCCCGGCAGCGGTACCGTAAACTTCACCAGTTCATTGTTGTGGCGGCAGCGGAAAATAATGGTCGGGCCTTCCGTGCGGAAGTCAATGCCCTGGACGCCCACATAGCTTTCAGTGCCGAAGTCGTTCAAGCGATTCTGGCTGAAAGGCTTTGCCAACGGGTGAGCGTCATTCACAATCAGAGTCTTGCCATTATTCAAAATGTTGTCGCGGAACTTGCCAAAGATTTCCTGCAGTTCGCTCATTTCCTTGTGGTCCTTATCCACGTTGAGAATGAGGCCAACTTCAGGCTCGTAACGAACCAACGTTCCATCGCTTTCGTCTGCTTCAACCACTAGCCATTCGCCCTTGCCGCTGACAGCATTACCGATTTTGCCTTCCTTCTGGAGGTTCACAAGGCCAGCGCCAGTCATTACAGAGGGTTGCAATCCGGCGTACTGCAGAATGTGGTAAATCATAGCAGTCACCGTGGACTTGCCGCTGGTACCGCTAACCGCAATGGTCTTTGCTTCCTTGGAAATCTTGGCCAGCATTTCGCTGCGGTGCATCACCTTCACACCAAGTTCCTTGGCACGCTTCAAGTCCGGATTGGAATCTTCGATGGCGGTACTCACCACCACCGCAGACAAGTCGGCGGAAATGCCGGAGCCGTCCTGGGCGAAACACTTGATACCGCACTCCTCCAGCTGTTCCATAACCCGGGGCTTCTCGCAGTTGCCTGCAAGATATTCACCAAACTGACGATCAGAACCGCGAACTTCAACACCGCGGCCAGCAAGATACTGACCGATGGCACTCATGCCAACACCAGCAACACCGATAAAGAAATAAGATTCCATAGCTAGGCGACTCCAGCGCCAATCTATTACAATAAATTAGGATCAATTGTAGGTTCGTAACCGGGCTCCACGAAGTCTTCCTTGGCAACCCCCTTCTTGCGGGCAGCCTTCATCTGCTTAATGAGCTTGCGTTCGGCAGCCTTTGCCTTGCGGGCGGCGGCACGTTCCTTACGTTCTGCAAAACGCTGGGCACGAGTCTTACGTTCCTTATAAGGCGCAGCCTCTTCCGGCGTAATGGCAAGGATTTCATCGTTTTCATATTCATCGATGTAATCCCCCTCGTCCTCAAAGCGCATTTCCGGATCAAGTTCGCGGAACGAAGTATCGTCATCGCTAAAGTTGGGAGCGTCTTCGGGGCATTCCTTCTTCAACAGCTTCAGAACCTTGTCGAAGGGCTTTTCCAGAGGAACCTTGAACTTCATCTTCTTGCCCGTGGTGGGGTGAATCAGTTCAATTTTTACAGCCTGCAACAGCTGGGCAGGAGCGATTTCCAAAACCTGTTCTGCATACTCGCGCATCAGGGGCGACACGCGATTAATGCAACCTTCGCGACCATCGTACAGCGGGTCGCCCACCACCGGGTGTCCCATGTAGCGGCTATGCACACGAATCTGATGGGTACGGCCAGATTCCAGCTGCAGTTCCAGCAATGTGGCGAAATTGAAGAACTTCTTGGCGGTATAGTGCGTACGGCTTTCCTTACCGCCGTTTACCACAGCCATCTTCAGACGATTCTTGGGATTACGACCGATGGGAGCATCAATAGTTCCTTCCAAGTCACGAACGTGGCCCCATACCAAGGCATTATAGGTACGGTGCAAGGTGCGGGTTTCCAGCTGATGAGCCAGGTGACGGTGGGCATTATCGTTTTTTGCCACCACCATAAGGCCCGGCGTATCCTTGTCCAAGCGATGAACAATACCAGGACGCAGCGCTCCGTTTACTGTAGAAAGGTTTTCTTTAAAGTGGTACAACAGACCGTTGGCCAAAGTACCGCCCTTTACGCCAGCACCCGGATGAACCACCAGATTGCGCGGCTTATTGATAACCACGATATCGTCATCTTCGTAGACAATGTCCAGAGGAATGTCTTCGGGTTCCAAGGTCGAGGCTTCCTTTTCGGGAACTTCGCCACAGACCACCACCATGCCTGTTTCAACACGGAAGTTCTTGGGTGTAGCCACTCCCCCAACCTTCACATCGCCTGCAGCAATCATCTTCTGCACGTCTGTACGAGAAACATTATCCAGAACGCCTACAAGGAACTTATCAATGCGTTCACCATTCTTCTTTTCGTCTACAAGATAATTCATATTGCTTAAATGTAGAAAAAACACCTATGTAATCTAAAATGCACGACAAAAGCGCAGTCTTTTAATGACACATTACAAAAACTTACATTTTTGCTACATTTCATAAAAAACAGCGATATAAATTATGAAAAAAATTAAAGCCCTTACTTTTGTTCTCTCTAGCACCGCTCTGGCGATTTACCTTTCTGCCTGCGGTGGCGACACAACAGAAAACATTACTTACACCAACGAAAACGTAGGTTCAGTATCCTCAAAAGATGACCTGCCCGAATGTAACGAAAAAATCGCGGGCCAGACTGCATTCGTCAAGGATGACGACGCCTTTTACGGCTGCGACGGCAAAAAATGGCGCCAGCTAGACGGAACCACCGTAAGCGTCGGCGACAACGTCTGTACATCCGTAGCCCTCCCCGACGACGAAGGCTTCAAGATTATCTGTAACGGCGACTCCATCGGCGTTGTACGCAACGGCGTCGACGGTACCGACGGCAAAGATGGCGCCGATGGCCAGGACGGCGAAAAGGGAGAAAAGGGCGACACCGGTGCCACAGGCGCAACTGGTGCCAAGGGTGACAAGGGTGCCACAGGCGCAACCGGCGCCAAGGGCGAAAAGGGCGATGCTGGCGACAACGGCACCGGCTGCAAAA
>JAKSIE010000002.1 GCA_024398995.1 Fibrobacter sp.
TGCGATGACCAGTACTGGGACGAAGGCGACAACAAGGTTGTTGAAGTCAAGTAATTATTCTCATTTTGTAGAATAGCGTTTTCAAAAGCGTATATAAGAAAAACCCAAGGCACAGAGCCTTGGGTTTCTCTTTGTTCAAGTCATCCCGAAGAAACTTGCTGTTGGGCACGATACCTCGGGATTCCTTCCCCTAAATGTTTTTGCCTTTTGGCTGATTACTTGACGTTCACGCGAGCGCTTGCTGCGCCGCTCTTTACCATGTAAACGCCTGCGTTCTGGAACTTGTTTTTCAGAGCTTTGTTCAGGGATTCGCCGGCTTCAGCCTTGACGGTGCCAAGAGCATTGCCGTTGAGGTCGAATACCTGGTAAGTCTTGCCTGCGGTCCACTGGAACTTGGTTGCTGCGATAGAGGCGGGCTGATCCGGATTTTCGCTGGCTCCCGGCTTGGAGAACTTCACGTAGTCCACGTTGGTGCTTGCGGTGTTGATGGTGATACGTACTGTCTGCTTGCCGGCAGCGAGAGTAAGTTTGCCAGTTGCATCTTCATAGGTGTCCCAGTCAGCAGTCTTATTGAAGCTAAGGTCAGCCTTAGCGGAACCTACCTTAACGGTGACTGTGCCCTTGTTGTTGCCGTTAGAAACAGATGCGACTACATCGTATTCGCCAGCTTCCTTAACATCAACAGTGTATTCCAGCCATTCGTCTGCTTCGGTGTAACCGATGGCACGGCCAGTTCCGTTCTTGACGATATCAACGGAGGCGTAGTCTTCACCACGATAGCTGTGGTCGCCATCATCACCGGAAGCTCCTGCGACACCAGAATAGGTCACGCCGTAGTTACCGTTATCGAAGTCTTCTGCTTCGATGGTGCCCGGAATGGTCATGGACTTGAAGGCGGAACGTTCAATTTGCTTGGGAGGTTCAGAAGGCTTGCCGTTGTCGCTCATGTCAAAGTAGGTGTAGTTCACAGAACCGGTTGCGCCACCACCAGCTTCGTTCATCAACATAACTTCAGTAACCTTACCGAACTTAAGAGTTGTAGATCCACCGCCCTTTGAGCCGTCAAGCTGTGCAACCTGACCGGTAAACATTTCATCCCACTTGTTGAAGTGAGCGGAAATATCGATATGGCCGCATTGACGAGGAGTCTGGCGAACGCTGAAAATCTGCAAGAAGGTGGAAGTACCGGTCTTGGAAGGTTCCTGCTGACGGAGGTAAGCATGGATGGTATAGGTTGCGCCGTCAACAGTGATGGTACCGCGAGACTTACCGATGTACTGTTCGTTGGGTTTGCTGTACCAGTCATCAACAATGTAGTATTCCACCTGGGGGTTAACAGTCCAACCGTAAACACCGATGTAGCCATACTGAGCGGTACCCTGCTTGGTGTACTTATAGTCTACAGTGTAATGCTTGGTCTTATGATCCACACCCGGGCCATTGTCGCCATAGCGGTAACCCACGCGAGCCAGGTAGTCGTTGTTATTGGACCAGGTTGCTTCGAAAGTACCGTTGTCATAGTATTTCATGCTGTTGGAACCACCGCCAGACCACTGTTCAAAACCCCACGGGGTACCGGAAATAGAACCAGTCTGGTTGCCATTCACATTGTGTGCATTGCCACGAGGCTTAGTCATTTCGTCATGGCAGGCGTCTACTGCAAAAGCGGAGGTTGCCGCAAGACCGAGGACCAAAGCTACGCTAGCTTTGAACATGTTAGAACTCATTTGTCATCTCCTTTTTTATTTTACCCAGCTTAAATCTATTCTTGGTTGGAGTATTCTGGATTATGTTGAAATACAAAAGAGTTGTAAAATGTTGTAATTTTCTGTCAAAAATGGCGTTTTTGAATGAATTTCGGCACTTTGGAAATGTAATGAATTAAATTTTCTATGGTTTAGTTTTTAAAGCAAACGTGTTTCCGGCGATGGCGTCATGGAAGCTACTCGTACCATTGATCCTGTGGATGGCTTGACAATTACTGCGAACTTTAAGTAAACGTTGTTTGTATTAGATTTTGTGCAAAATAAGGAATTTTGTATGATGAATTTTTTGGGAAAGAAGGGCGTTGTTCTGTTAGCGCTGTTGATGGTGCCTGCCTGCTTTGCAGGTACTTTGAAAGACAAACGTGACGGTAAAACTTATAAGACTGTAAAGATCGGCAATCAGGAATGGATGGCCGAGAATTTGAACTTTGATTATAATCAGGGCTCCGCTAAAAGTGTGTGTTACAATAATGATCCAGAAAATTGCAAAATATATGGACGTCTTTACAACTGGGCTGCAGCCGTGGATTCCGCCGCAAAGTTTTCTTCATCATGTGAAGGCTGTGGTTTTGGCTATGGATACCAGTCCGAAGAGACAATACGAGGCGTTTGTCCGGAAGGATGGCATTTGCCTAGTAAAATGGAATTTGAGACATTAGTGAAGAAAGTTGGTGGCCGTAAAGAATCAAAATACATAGGTGTATGGGCTCGTGCCGGCAAGGCCTTGAAGTCTAGCCATAGCTGGCGATTTATTGAATTCTGGGAAGATGGTGGAAGCAAACCTGTTTTGGGATCCGATGCTTTTGGTTTCAGGGCGATGCCTGGTGGTGAATATTTCAGCGGTGACGAAAAATTTAAGCATGGGGGAGAGAAAGCGTATTTCTGGTCATCTACTGAGGATAGTGAGTACGGTGCATACCGCTTGGATTTGTACTACCATAATGATTATACTCAAGTATATCACAATAGCAAACTTTATGGTTTTTCCGTCCGTTGTGTAAAGAACTCTAATAAGAAGAAAAAGTCAGAATCAGCTCGCCTTAGCGTAACAAAGGCACAAACCCTAGAAAAAACGGGTACTTTAACAGACTATCGAGATGGCAAAAAGTACAAGATCTTTAAAGTCGGTGGCATGACCTGGATGGGGGAAAATCTGAACTTTAAAACTTGGAAAAGCATGTGCTATACAAGCAAATCTGAAAATTGCGAAAAGTATGGCCGCCTATATGTTTGGCGTGATGCGTTGTCCGCATGTCCTAGGGGTTGGCATTTACCTAACTTAGATGAATTTCTCAGATTGCAAACTTTGGCTGTACAGGCTGGTGGCTTTCAAGATGATGATGATGCGTATGCTAAAAACAAAAAAGACAAAGGTGGACTTGCTTTAAAGTCCCGGCAGGGTTGGAAAATGAATGGTACAGACGCTATCGGCTTCAACGCGTTGCCTGCAGGAGAGCGCACTGATGCATCAAATTTTAAGTATGGACGTATTATTGACGGTTACTTTGAAAATGAAGCGGCAACAGGCTTTTGGGCGTCTAATTTGTACTTGGGAGCCGCTTGCCGTCTGGATATCAATGGGGGATACGACGGCTCCGTGGTTGCTTGTGGAAACTCGAAGAACGCGTACTCAGTTCGCTGTGTGAAGAATGAATCGAAACCATCTCTTTTTGAATATATCAAACAGAAATTTGTAGAATGATAAGGCATTTTATGAAGAACGTTTTTGCGAAATTCGTTTCATTGGCGGTGCTGCTGGCGGCGGGGTTTGCTTTTGTTGGTTGCAGCTATGATTCCGGAACCTCGCCGAATGGTGGGATTGGTACTGTTGATTATGGCTCCATGACCGATTCCAGAGATGGGAAAACTTACAAGACTGTAAGAATTGCTAACCAGGTTTGGATGGCCCAGAACTTGAACTACGCGACTGGCGGAAGTATGTGCTACGACAATGACCCGTCGTATTGCGGCAAGTATGGCCGCCTGTATACTTGGAACGATGCCATGAATGCTTGCCCCAGTGGCTGGCATTTGCCCAGCAAGGAGGAATTTGAAACATTGAAAGTTGCTGCTGGTGGCTACGATGTTGCAGGGACTGCGTTGAAGTCCCGACAGGGTTGGGAAGAATATGAAGGCAAGAGAGGAAACGGTACCGACAGCCTCGGCTTTGGGGCGTTGCCCGCTGGCCGCTACTACGACTACTTCGACAACGAGGGCTACTACGCGTACTTCTGGTCTTCTACGGAGCTCAGTAGTCGCAGTGCGTACTGCCTGGATTTGTACTACAAATACGAGTACGCCTTCGTGAGCTACGACTATAAGGATTACGGCTTGTCAGTCCGTTGTGTCCAAAATAATTATACTGAGTGATAACAAAAGAGGTTTTTCTATGAAACGGGTATTTGCGAGATGGGGTGCAGCGTTGATGGCAGCTGGCTTGGCTTTTGCTGTGAGCGGTTGCGGAGATGATTCTGCAACATCGCCGTATGGTGGTGCAGGTGGGAATGTCATGACAGACTCCCGAGACGGTCAGACTTACAAGACCGTAAAAATTGGCAATCAGGTTTGGATGGCGGAAAATTTGAATTATGCGATGAATGGAAGCTTGTGCTACAACAATGAACAAGTATATTGCAACAAGTATGGCCGCCTGTATACTTGGAACGATGCCATAAATGCTTGTCCTGATGGCTGGCATTTGCCTAACAAGGATGAATTTGAAGGTTTGAGAACATTGGCAGGCCAGACTGCCGAAGATATTGAAAAGGCTGGTGTGGTGCTGAAGTCCAAATCGGGTTGGGCAGAGAATGGCTACGGTACGGACGACTTCGGTTTTGGCGCGCTGCCTGCTGGTGATTACGACGGCATTGATGAAGGTCTTTTTGACGATGAGGGCAAACGAACTCGCTTTTGGTCTTCTACGGAGGAATCTAGCGGCAACGGGTATTATCTGCGTTTGAGGTACAACTCTGATAACGCCAGCATAAACAGTAGTGACAAGAGAAATGGTCTATCAGTTCGCTGCGTGAAGGATTAGGTTTTATTTGCAGTGATTCTGTTAGGGACCGAAGTGGCGTAGCCATTCGAACGGGTTTTACAGTTTTTGTGAGAGGTTCCTGAAACCCGGTTGAACGAAAAACGCCGGAGGCGTTTATAGCGCAAGGGCCCGGCCGGCCCATGCCGGCAACAGCCAAGAAATAGAATTTCTTCTACTAGATCCTTCGCTTCGCTCAGGATGACGTTGGGCGAAGTTTTACTAAATTTTTCCCGTAATTTAACAGGGCGAGCGTAGTTTGTTTCGCCCAGAAAGGGAATACAAAATGAAGAATACTAACATCCCCGAAGAACAGTTTGTGAAGGCTGCCGCTGAGTTCGGCACCCCGCTTTGGATTTACGACCGCGCAACTATCGAACAGCGTTGCAAGGAAGTGAAGGTTTTTGATAACGTGCGTTTTGCCCAGAAGGCATGCCCGAACCTCAGCGTGATTTCTCTTGTGCGCAAGCAGGGCTGCGTGGTGGACGCTGTCAGCGCCGGCGAAATTGTCCGCGCTCTCAAGGCCGGCTACAAGGGCGGCTGCGAAAAGGGTAAGGTTCCCGAAATCGTTTACACTGCCGACATCTTCGACAAGGATGCTCTGGAACTGGTGAAGCAGCACAACATCGCTGTGAACGTTGGTTCTCCGGACATGATCCAGCAGCTTGCCGATGCAGGCGTGAAGTCCGAGCTGACCATCCGCGTGAACCCGGGTTTCGGTCACGGTCATTCCCGCAAGACCAACACCGGTGGCGATCTTTCCAAGCACGGTATCTGGCACGAACAGATCAAGGACTGCGTGAAGCTGGCTCAGGAAAATGGTATGTGGATTACTGGTCTTCACATGCATATCGGTTCCGGTTCTGACTTTGAACATTTGGCTTCTGTTGCCGACGCCATGTGCGACGCTAGCCGTCGTCTCGGTTCTCACCTCCGCACTATTAGCGCTGGTGGTGGTCTTCCCATCGAATACCACGAAGAGAACAAGGGCCCGCACATCGACATGGCTGCCTACTATGGCATTTGGGATGGCGCTCGCAAGAAGATCCAGCAGAGCATCGGTCACGACGTTCATCTGGAAGTGGAACCGGGTCGCTACCTGGTTGCAGAAAGCGGCTACCTCATGGCTGAAATCCGCGCTGTCAAGAAGCAGGGCGACAATCTGTTCTACATCGTTGACGCTGGCTTTACCGACCTGGTTCGCCCCAGCTTCTACGGTTCCTACCATCAGATCTCTGTCATCGCCCGCGATGGCCGCGAACTGAACGAAACTGTTGACGCTGTCGTTGGCGGCCCGCTCTGCGAATCCGGTGACGTGTTCACCCAGGAAGAAGGCGGCTTCGTCGTGACCCGCAAGCTCCCGAAGGCTAAGGTGGGCGACCTCCTGGTTCTCCACGATGCAGGCGCCTACGGTGCTGCAATGTCTAGCAACTACAACAGCCGTCGTTACGCTGCCGAAGTGATGTACACCAACGGCGAAATGAAGGTTGTCCGCGAACGTCAGACTTGGGAACAGCTCCTCCAGAACGATCGCATTATTGAATTCTAAAAAAGGGGATCCCGGAACAGGTCCGGGATGACAAAATGGAACAAATCCGGGATGACAATCCGGCATAAAAAAATCCGTAGGAATTGCTTCCTACGGATTTTTGTTTTGGTTGTTGGAGAGATTCGTGCGCGGTTTAACTTGTGGAGTTGTTTCAGGTTTGACCCGCGCGGTCTTGTACTGAGCGGAATCAGTCCGCGGTCTTTTACTTCAGGCTTACCTTGCGGACCATCAGCACTGCGCCGTGGTTGGAAATCACCTTGGCGAAGTAGGTGCCTGCGGTCATGCCTTCCAGGGAGACGGTGACGCTTCCGTTTACGGCTGCCATCTTCACGCTGCGTCCCTTGGAGTCCGTGAGAATCATGCGGGAGCCTGCAGGGGCGCCTACGAAGAGGTTGCGGCCTTCAAGCTGCATGCTTGCGGAAATTCTATTGGGGAGGCGTACTGTCTTGATGCCCTGCACCACGGTACCTTCCGGAGCACCCACGATAGTGCCGCGGCCCACAGTACTCATGTACACGACGCCGTAGGTATTCATGTCGCCTACAACGAACTTGCCGTTACCCGGACCACCGAACTGGTGCATGTCATCGTTGATGCGTTCCCAGGTCTTGCACTTGTCAGTACTGCGATAGATGCCGATGGTGGAGTACTTGTATTCCGTGCCGCCCCACTGCTTTTCGCCAATGGAATCCTTGGTGCCACCCCAGATGTAAATGGTTTCGTAGTCGGCGCCTTCCTTGGCCTTGCCGATACCAACGGCCACTGCGGTACCTACGATGTCGCAATCAGTCCAAGTCTTGCCGCCGTCTTCGGTGTAGCTGAGACCGTTATGAGTGTAACCGTCGGTTTGCCAAATCTGGTTCTGATCACGGGCTACCCAAACGTGGCCTTCTCTGCCGGGAACGGTGCGGATGGGGTTACCGTCGCCAGCCCAGTTTTCGTTGGTCTTGAGGTTGGAAATCTGCTTGAAGGATTCGCCTGCGTCGTTGGAAACGTAGAACTCGCCATTGTTGCCGGCCAGGTAGAACACCTTGGGATTTACCGGGTCCGGAGTCATGCGACCGTTGCCTGCACTAAGGTCCACTGCAGTCCATGTCTTGCCGTTATCTGCGGAGCGGTAGTAGGAGGATCCGTTTTCCGGCTTATGCATAATGACCTTGCCGTCTGCGGAGAGTGCCACGATACCCTTGGGTCCCTTGATGATGCCGTCGACTTCCAGGTCGACCCATGTCTCGCCCATGTCGTCGGAGCGGTACATCATGTTGTGGTTCTTGCTTTCGTACTGCAGGTATTCCGTTGTCACGCCTGTACGGACCAGCGTACCTGTCAGGGGAGCGTAGCCCATGCTTTCGGTGGAGCCCACGATGGGGAAGTGGCGCTTTACGGGAGCGTTAATGTCTGTATAGACGCCGCCGTCGTAGTCACCGATGGCAGTGACCAGCGGGCCGTCAGGGATGCTTACAATGTCCAGAGGAACAGTTTCTTCGATGCCCTTGGATTCAAACTTCCATACAGGAACTTTTGCGGTGATGTCGTCGGTTGTGAAAATGCCGTTACCGCTGGTGACCCAGACCTTCTTGTTATTGAACGGATCGAATTCCAGGGAACCAGCCCAGTGAATTGCATTGCCCGGAATCCAGTCGGTGCCGTTGGCGTCAATGTTCGGGATGTCGCCGTAATGCTGGCCATGAATCCAGTTCTTGCCGCCGTCGGTGGTGACGTAAATGCGGTCGCCGTAGTTATCCTTTTCGTCCTTGGTCACATGGCGTCCGGTGTACTTGCCCAGGGTGGAAACCACGATGTGGTTCTTGTCCTTGGGGTCGATGGCGATGCCGCCGTAGGAACTTTCGTTCTTCTTGTGCTGCACGACCTTGTTCTCGTCTTCCTCGTCATCATAGGGCGTAATGTCGGTCCATTCGCCGGTCTTGAGGTTCAGTTTCATCACGGCGCCGCTGCTGATGGTGTGAGGCCCCGGGCCGTCGGCATAGGTAATGTACATGTCGCCGTCCACGATCTTTGCGCGGTGGGGCATGTACTTGGCGGGACCACCTTCAATAACCTTCCAGGTCTTGCCGCCGTCCTTGGAAACCTGCAGGTTGTCCTTGGTGTCGGAAATGCCGATATAGATGGTGGCGGTGCTGCCGTCGGCAAGCTTGCCCTGGGATTCGTCGAACATCACGAAGGCTACGCCGTTCACGTTGGATAGGGAGTTGCCCGAGGCGCTGGAAATTGCAACTTCATAGAGGCTGCTCCAGGTCTTGCCATAGTCGGTACTCTTGTAGACGCCTGCGTTACGGCTGCCGCAAAGGATGATGTTCGGCATGTTGGGGTCCACGGCCAGCTTTTCGCCGGTCTGGCGGCCCATGCCGTTACCGTGGGCGAGAATGCCGGTGCCGTCCTTGAAGCCCACGTAGGTGGTGTCCCAGGTGTTGCCGTAGTCTTCGGAGCGGAGCACTGCGGTGCGTCCCCAGCTAAAGTAGCCGGTACCAGCCAGAACGTAAATGCGCTTGGGGTCGGTGGGGTCCAAAGCGAAGGATTCGGTGCCATAGAGGCCCTTGTCCACTTCGTTGAACTGGTCCATGAGGGGGAGCCAAATGCTGTTTGTTGCGTCCCAGCGGTAAATGCCGCCCACGTCGGTGCGGGCGTATAAAAGATTCTTTTCGGTAGGATGGGGGAGAACTGCGCTAACAAAGCCACCGCCGTCAAAACGGACGTTGCCCCAGTCGTACTTTTCGGCCATGCTGGCGGTTGCCAACAAAGAAAGACCCAAAACGATCAGTTTTTTCATATTCCAAACATTCCTATAGAATAAAATGGTCCTAATCCAATCTAATCCAAGGTATAATTTATATCGTTGTCACGTAAAAAGATAGCCCGTTCTAGTCTAGTGTAGAATAAATGTTGAGAGGGGTTCTACATGTTGGCAGCGTCACCTCTTGGGCTCCGTGAGAATCAAAAAACATTGAAAAAAGCCCCTTATCTAACTATATTTTTACACGTCAATAAACAAAAACCTTTAAAAAAGGCAATCTTATGTCAGATCGTTTTATCGTGACCGGTAACTTCACCGATGATCCGTTTGCCATCGATATGGCCCAGTACATTGGTCTTCGTGAAGATATTTCCGACGTGGTCTCCCTGAAGACCTTCGCCAACTCTGAATTCTGCCCCCGCTACATGCTGGATGCCGATGATATCGAACATATCGGTCGCCGCCTGGAAGGCAAGATTGTCCTTATTTGCTCCGTTTCCAACCACGAACGCAGCCGTAACGACTACGCAATGCGCAACATGATCCTCGCCCGCGCCGCCAAGGACAACGGTGCCGAACAGGTCGTTCTCGTGGAACCGGACTTGTTCTACTCCGCACAGGACCGCGGCCCGCACCGCGTTGGCGAACTGGAAAAGGATCGCCCGGATGCAGACCTCAAGAAGTTCGACGGCCAGGCTTTCTCCAGCATGCTCTATGCTGAACTCCTGAAGAAGTCCGGCGTGGACGCTGTGGTCACCTGCCACAACCACTCCATCAAGGTCCAGAACCTCTTCAACGACATTTTCGAAGGTCACTTCCACAACCTGATCCCCACCGACGTTTACGCTCACTACATCAAGAACAGCAACTTCGTGCAGTGCGGTAAGGATGGCAACAACCTGGTGATCGTCTCCCCGGACAAGGGCGCACGCCCCTTCATGAACGCTGTCTACGATGCTCTCCAGCTCCCGGAATGCAAGCGCGTGGTGATGGACAAGGTCCGTACCGGCGAACGTGAAATCAGCATGACCTTCAACCCGGAACTCAGCGACATCAGCATCGAAGAAATCGAAGGCAAGGACGTAATCGTGTTCGACGACATGGTCCGCACCGGTACGACGATTGTGCAGTGCTGCGAACACATCAAGAAGGGTAACCCCAACCGCGTGTGCTTCGGCGTCACCCACTTCCACACCAGTGCAGAAGCTCGTGAAAAGCTGAACAGCCCCGCTATCGACGAAATCCTCACCACCTCCACTCTCCCCGACATCATGAACCGTGACTGCCAGGGCCGCCTCCGCAAGAAGCTCACCGTGCTTAAGCTGGGCAAGTGGATTGCTCGCCACGTGATGCAGATGTACGGCATGGACGACGGTCGTTTCGAACGCGACTTCTACAAGATCGACATGTCTTCCAAGAACCCCCGTTGGCCGCCTCAGCAGTATTAATCTGCTGCAGTGTCTTACGGCGCTTTTGAATAGCCACTCCGGCATTACCTTGAATTGTCACCCCGGCCTCCGAGCCGGGGTCTTTTTTTTCTAAATTCGATTTCATGGGCGAAAAGTTGAAAACAGGAATCCTCTCCATCGAAGATCCCTACTATCTCGAGAGGAACATTGTCCCGATGAACGACAGGGGCATCTTCCGTGCAATGCCCTTGACCGAAGGCGACGCGCCTTTCTTGAAGCCCGTGGTGAAAAAGGAACGCTTTTCCAACTACATTTCGTTCCTGTTTGACTACCAGGATATTAGCGGTAGGATCGTCTATACGCCCAAGGATTACAGCCACCTGTTTTCTGCGTTCTCCGTCAGTTTCTTCCCCCGCGAAGACGAATACGACGAGGAGCATCTCCAGGATGTGTGCCGCCTGCTTTCGCTGAAACTTCACGCCAACATCCAGCTGAAGGTTTCCACGAAAAAACTGCACAGCTTTGTTAAAGGCGTGCAGCTGAAGTCCAAGACCCTCAAAAAGCAGGACTTTACCTTCCACAAGCTTTTTGAGCACGCCGCCTTTGCTGGCGAGGCCCCCCTGCAAAAATACATGGCTGAACGCTTTGATTTCTGGTATGTGTGCGGCGAGAACGAAGCCGCCGAGCAGCAGGCCGTGTTTGGCGCTGGGGAAACCATGTTCGGGGATAATTCCGAAAATTAGGGCTGATTTACGGGAAAAACAATCAAATTCGGTCTGGTTTTCCCGTAATTTGCCCCGTTTTTTCAAAAAGATCCCTTTATTTGTCATCCACTTCGTGGACAAGTCTTTCTAAGCGCTAAAGCGCTAAGAAATGCTTCATCCCGGACTTGACCTAGGATCATTTTTTATTTGACAACTCCCGCGCAAAAAGCGATAATAGTGTAGAAACAAAAAGGAGTTAGCATGATCGCTATTATTGGTGTTTTGTGTGCCCTGATGGGCTTGGCTCTTGGCTTTCTTTTTGCCAAGGTGAATCTGTCTAAGCAGGTGGAGGCCGCCAAGGCCGATGCGCAGGCTGCAAACGACTCGTTGAAGGGGCAGGTCGCAAGTCTTCAGGCGAATTTGCTTGTTGCAGAAAATAACGCGGTGCTTGTTAAACAGCACGCGGCCGATTCCAAAAAAGAGCGCGAAGAAGATTTCGCCCGCCAGCTGACCGCTATGAAGGCGCAGTTCGTGGCGGTCTCCGAGGAACTTCTGCAAAAGCGTGCCAACGAGTTCAAGGGCTCCAACAAGGAGCAGATGGATTCCATTGCAAAGCCCCTGCTTCAGGAACTTGAAAACATGCGCAAGCAGCTGGGCGAAACCAAGGAAGGTAGCGACAAGAGTATTGCAGAGCTCAGCGGTGCCCTCAAGAACATGATGGAGCAATCCGTCAAGCTGGGCCAGGATGCCGAAAATCTCGCCGACGCACTAAAGAACCGCGGCAAGGTGCAGGGCGACTGGGGCGAACAGGTGCTCGCCAACATCCTCCGTGACAGCGGCCTCCGCGAAGGCGAGGAATTCTTTACCCAGAAGAATTTCAAGGACAAGGACGGCAAGGATTTCCGCCCCGATGTGATTGTGGCAGCAGCGGACGGCACCCAGATTATTGTGGATTCCAAGGTCTCCCTGACGGCTTACTCGGATTACGTTTCTGCAAAGGATGAGGCGGCCCGCATCAAGGCCACCAAGGAAAACTGCGACAGTGTCTGGAAGCATGTGGAGGAACTTTCCGAAAAGAACTATCCGGGCATTGTGCCGGGCGCATTGCCCTACGTGCTCATGTTCGTGCCCAACGAAGGCAGTTACATCCTGGCCATGAATCACGACCCGCAAATCGGAATCAAGGCCTACAAGAAGGGCGTGCTAATCATCAACCCCACAAACCTGATGATGGCCCTGAGCCTCATTCTCTTTACGTGGAAGAACACCCGCCAGGAAGAAAGCTGCGCAAAGATTATCAAGGCCGCCGAGGAACTCTACAGCAAGTTCTGCAACTTCAGCGAAAGCTTTGCAAAAATCGGTGACCAGTTGGCAACCGTCAGCAAAACCTACGGCGCAGCCAAGGGCCAGCTGAACGAAGGCCCCGGCAACATCATCTCCCGTTTCGAGAATATGCAAAAGCTTGGCCTTACCACCACCAAGACTATCAGCGAAAAATTGTTGAACTAGGGGGCGTGTCACCCCGGGCACTACTGAATATTGTCACCCCGGCCACTACTGAATATTGTCACCCCGGCCACCGAGCCGGGGTCTCCTTTTTTTTACATACCATGTACTGTATAAATGGCTATTTTTTCAGCCATGAAACGCGCACTCACTTTAATCTTTAGCCTCGCAGCTCTTGTGCTTGCCGGCGGCCCTCCCTACGATTTTCTGGGGTCGTTCGTACAAAATAACAAGCGGATTCCCAATAGGTGCGTTTCCAAGGGCGAGACTTTCAAGTGCGTAGGCTACGAGGGCTACGATGGCGTCATTGCCAATGTGAACACAAGTCGCCTTTACTTGTTCAGCCAGGACGGCGACGTAGAAATTTACCGCGAAGATTTGTGCCAGGAATTCTATGTGCAAGATGACAACGATAACGAAATCATCATGTGCACGGAGGGCGAATCCCTGTACGAAGCTCGCTGCAACACTAGTCACCAAACCGTAGAAATTCAGGAATACGACGAACTGGGCATCCTCAAGAACAAGAGAATCTACGAGGACGCCGATCCGGCATTCTGCCGCAACGCTTTCCATTTCCAGTATGGCAACAAGGGCGTAACCCGCTATTCCCACATTTTCGCAAATAACCCGCCCGAACCCGAGCGCTCCATCGGCCTCGTGGTAGAAAAAGGCAACCGCGATTCCGCAAGTATCATGAAGGTCGTCCACAAGCATACTCCGGAACTTCAGCGTATCTACAAGAAGTACCAGCGTCGTAAAGCCAAGTTCGGCGGCGAAGTCGTGCTGAGAATGACCATTGCCCCCAATGGCGAAGTCATCAAGCTTTCCATGATCTCGTCGACCACCGGCAACGACTCTTTCGATGACGAAGTCAAAATCGCCGTGTACCGCTGGCTCTTCGGCCGCGCCCGCGTCACCAACACTACAGTGACTTTGCCCATTACGTTTGGGGAGTAATATTGGCTTTACACTTCGTCATATCTATAACAAATTTTTAAAACACAGGCCAGGATTCGCGGGAAAGGTGACGAAATCAAGCCCACACATCGCAAAAAAGTAAAAATTTCATTGTTTACATTTTGTATAATATATTGTATATTTGTAAACAACAATGGAGTTTGCGAATATGTCCGAAGTTTCCACTTTTGCTTTGCGATTGAAGAGCGCCCGCCTTATGAAGGGGTTCTCCATGGACGACCTTTGTGAAAGAATGGAACCGAAGGTCTCCAAAATGGCAATTTCCAAGTACGAATCTGGGAAAATGGACCCTGACAGCGAAGTTCTGATTTCCTTGGCAGACGCGTTGGATCAAACCCCCGATTATTTTTTCCGCCCGTTCACTTTTAAGCTGGAATCCATGCGCTTTAGAAAAAAGCAGAACCTAGGGGCCAAGCAAATTGAAAGCGTGAAAATGAACATTGCGGATTTCGTGGAGCGCTATGTCAATATCGAAGAAATCTGCAATGACGTAAACATTGACGTTGATTTTTCCTCCGTTCCTGTCGCCTCTGCAGAACAGGTCAAGGCTGCCGCAGTCAAGCTTCGTGAACGTTGGTGCCTGGGCAAGGACGGCATTGTCAATGTGATAGAAATGCTTGAAGAACACGGCGTAAAAGTTGTGGAGATTGATGCTCCCGACGGATTCGATGGCGTAAGTACCAAGGTCAACGATGTTATCCCGGTGATTGTCCTTGGTAAAAACTTTTTGTACGAACGAAAGCGTTTTACCGCGTTGCACGAACTTGGCCATTTGCTGCTGAATTTTGAAGACCGTTTTTCTGACAAGGAACAGGAATCCCTTTGCAACCTGTTTGCAAACGAAATGCTGCTTCCTGAAACTGAACTTAGGCGTATCCTTGGCAATTGCAGGAAGAAGGTCTCCGTTAAGGAACTTCGACCGATTCAGATGCGATTCGGTATTTCCTGCGATGCCATTATGTACAAGGCCAAGGAATGTGGAATTGTATCTGCAGCGCTTCATAGGGGCTATTGCATAAGGAAAAACCAAAGTCCAGAATACAAGTCGTTCGTTGAAAGATCCGATTCTCCTGCAGAAACCTCACATCGTTTTGAGTCCCTGGTATATAAGGCTCTTGAAAACGAACTGATTACCATGTCAAAAGCGGCGAGCCTGCTCCGTACTGATGTCATGACTATCCGGAAGGAGCTTTCTACGGCATGGTAAAGAACCGAATTATAGTCAGCGATGCGAATATATTTATTGACTTACTTCAAGTTGAATTGCTTGAAGCATTCTTTGCGTTGACATTTTCGGATTGTGAAATTTGGACCACGGACTTTGTATATCGCGAAGTGAAAAAGGTCGGTAAGGTACATGTTCTTGAAAAATTCAGGAAGAATGGAAAATTGAAAGTTGCCAGTTTCAATAGCACTGAATTAGGAGAAATTATTGGTCTTCAAAATAGCAGTGCTAATAACACCTCTATAGCGGATGCATCCGTTTGGTATTATGCAAAGAAAACGGGTGGAGTTTTATTGACGGGGGACAAAAAACTTCGTAAAGAATCGACTAAAGACGGCATCCGTGTTTCGGGTATTATTTACGTATGGGAGCTGATGCTTGCAAATAATATTTTTTCTGCCAAAGATGCCGCTGATAATCTAGAAGCCTTGATGGACGAAAATCCGAGATTGCCAAGGCAAATTTGCGAACAGAAGATTAGTGCGTGGAGATCTGCTTAAATCTTTGAATTTCGCTGAAATGCAGAAATAGAACGAAAGGACCCTTGCGGGTCTTTTTTTGCAAATGTCGGCGCATCCTCACCATAGAAGCGGTATGGCGCCTGGGGCGAGGCGCAAGCGCACTCCCATGCGTCTCGGCAGTACGAACACGAGTGTTCGTGTTGCTCTCGACTTTTGGGCGTTCTGCCCGTAGGCATAGTTCAGCACCTTCCCAAGGACATCGTGAATCGGGAACGTCGGATTCATCCCGACCTCTACTTTTGTTGTCATCCCGGGCATCGACCCGGCTGCAACACACTTAGGAACTTGTTTCTTAGTGTGGCTGGTCCCCGTAGGGGGAGGATCTCCTTTTTTTTGGGGGGGGGTGTTGATATGTATTATGTATTCCTTGTGAAATGTTTACTTTTGTGTAAACAATATGAACAATATATTAACAGGAATTTGCTGAATTTTAATGAAAAATTAAAATTTGTAACATTTGTTGTTGATTCTAACATTTTAAAATGTTATATTAAATGTTGATTGTTATAATGAGGCGGTGATGTTCTTTTTCTTCTTTGAATCGACAGAGGACCTCTCAAAGAGAGTCTTTGATGAATATGGACTCAGGTGCGAATTTCGCAGGGCTCTGAAGCCCGGCGGTCTTCCTCTGTATATGGTTCGGAGGAGAGAAATCGTTGAAGCGCAAATTGGTAATGTGCTTTTTGCTCTTGTTGGTATTCGCGACAACGAAGAATTCGGTGCAGAGGCGTTAAAGAATCAAGCTGATAAATACGAACTTGTGCTTGGTTGCCCTGTTGCTTTTGTTTTTGAAAAAGTGACGGACGCTCAAAAAAAAGCCATGATTAGTCAGGGTGTTTCGTTCTTGGCATTTCCGGCAATGGTTTTCCTTCCTTTTCTTGGAATAGCCTTGCAACAACAGATTCGAGTTGTTCAAAAGATTAAGGCTTCTCCCCGTGAATTTGTATCCCCGCAGGCTCAACAATTATTCTTGTTCATGCTTTATCGCGTTAAGGATTCCTATATCACTAAGGTGCGCGTTGCCGAAGAACTGGGACTTAATCCAATGTCGGTTACTAGGGGCTCGAGAGAATTGGAAGCCCTTGGTCTGATAAAAATGCAAGAGGCCGGTCGCAGCGTTCAAATGACCTGCGCTATGAATGGCTATGCATTGGTGGAAAAGGCCTTGCCGAATTTGATAAATCCGGTTCAAAAAAATATCGTGGTTGTAAGAAACTGCTTGCCTGATACTTCTCTGTTGGCGGGGGAATCTGCTTTGTCTAAACTTTCTTTGCTAGGTGTTCCGTCAAGAGATACTTTCGCTTGCGCCCCTAGATTTGTGTTGTCCAAAACCGAGGATTTTTCCAAAGACGCTAAGTGGCTCAATTCGGTCGATCTAGTGAATGCTCAAATATGGAAGTACGATCCGGCTAAGCTTGCCTTGAATGGGATTGTTGATCCTGTGTCATTGTATTTGTCATTAAGGGATTCGTATGACGAAAGAATACAATCTAGCCTTGACGAAATGATGGGGAATGTTAAATGGTAAGCCAATTGATTGGACTCGACATTTTTCGTGAGCATTTTAGTGCTTTTACGAATGAATATGTTGTTATTGGCGGTGCCGCGTGCTCAATTTTAATGAGTGCCGAAGACATGGATTTTCGCACGACCAAAGACATTGACATGATCTTGATTCTTGAGGCGAAAGAACAAGCTTCTTTTGGAAAAGCTTTTTGGGAATTTATCAAGAAAGGTAAATATGTATGTGGCGAGAGAAAAAGGGACAAGACTTGTTTCTACCGTTTTACGGAACCTGAAAGCGGTTATCCTTCGCAAATAGAGTTGCTCTCTAGAAGTCCCGACCCGTTGGCAATCCCTGAGGGGATAAGAAAAGTTCATATAGATGACGATGTATCAAGTTTATCTGCAATTATCCTTGATGAAAAGTATTACGGGTTGTTGGAAAATGGCTGTGAGATTAAGGATGGAATTAGAGTTCTTAAAGCTGAATATTTGATTTTATTCAAGATGTTTGCGAGAATGAATCTTAAGGCTGCAAAAGAGCGCTATAGAGAAACGCGTAACCAGGCTGATTTCGTAAATGAAAAGGATTACAAGAAACACAAAAATGATGTGTTTAAGTTGTTACAAATTATTCCGCCGGATTTGAAGCTAGACTTGCCAGATGAAATTCGCAATGATGTAGGGCAATTCCTTGAACACGTAAGCGAGGAACCTCCCAATTTGAAGGCTATGGGCATTGACATGGATGTGAAAGAGGCCATGCAAATGTTAAGAGATGTGTATTTGGGCTAAAATAAATAATGCCCGCGCATTCTTGCACGGGCTGTTTTTATGCGTGAGTGTGAAGAATATTTTTATATTGAAGCCTATGATTAATAATTTGTCTTTAAAAGCTGTTTTTTACAGCGCGATTGTTCTGGGCGCTGGTATGCTTGCGTCCTGTAGCGAAGATAATTCCACATCAACACCCCCTTCTATTTCGTGCTCTACAGAAAGTCTCCCCGATAGTACGGGGCTTGTGATTCTGTGCAACGGAGATTCCATAGGCGTCATCTACAACGGCAAGGATGGTTCCGATGGCAAGGACGGCTCCAATGGAAAAGATGGATCCGATGGCAAAGATGGAACAGATGGCACTGATGGCAAGGACGGTTCTGACGGAAAGGATGGCACTGACGGCAAAGATGGTTCCGACGGCACCAACTGCAAGGTACTGGATAGCACCCCGGAAGTTATTACCGTTTTGTGTGGCGAAGATACATCAACTATTCGCCTGACTGTTGATCAATCTCCTACGTACATTTATTGGGCTGTAGGGACTAGGGTAATTGCCAGTGAAGTGGCTAACGCCACATTAAAAGGAACTGGGAATTTTTATAGAGGAGTATTTGATCAATATCTTTTCGACTTGGCTCAAATAAGATTAGCCTCTCAATATGTTCTCCTTGATGCACAAGGATATTACGTTCGCTTTATGACAGGCCAGTTTTTTGAAACTCCTATTGCACTTCGTGCCATATGCGGTATGGGTAGATCTTACTGGGTAAATATCAACTATTTGACAGAAATGGAATATGAACGCGTTTTTTACATAGTAAACAATTTGAAAAATAGTGCCACCGACCGCTACGTTGGGCCATTGCATGCGAAACAAATGGCCGAATCAGAAATTTTCAGAAACTTCCATATTGACGATTCGCAGTTCCAAGAGCGGTTGAGAGACGATTACTACTATGTAGAAGATATGCAGGCCGATATAGGGGGGGGAGACGCCGATGGGGCTTACCTGGCGATATCAATCCTTATGGAGGGTGATTTGTCTCCGGGAGAATTAACTGAACGGCTAACGCGTTTTGGTTATGATATAGAAAGGGATGGAAGTTATGATGATGTTCGTACGCGAGCCCGGATGGCGGAATGGGCCTTAGATGCCGAATCAAAGGGACGGTTTACGCAAGTTCGTCAGTGGATGAAGAAACGCAATATTTTGAGTGGCCCTCCTGATTTTGAAAAGTATATTCACAAATACTGGACAAATGAGCTGGGCCTAGGCGATTGCTACGAAAAAACTGAAGGTGCGCTAAAGCATGTTTCCAATAGCTGGTCTATCTACTATGCAAAGGATTTTGATGACTACAGCAATTCGAGTGTAAGATTTGTCTGCCATGAGGGACACTGGGCAGTTGCAACGGAAAGTGACATGGCTACAGGTGCGTACAATCCAACTGAATATCTGTCTTGCGGGTCGAAATATTACGACTCCGAAAAGTCCTTCTGCAATAATTCCGTAATTTACGAGCTCTGTGGTGGCGCAACTTACGACCCGGCAACAGAAATCTGCAATGGCACAGAAGTTGTAGCAAAAGAAACTACAGAAGAGATTGAGCCATAAGCCCCGGTCCCCTTACCATGTCATTGCGAGGCGAAGCCGAAGCAATCGAAGCTGGCTCTTGGGCGTTGTCATCCACTTCGTGGACAAGTCTTTCTAAGCGCTAAAGCGCTAAGAAATGCTTCATCCCGGGCTTGACCCGGCTGCAACACACTTAGAAACTTGTTTCTTAGTGTGGCTGGTCCCCGTAGGGGGAGGATCTCCCTTCAGCAACACCATCCCGCTATCCAGGCATTCCATGGGCAATATTGTCTAGAGTTGACTATGTTGCGGAATTTAGGTATATTTGTCTGTACCACCGTTGAGTGTGTTGCCGGGCGTAGACCTGTTTAGTTTCGTCCTAGAGTTAATATATGGACATTTAGCGAAAGGAAAAGGCAATGGCTCTCAACATGAAACCTGTGGTAATCCGTCGGTCTCAGGTAGACGAGTTCCTGAAATATCTTTCTGAAGGCAAAAAGACCCAGGAAGACGTGAACCGTTCTGCAAAGCCTGCGTCCAAATAAATTCATGGATATAGAATCTATCGTGATGCTTCCCTGCGAAGGGGAAGATTTTTTGCGCATCTCACAAAAAGGAAGTTTCTAAGAGAGGATCATTTCTTCAAAACTTACAAGTTTGTAGAAAAGGGAAGGGAAGACGATATCCTTGCCCTGGCTAGCTTGGCAAATTCAAGCATAACCTTTGACACATACGAAAGCACTCCGGACACTTTGCAGAATTCGGGATATAACGAGGCGTTTCCTGCCGTTATGCTCTCTGCTTTTGGTGTGAGGTTCGGCCTTCAAAGGAATGGCATTGGTAAAAGGGCTTTTAAATTACTGTTGCAAAATATTCGAGAGCATTCTTTTGCGGGAGTGAAGTAGAGTCAATGGTATTGGATATCTGGAATTGTTGATTCAGGCTTCTGCACCGATTTCTCACCATAGAAGCGGTATGGCGCCCGGGGCGTTCTGCCCGTAGGCATAGTTCAGCACCTTCCCAAGGACATCGTGAATCGGGAACGTCGGCGATATGTCATTGCGAGGCGAAGCCGAAGCAATCGAAGCATCATCATCCTTCAGCAACACAATCCCGCTATCCAGGCATTCCATGGGCAACTCCCCGTCAATATCAAGGCTTCCCGGCCGGAACCGGTTCCAGATAACGTAATCGGTATAACCCTCGGCAATATCCTTTGGCGATAGGTTGTCGCCCGTACCCGGCTGAATCTTCAGGAATTCCCCGCTACATGTCATCCCGGCCTTGAGCCGGGATCTCTTTCCTGCCGCCGGGGCGGGCCCTCGCGTTATCGGCTCGCAGAGCTCGCCGTCCGTTCAGCCTCGCGCTCCCGGCAACAGTACGATGCAAGTGCCGCGCGAGTCCGCCCCGCTTCGCGGCTTCACGCCCTAACGCACCGCGGGCTGGAAACGCTTGAAATTTGACAAAAAGTCGCCTAAAAAGCGACCAAATTAACAGCATAATCGCATATTTTTTAAGATATGACACTAGAGTGTCATTTTTTTAGCTTATTTTTAAATTATATGAAAAAGCAACTAAAACTCGAGAAGAACGATCCTACAGCCGATGTTTTGACGAAATCTATCCGTTGTATGGGATATTCTATGGAAGCGGCTATCGCTGATATTATAGACAATAGCATTAGTGCAAAAGCTAATGAAATTGAAATAAAGTTTCCTGTAGATCCTAATGAGATTTATATCGCTATTTGTGACAATGGCTGTGGAATGTCAAAGTCTGAACTTTTCGATGCAATGAAATATGGTAGCGCATTGAAAGGTGATGTACGTGATGAAGATGACCTAGGCCGATTTGGCATGGGGCTTAAATCAGCTTCTCATTCTCAGTGTCGACGCTTGAGTGTCATTAGTAAAAAAGAAGGTAAGGTTTCTGCATATATTTGGGATTTAGATGTTGTTGAGGAAAAGAAGGGTTGGTTGATAATTGATTGCGATGATGAACAAATCTCTGAAATTCCTTGTGTAGAATATCTTGATAAGAAAAAGTCGGGTACAGTAGTTGTTTGGCAAGATTTTGATTTTATTCGAAAGGAATCTGGAGAAGAATATGGCGAAATTGTTCGACGCCAAGATGATGTAGGCAATTATCTTTCTTTGATTTTTCATCGTTTTTTGAGAAGGGAAAAGAAAAGTCGAGTTTCTATAAAACTCAATAATTTTTCTTTGGAACCTTTAGATCCTTTTCTTGAAAATCATCCGAAGTCAACGAAACGAAAATCTTCATCAATCCCTGTTAAGGATGCTAATGGTGTTGAAAGAATGATTTTCATTCAGCCGTATGTTCTTCCTTTTCAAAAAGATTTGTCTAAAGAAGATGAAAAGCTCTCTGGTGGTATCGAAAATTATAGAACAAAGCAGGGGTTCTATATCTATCGAAATGAACGCTTGATAATTTACGGTACGTGGTTTAATCGTCGACGTGATGAATTGACAAAGTATGCAAGAATACAGGTTGATATTCCGAATACCTTGGATGATGTTTGGGGAATTGATATAAAAAAGCAAAATGCAAAGATTCCGGCAAGCATTCGTCAGCGTTTAACTCGCGCGGTAGACGATGTTATGGATGCTTCTGTAAAAAGACAGAACTATCGTGGCCGAATTGCTAAAGTTGATGAAGACTTGGATTATGTTTGGAACCGTACGGAAAATCGTGGCCAGTATTCATATTCTATTAATCGTCAATCAAGGATTTTTGAGCTGCTTGAAAATCATATAGATGATGAGGCAAGATCCTATTTGGATATGGTTTTAGATGAAATAGAAAAGAATGTTCCGTTTCATCAGATTTATCTTGACAAGTCGAAAAATGCAGTTAATGAAGAAGATGACGAAGAACGAATTGCAGAAATTTTGAATAAGGCAAAAATGATGGTTAATTTTGCGATGAGTTTGAATTCAAAACAAACGAAGGAAGCGGCTGTTGAGGAGTTGTTTAAATCTGAACCGTACTGCAAGCATCTTGAATTGAAAGAAAAAGTTTTAGAGGTGTGCTGATGCCTATTGATTTTAAGAAAATTGAAAATCTTCGTCGTTCTGCAAAATCACTTATTGAGATGAGCGGCATTAGTGATGACTTGTCAGAAGAAAAATTGGAAGACGTCATAAACAAATCTGCTCTTTTTATTGGAGCCGTTTTATTACCCGAAGAGTTTGAGGCAATAAAACGAGATTTGCAGTATCAGTATCAAGTTCGTTGTTCGCCGGGCCAAAGCATTTTGAATGATTATGATCAAGAAATGTGGTATGATGAAGCTAAGGCCGATATTGATCCTAAGTTTTGGACCCGCTATAAAGACTACTTAGTGGATGTTCAACAATTTAGTCCTAATGTTGTGAATACATTGGGGGACGACACACTCGATGGAAAATTGATGAATTATATTGGAAATCCTAAATCGGAAAAGGATTTCTTAAAGAGAGGGCTGATTATTGGTGATGTTCAATCAGGAAAAACATCTACATATATCGGTTTGATGTGCAAGGCGGCTGATGCTGGTTATAAGGTCTTTATTCTTTTAACGGGAACCATTGAATCCTTGCGTACACAGACACAGGAACGTGTTGAAGAAGGGTTTGTTGGCGTTAACATGTCCGCAGATAATGTAGATGGAGTTCGCGTTGGTGTTGGTTTAGATAACAAACCTTTGTTCGCGAAAGCAATGACGTCTAGAAAGCGTGATTTTACAGGGGATATTGACACAATTGCTGATAGTCTTGCAAATAACAACCAGGCAGTTGTATTTGTGATTAAGAAGAATATCACAACACTGAAAAAATTGACGGATTGGCTTGTAAAGTTAAATGCAGATGCTGTTACCAAGAAAATAAATGTTCCTATGTTGATGATTGATGATGAAGCGGATAATGCATCTATCAATACAAGCGGGGATAAGGAAGATCCTTCCAAGATTAACAAGGCTATTCGCAAACTTGCCAATGTTTTTACAAAATCGAATTATGTAGGATTTACTGCAACTCCGTTTGCTAATGTTTTCATTGATCCTCAAACAACTGAAGAAATGGAAAATGCAGATTTGTTCCCAGAGGATTTTATTGTCGCTTTGCCAACTCCGGACAATTATGTTGGTGCAACGAAAATCTTTTCTGAAGATGGAATCTTCCATAACCAGCTTGTTTATATAGAAGATGCAGGCAGTGAAATTGCTGACGGATGGTCCTTCTATTACAAACACAAGAAAGATTGGCGAAGTGATTTGCCTGATAGCTTAACTGATGCGATTTATGCATTTTATATCGCAAATACACTTAGGGATTTAAGAGGCGACAATGATAAACATCGCTCTATGCTCGTGAATATATCACGATTTGTTGCGGTTCAAAAATATATCAAGGAGGAAATTGATGGTATTCATGCGGCTGCATATAGAGCGATAAAGTATAATTTGTCAGGTCTGTCTAGTGATTTGAGAGATCCAATTCTTAAACGAATTCACGATATTTTTGAGAAATATTATGCCAATGTTGAATTTGAATGGAGCGACGTTGCTAAAAATATGTTTAAGGCGATTGAATCCATAAAAATTCGCGTTGTTAATAGTTCAAAGTCTTCTGAAAAATTGGTTTATCCTAAAAAGGAATCGTTGCGGGTTATTGCAATTGGTGGCTTGGCTCTTTCTCGTGGATTGACGTTGGAAGGACTTATTACAAGCTATTTCTATAGAAATACAAGTACATATGATGTATTGATGCAGATGGGACGATGGTTTGGTTATCGTAGAAATTACGAGGATTTATTCCGAATTTGGACCGCAGAAAGTTCTTCTGATTGGTATGCTGAAATTGCAGAAGCTACAGAAAGGCTTAAACGTGATATGAATGTGATGCGAGACAAAGATCTCAAGCCGAAAGATTTCGGTATTCGTGTTAGAAATAATTCTAATGAACTGCAGATTACTTCCTATAACAAAATGCGTAATACTACGGATGAGTACGATGCAAATGGATTCTTTGGAGGAAGTGTCGAAACTCAGTATCTTGAAGCGGATGCAAATAAGCAAATAAAGAATTTTGAAACTGTAAAAACTTTGGTCGATGATTGTGTTTCCGGTGGGATTCCTTTTGTACGTGTGAATAGCTCTTGTTATAAGGGCCGTTACATGCTTCAGGATGTTCCTAAAAGTTCTATAAAAAAGATGCTGAAGAATTTTTCTGTTTCTCCATACTGTTTAGATTTTGATCCAAATCAGATTACAAAATTCTTGAGTGAATGCAACGACCCCTCGATAGACTATTTTGATGTTGCCTTTATGGATGGCTCAGATGATTCGGCTATAGTAAATATTGGTGGAGTAGATATTCATCGAGTTGTAAGAAATAAATGTAAGATTGATTCGGAAAGAGAAAAAATAAATATTGGCTCTAGAGGCAAACTAAGCGGTCCTGGAGATGGTATGGTTGGCATTGTTGATGTTGAAGCAAAACTTGCTAAAGATATCATTGAACAAGCTAGAGAAAATTTTAAGGTTGCTCATAGTTTACCAAAGGATACCAAAACCTTGCCTACAGATGCATGGTTTGAATTCGTTAAAGATCGTAAACCATTGGTGATGATATACCTTATGAATGTAAATCTTGGCGAAGATCAAAAGAATAACCAAAAATTTGCTGATATAAAAGAGGAACTGGGCGAAAATGTTCCTTTTACTGCAATAATGATGGGCTTCCCGCAAAACGATGAATGGTCTTCTATGAGTTTTACCAGATATAAGGCAAATAAGTCATACAACTATTATGAACTCCATAAGGATGATGACGTAGAAGAGGTTGAATGATGAATTATAAGTCTAGATTTTCAGAATTTTCTAAACCATCATTCTTTTCAAGAGTGGATGCCGACCATGTGCTGAATTGGCATATTGGTGTTGATGGTCTTGGCAGAAAATCTATTGAATATCGCTCAAAATTTACTGCCAGAAAAGTCGTAGGGACGAAGTATATTGAAGTATCTCAATATAAAAAAGAGGAATACTGTACGATTCGTTTTTCCCTGTGTAATAAAGAACTTGAGGATTTGTTCTACAAGTTCTGTGAAGACATGGTAGAGAAGACCCGATGTGTTCAAGATCCTTTGCTCGGTTATAATGCAATAATTGAAAGATTTACTCTTTGGAAAAAGCTGTTTAACCAATCTCAGGAAGGATTGCTTTCAGAAGAGAAGATAATGGGACTTATTGGAGAAATCATTTTCTTGCGAGATTATCTTTTCTCGTTATATGGAATAGAAAAATCTGTTGTTGGCTGGAGTGGCCAAGATTTGACTCGCAAAGATTTCTCATATGATGAGATGTGGTATGAGGCGAAGGCAGTTTCTTATAATAGAGATTCTGTTTCCATTTCATCTTTGGAGCAGTTGGATTCTGATGTTCTTGGTGAACTTGCCGTAGTGTTACTAGAAAAAATGAGTCCCTCGTTTGCAGGAGTATCTTTAAATAATCTTGTAATAAATGTATGCGATAAGATTGAGTCTGTGGAAGCAAAGGAATTGTTTCTTGCAAAGGTTGAATCTAGTGGCTATGCATACAATGTGGCTTATGACGGCTATGTGTATGCATTGAAAAGTATAAAACGCTATTCTGTGAATGATGAATTTCCTAGAATGACTCCTAGAACGGTCCCTGAGGGAATTGTGTCTGCAAAGTATGAAATATCACTTCCTTTACTAAAAAAGTTTGAAATTTTCTAAAGCAGGTGTGCTATGAGCGACTATCAAGAGTACAAAAGAGAATTCCTTCAAACTCTTCGAAATGATTCCGCAATAAACGGAACCGATACTGAAGATGAATTCATCAATCACGTGTTGGATTTGTTGAAAGACTATGATGACCTACAGTCTCCTGAACGAGTTAATTGTGGGGAAACTCGTTGCTCAAAAAATAGGGTGATGCGTATTGACGGCTATAGTATAGATGATGCTGATCATAGCTTAATCCTGTTTATAAGTGATTTTGAGGATTCTTTTGATACGCCAAATTTGACAATGAGTCGTATTGATGAATTGTATTGGAAAATGTTTTATTTTCTTGACGAAACGTGTAATGGAAAAATTAGCGACTATTTTGATGACTCGGATGACATGTTGAAGGTAGCTTCTTTTGTAAGAAGTAAACTTAATATTGCGAATTCAGATGACCCTGAAAAAATATTGAAAATTAGGTTTTTGATTCTCACAAACAAGGAATTGGATTCCAAGTTGATGAACAAGGACTTGTTGCAGTCTTCAGAAAAAAAGTCTAAAGCTCGTAGGAAAACGAAGAGTACGAAAAAAATCAAGAAGGATGATTTTAAAGGGCTGCCATTGGAAATTAATTTGTGGCATTTAGAACGAATCTATGATCAAGAAAAATTAAACCTTACAGAAACGGTGCACATTGATTTTGAAAAAGATTATGGTACCGAGGGTATCCCTTGTATTAAGGGTAATATTGGTGATAACTTAGGTTATCAAGCGTATATAGCTATTATTCCTGGAAAATTATTGGCAGATATTTACATAGATTATGGCAGTAAAGTGTTGGAGGGGAATGTTCGTGCATTTTTAGGGACTGGCGGAGCCAAAAGTGTGAATAACGGTATTCGAAAAACCATTAACAATGAACCTCAAAATTTCTTTACTTACAATAATGGCATAGCTGCGACCGCTGCAAATATTGAATTTGTCAAGCAGGATTCTCAACTCTATATAACAGAGATTGATGACCTTCAAATTATAAATGGTGGTCAAACAACTGCATCTTTGGCGGAGGCGGTTTTAAAGAAAACGAACCAGGGCCTTGAAGGGATCTTTGTTCCAATGAAATTGACTGTCATTGAAGATCGAGAAACTGAAAATGTTGATGGAATAAGCTTTTATGATCAAATGGTTCAGGATATCGCAAAATATGCTAATAGTCAAAATAAGGTGACTGCGGCGGATCTGTTCTCTAATGATCCTTTCCATATCCGAATGGAAAAAATGTCAAAGAGTTATCTCGCTCCTCCTAAGAGGTTTGCCGTGCCCACTGCGTGGTATTATGAACGATCACGCAAAAAGTATAAACAAGAACAGATAAAACTGCGTGGCGAAAATTTAAAACGGTTCCTTGCGAAATATCCTAAGGAACAGATTGTCACAAAGGAACAGCTGGCTATGTATTTAACAACTGTTGAGGGGAAGCCTCACATAGTGGCAAAGGGCAAGAATTTTGTTATTAAGGAGTTTAATCAGAATATCAGAGAAACATTTGGGAAGAACAAAAATTTATTTAATGAATTTTTCTTTCATAAAAGTATCGCTGCTACGATCATTTTTAGAACGGTAGATGATTATTTGGAAGAAAATAAGGATAGCGCCAAAAAGCCTACTGGGTTCTGGTATAAGGCTGGTGGCTTTAAAATGGATATTGTGCCATATTCTATTGCAAAGATTTTGGATTGTTTGCCGCAGGGGATGAGTATTGACTGGGAATCTATTTGGCAACGACAAAAAATTGGTCCGGGATTTATGAAGGAAATTGCCCGTGCAACAAAATTCACAAATGATTTCATTTGCGATTGTAATGGAATGATAGTTTCTGAATACTGCAAAAAAGCTTCAACCTGGGAATCCTTTAAAGAGGTTAAATACACGCTCTCCCAAGCGTTTGTAGATGAACTTATTCCATATTCAGTGGTGAAAAAACAGGAACAAGAGGCTTCCAAAGAAAAAAAAGAAGGTGATGGACTGAAATCACTGGTTGAATTCGTACAATTAGGCCCTGTTTATTGGAATGCAATTTCGGAATTGGCTGAGAAGCATGGCGTTGGAACGAACTCTGAGAAGACGAGTCTTTTGAAGGCGATTGTCTTTACAAAGAAGGCTGAATTGCCAAAATCGAACTCTGTACCGATGAATGTTCAGTTAATGATGAATGATTGTTATGCGATTAAGGAAAAGTTAGTATCTTTGGGCGTAAAGATACGATGAAATTTCTTGATCTTTTCGCTGGCGCAGGTGGTCTTTCCGAAGGGTTTGTTCGGGAAGGTTTTGAGCCTGTTGCTCACGTTGAGTTGTGGGATGCTGCAAGTTATACACTAAAAACAAGGGCTGCTTTTCATTATTTAGAAGATTTTGGTCAAAGAGAGATTTACGCGCAATATTTAAGGGGCGAAATTACTCGAGATGATCTCTATTCCCATGTTCCACAAAATGTCCTCGATTCTGTGATAAATAAGGAAATTGGGGAGAATACAATTGCATCCATTTTTGAAAAAATAGATGCGTTGAAGGGAAATGATGATATTGATTTGGTTGTTGGTGGACCTCCATGCCAGGCCTACTCTTTAGTTGGGCGAGCTCGTGATCCGAATGGGATGCGTGATGATCACAGAAATTACCTTTTTCAATATTATGCTCAGTTCCTTGAAAGATACCAGCCTAAGTATTTTGTTTTTGAAAATGTTCTTGGGTTGTTGAGTGCTAAAGATGAAAATGGTATGCGTTATTTTGATTTGATGCGTCAGAAATTTCATGAAATTGGCTATCGTGTAGATTATAGAGTGTTGTCTGCTGACAATTATGGTGTTCTGCAAAAACGTAAACGCATTATTTTGATTGGGAAGAAAACAGAAGAAAATTTTCAGTATCCTGAACCGGATCCGGTTGAACATCAGTATACTGTTAAAGCGGTATTTTCTGGTTTGGCTTCGTTGCGTGCTGGAGAAGGTGATGTGTACGGGCGTCCATTAACTGTAGGGCGTCATAGTCAATGGTTGGAAGAATTTGGTGTATTGTCCGCATATCCCGTAACCTTTCACTATGCTCGGCCTAATTGCGATAGAGACCTTGAAATATACAGACGCGTTGTTGATTTGTGGAATAATGAAAGAAGAAGGCTTGATTATAGTCAATTGCCTGAAGAACTGAAAACACACGCAAATCAGAAAACATTTTTAGATCGATTTAAAGTTGTTGCTGAAACAGAATCAGCTTCGCAAACAATTGTTGCTCATATTTGCAAAGATGGTCACTATTATATCCATCCAGATATTGAACAGAACCGTTCTATTACACCGAGAGAAGCTGCCCGATTGCAGACTTTCCCGGATGATTATTTCTTTGAAAGTGCTTCTGGAAAGCCTAGTCGCACCGATGCATTTAAACAGATTGGAAATGCAGTGCCTGTTCTTTTGGCTCAAAAAATCGCTGCAAAATTAAGGGAGGTCTGGGATGACTAGTACAAAAGCTTTGTTGCAATTTAAAACTCGAGCTCGCTTGTTGGCTCAACTTGGTGAACAATTGATTAAGGATGAAGCGATTGCGTTGGTAGAATTAGTGAAAAATGCTTACGATGCCGATGCTCGTTGTTGCAATGTAATTCTTGAAAAATTAGATGTTGAAGGACAATCATCTATCTTAATTGAAGATGATGGTTGTGGAATGAATTACGATACCATAAAAAATGTATGGCTTGAGATAGGAACATCAAATAAATTTGATAAAAAGAAAGCCGGGAAAAAAACACCTGTTCTAGGAAGAAGTGTTCTTGGAGAAAAGGGAATAGGTCGTTTTGGAGCACACCGTTTAGGTGAATGTATAGAGATAATTACAAGAGCTAAGGATTGTCAAGAATGTGTTCTAACGATTGATTGGAGCAGTCTCGACAAAGTTAAATATATTGAAGACATCCCTATTTCGCTTTTAGAAAGACCTCCTAAACATTTTCGTCATAAGACCGGAACTTGTATTAAGATTACAAAGTTAAAAGATAAATGGGAAAGAGGAAAAGTACGAAGTATAGCACGTTCAATAAACTCTCTCAATTCACCGTATTGTTCTGAGGATTCGTTTTCCGTTTCAATATCGGTTTCTAATGATTGGTTGTCAAACATCCTTTCTTATGAAGATGTGAAGGGTATGTCTATGTATTCGTTTGATTTAACGATGAATGGAGGTCAAATTACCTCATTTTCGTATGATTTTAAACCGTATACTACGATGAATAATGTTGAAGGTAGGCATGTTTCGTTGGATCAATTGGCGGCAACGACGATAATTGATTCTAACAATAATAAAATTGATCTAGAAAAGTCTAAGGTTGGTTCGATTCGTATAGAGGGACGAATTTTTGATTTGGAAACGCGAATTTTAAGTCTTGGATTGACTTCTGGGGCTAGTGATGTAAAAGAGTACCTTCGAAACAATGGTGGAGTTCGTGTTTTTAGAGACAATATGCGCGTTTGGGATTATGGCGAAGTTGGAAATGATTGGTTGGGTTTGGATGCGCGTCGAATAAACGACCCTTCAAGAACCATTAGCAACAGACTGTTATTGGCGGCGGTTTATTTAAATGGAGACAAAAGTGATGGCCTTGTTGAGAAAGCAAATAGAGAGGGGTTTGTTGATAATGCTGCATTTAAGATTTTTCAGGATGCATGTCGCTTTGCCATTCTAAATGTAGAAGTTTTACGTAATTCTGATAAAGATCGTATTAGGGAAGTTTACAAGAAAGATCCTCAACCGGGAAAAAATGTTTCGGAATCAATCGAAGATCTTCGTACTATTTTGAAAAAAAAGATAAAGGATGAGAAGCTTCTGCACTCTCTAAACCAAAAATTGGATTTAATTTCGGATAATTATTCACGTACTGTGGAAAATTTAATGAAGAGTGCTGGAGCTGGCCTAAATTTGACATCCGTTCTACATCAAGTTGAAAAAATAGTGAAAAATTTGAAATATAACCTTACGAAGAACGTCGAGTTGGATGCAGTTGTATCGGACATGAGCTTGTTGTCGGATCTTGTTGAAGGATATAGTGTTTTAACTCGCAATTCTAGAGTAAAGGAACGAGATGTTGTTCCTTTATTGGCTCAAGGGAAAAAAAATGTTCGGCTTCGATTGAATGCCCACAGAATTACTTTTGTTATGAGTGAATCTTGCGTTGCCAAGACTTATTATGGTTTATATTCAGACAATTTATTGATGAATGTTGTTATGAATATTGTTGATAATTCGATTTGGTGGCTTTGTTACAAGGATGTTGAAAATCCCGAAATTTATGTTGATGTTCGGTATAAGGGTGAATCATATTTGAGTGTGGTTTTTGCAGATAATGGTCCTGGATTTGCTCTTGGTAAGGATGAACTGACGAAACCATTCGTTTCTGCAAAGCCTGCTGGTTTAGGTATGGGTATTGGATTGCATCTTTCAAAAGAAATTATGGAATCTATGGGAGGAGAAATTCTTTTTCCTGATTATAAAGATGTTGATGTTCCTGAAAAGTATTGTTGTGGAGCAATTGTTGAACTTTTGTTAAAAAGGAAAAAGTGATGATTCGAAATAATACGCAAATTTTGATTATTGATGATGTTTACGAAGAAGTTCGAAATTTGATATCTGTTTTGGCGAAAAACGGATTGTCATACGTATATAATGATGGGTCTGAAAAAATGCGGCCTAAAAAAAAATTAAAATATACAGGTGTAAGATTTGTTGTTCTCGACATCAATATTACGAAAGTTACGAAGGGCCTTCCAGATGAGGTGAAAGGAGCTAAGCTAGCGGATTTGTTGACATCTTGTATTGCTGCAGATAACGGCCCTATTTTTATCTTATTTTGTACAAATGATGAATCGGTTGTTGATGCTGTGAAAAAAAATTTGTTAAGAACAGAATTAACTCTTGTCGGATCATTATTACTTGAAAAAGAGAATGGTTCTGTTGGAAAAAAGGCCCTAGATGAGTTAAACAAAGCTTTGGATGGCTCTGATTTGCCGGAATCGTTCAATTTCTTTTTATCGTGGGAACAGAATGTGGATAAGGCAAGATCTTTATTTGTTCATGATTTGGCGACTCTGTGTCCTATGCTCAATGATGATTTGGAAAATCGGATTGTGAGATGGGATGAGGAAATGAAACGACTTCTAGGAAATCTTGCTGTAGCATACACAGGACAGGAATGGAAGAAGATAAAAACAGATTCCAAAATACCTGATTATGCTACATGCATGCTTAATCAAAGTTTTGTTGATAAGATTTCAAAAAATGGAAAAACGTTGACGATTCCCTCAGAGAATGATTTTACATCTATCTCTATAGATGCTTTAGCAAAAATAAATACGTCTCTTTTTTTAGAAAAAATTATTGATGAGTTTAAAGTTGATACTGGACGCGTTGCTTATGCTATAGATGAACAGATGTTGGGAATGATAAAGAAGAGTGTATTAAATAAAGATTATATTGAGAAGGCACATGCAAGCTTAATATATGCTGTAATAACACCACAATGCGATTTAGCACATCCTAGGTATTTGCGTAGCGAAAATACATCTTCTTCGGGCAAAAAAATTGATTCGTGGCATCGAATTGTTTGGGGAATAGAGATTGAGGTTGATGATGATCGGTACGGGGATATGTTTCAAAAGGCCTCGGACTATTGTCAACGAATAAATTTTATTGACGATTTGCAATCTGTAAGTGTTGAGGATAAGAAAAAATTGAAAAAGTATATACAGAATTGTAAACCTGAAAGCATTTTTTCAACAAGTCCTTTAATTAATGTTTTGGGAAAGAAGTGTATTTGGGTGTTTCACTTTGCTTCTGTGACAACTAAGTGTTTAAAAGAAAAACAAAGGTTTAAGTACCAAATGTCTAGAGAACTTGTTTTTGATTTGCAATCTAAACTGGCTAATCATGTCAATCGTTTGGGAAACAACATGCTTGAATGTTAAGATGGCATAAATTGACATTTGGTATTTTCTATCATTGATTCTATGGCAACTGTAAAAAAAGACATTCAGGAAACGAACAAGAAGATTTCTCACGTTAAAAAGATTATTAAGAAGCGTGTTGAATCTCTAGAAGAACGTGATATTCCCCAGACTCCGCTTAGTACAGAAGAAACCTGGCGCTCGGCGGAATTTTCCAAGCCTCAAAAGACGGTTCGTATTGGAACCATGTTTAGTGGCATTGGCGCTATAGAACATGCGTTTCAAAGATTAGGATTGAAGCATAAGATTGCGTTTGCTGGTGATATTGAACCGAAATGTAAAACAAGTTATTTCGCAAATTACGATATAGCGGAAAAAGATTGGTTTACAGATATCCGTAATTTTGATGCCAAACCGTACGCTGGTAAAGTTGATTTTATCATCGGTGGTGCACCTTGCCAAGCTTTCTCAATGGTTGGAAAGAGGCTCGGCTTTGAAGATGCTCGCGGAACACTGTTCTATGAGTTTGCAAGAGTCGTTAAAGAAACGTCTCCTAAGGTATTTTTGTTTGAGAATGTTAAGGGTTTGTTAAATCATGACAATGGCCGTACATGGCATGTGATGCATGATATTTTTGAGGAGCTCGGTTATACTGTTTACTTCCGTGTTTTGAATAGTAAGGATTATGGTATTCCTCAACATCGTGAACGCGTATATTGTCTAGGCTTTAAGAAAAAGGTGGATTTTGAATTTCCCGCACCTATCTCACTTGAATATACGATGTATGATTTTTTGGAGGATTACATTGATTCCAAGTATTTCTTGAAGGAAAAGGGAATTAAATTCGTCACCAGCCATAAGAATAGAGAAAAATGCTATACTCAAATTAATGGTGACGTAGCACTTTGCCAAAAAAGAAATCAACAGTTTAACTGGCACGGTGATTTCGTTTATCATCCTGATTCGAAGGATACTCCTAGTAATGAGGCTTTCGATGAATTCATCTTTGATGTTAAGGATGTCGAAGAAAAGTATTATCTGTCAGAAAAAGTGGCCAAGTATGTTTTAGCGGGTGGTACAAAGAACTTTAAAACATCTACAAAGACCGATTTGGAAGTTGCACGACCGCTTTTGCATTCTATGCATAAGATGCATCGTGCTGGAGTCGATAACTATGTAACCCATAAGGGGCGTATTCGTAAGCTGACGCCTAGAGAATGCCTGCGCCTAATGGGGTTTAAGGATTCTTTTAAAATCGTTGTCTCCGATACGGCTGCTTATCAACAAGCGGGAAATAGCATTGTTGTTGATGTTTTAATCGCGATCCTTAAGCAGATGGACATCACTAAATACGGAGTATAGAATGCTTATTGCTGGAAAGTATACTTTTGCAGATGTCTATGACAGTGTCATTACCATTCCGGACTGTTTTGTTTTGCGAAAAAATAAAATTGGTTCCGGAAATGGTGAAGCAAAATTGTATTTCGGTTCTAAAGTTTCGATGAGAAATTTTTTTGGTGAGGAAGGCTTTTTTGCAAGCTGTTTTCTGCTCAAGAGCGACCTCATTGCCTATATGGATACGATTAAGGCTGAATATCTTAATCCTTCTTATGACTATAGCGGTAAAGATTCTTTTGCTTCATTATGGCAAGAACGTCGGAAAAAAGTTGAATCACTTCCAGATGTAATAAGTTTTTCGATTCAGGATCAAAATCAAATTGGTGGCCCACGTGGTTACGTAAATTCTGGCGATGAAGGTTATTATTTGATAAGGGAATTGTCTTTACCCTTAGTTAGTTATATCTCGGCAATGCGTGTGGAAGCTCTTGATGGAACTTCCTGTTTTTATTTGAAGCTTTTTGTTGATTTTGATGCCATAGAAATGAAGAAAAATGGTCCTTTGGTTCTGAACTATGGTAAAAAGGCTGATTCGGTGCATGAAAAGACGGCTAAGTATGACGCTACAGAAAAGGATTCTAACAAGGGAAGAATTGGGCAGGAAAAGTATCGTAATGCTTTGCTTGAAGAATGTCCGTTCTGTCCAATAACGATGATTAACGATGAACGTTTATTAATTGCTAGCCATATCAAACCGTGGGCCGTTTGTGATGAGAAAGAACGTATTGACCCAAAGAATGGATTCATGCTTTCTCCATTGTACGATCGTCTTTTTGACCAGGGTTTTATCACATTTACAGATGATAAAAAACTTTGGGTATCGCAATGGTTGAGCCCCAAAAATGTTCAACGAATTGGTTTGAAAAATGATATGTACATTCAGATGCTCCCCATAGATGAAAAGAGAATTGAATATTTAGAGTATCATAGAAAATGTGTCTTTAGAGGATGATTTATGAAGCGACTTTTGCCCCAAAACAAGACTTTTTCGTCACTAGTGCTGGATATTTTTTCTTTTTTGTATGAAAAAGATGAATTTAAATCGTTTGAAACATATTCAAAAGAATCTATTCCAAAAACAGGTATGCCGGGTGAGACTATAGTACAGCTCTATGCTGTAAACAGTGGCCATCGACTTACAGGGCTTTTTCTAAAAAGTTCTCTTTATTCTGTACAAGAACGAAATAGGCGTAGAGCGCCTCGTTGGTTTGAAAAACCTTTTTCATTTAAAGGCGAACAGGTCTTTTTGAGCAGTCAGTGGAATTCTGAAGGTGAATATCAATTAACGTTGGATGATCTAAACTTTTTTTTGAAACTGTGCTATTACAACAAGAATGAGGATTCTTATTATAAAGTTCTAAAGAATGATGAATTATTTGAATTTTACGAGGTGAAAAAAGGTGAAATAAACGAAGACGAAATTATAAATCAGGAAAAGAGTAGTTGTGTGAATGTTGATTTTTCGGTGTCTCAAAAAATTTTCTTTGGAACTCCTGGCACAGGAAAGTCCTACAAAGCTAACGAGTTTGTAAATGATGTTGTCCTTTCTGTTTATAAACGAGATGAACGGAGAGAAAAGTTTGCGCAATCGGGAATGCCGAAGGCGTCTCATTACGCAGATGTGCTGAATAATGCTGATTCGTTTGGGGTTGACATCTTTGGTATTGACCATGTGTCTGAATTAGAAGAACATCTGAAATCTTGCGAAGGCGATGACAAGGTGAAAAATCCGCGTCATAGCGCATTACGTTCTTATATTGAATTTCTGAAGATCTCAAAAGTATATCGTACCACATTCCATCCTGATTACGACTACGCTCAGTTTGTAGGCTCGTACAAGCCTAAAAAGGAAAATGGGCAGATTACCTATTCCTTCGTTCCTCAGGTTTTTGCAAAGGCTTATGCGGCTGCATGGAAAAATTTGAATCAGCCAGTTTATCTTGTGATTGAAGAAATCAATCGTGGTAACTGCGCTCAGATTTTTGGCGACTTGTTCCAGTTGCTTGATCGTAAGAACGGTGAATCTGAATATCCTATTAATGCGGATGCCGATTTTGGACAATGGCTTGTTGATGAAGCTAAGGTCCCTAAACACGAATATGACGAAAATGGATGCGTGAAAATTATGCTCCCGCCCAACTTCAATATTCTCGCAACCATGAACACTAGTGACCAGTCTTTGTTCCCTATGGATAGCGCCTTCAAGCGCCGCTTTGACTGGGAATATGTGCCTATTGATTATAAGAAGACAGAGGCTGATTTTACTATTGTAATTGGTGACAAGAAATATCGCTGGCTTGATTTCCTTAAAAAAGTGAATGCTGATATCTATATCGCTACTGAAAGTGAAGACAAGCAGATGGGCGAATTCTTCGTTAAGCCTAGTGACGGAAAAACTATAGATTTACCTACCTTCTGTTCCAAGGTGCTTTTCTATCTCTGGGATTCTGTTTATAAGGATGATGACCAGAATAAAAAGGTTTTCCGTTTTGACTGGAAATTTGATGGTGAAGAGAAAAACCGTCCCGTAACATTCCAATCTCTATTTGAAGATGAAAAGACGAAGATTGCTATCGTCCAGAAGATGATGGAAAACTTGGACGTTCCTGAAAAACAATGATTTTCCTTTTTGAACAGTTCCCTTACTCCATGGAGTATCTGAAATCTGTCCTGCCTTTAGATAAGGAGGGGCGTTTTAAGGATTTGCCTAACGGCTTCGTGACTCGCGATGGTAAGCTGGATGGTGTAGGGTATTTGTTCAATGGATCCCGACTCGGAGGCCGGGATGACAAGGCGGGTGACAGAATTGTATTTGTTCTGCCTAAGGTGTTTTTGGATTCTTCGGCTCGGAATGATGCGGCTAAAGTTTCTGCTTTTGGGCAGGATGTTCCTCATGATAAAAATTTTGAGCTGAACGGAGATCACAAGGATTTCCTGGCCAACCTTTCTTTGTGGGTGTGTTCTTCTATTGGTAAATATCGCGAGGATTTTCCTGACGACAAGAGCATGGAGGCTCCAACCGCCCGTGGCTTCAGTACAGACAAGGCTTGCCCCACGCTGATCGACGTGAAGAACGCCATGGAGCGTTTTTACGAGGAGAACAAGAGTCTCTTTGTATTCGTGAGCAAGAATGTGCATAGCGGCAACAATCGCATAGATTGGCGCAGGACCATGCGGAAGACTCCGTTTTTGCAGGGGGCTGGTTCTGCGGCGACACCGATTTATATGGAGTTGGTGAACAAGAAGAAGGTTTTCGATCTGGATGACCGTCTGATTGTGCTGTTCTTCTCCGCCATGAATTACATCGAGGAAACCTTTGGTTTCAAGATGCCCAAGTCGGAATTCTACGCCCCCATGCGAGTGAACGAGTTCCGCCGCCTGCTGGGCCACCGCGGCATCATGGAGCTTCGCCGTATCAAGCACAAGTACTTTGCCGACAAGTTCCTCCGCCTCTACAATATCATGAAGGCCTTCTTCGAATGGGGCGGCAACTTTAGCGCATGCGGCTTCGGCAGCGAATACCTGCTTACCAGCAAGTACAACAATGTGTTCGAGCACATGATCGACAAGCTGGTTGGCGATGACTTGCCTGCAATTCAAAAGAAGAAAAACTTGGACGATGGCAAGATTATAGACCATCTCTACAAGGAGAACTCGTTAATCTTCAGCTCCGGCGAATCTGATAAGATTTGGCATATTGGTGATAGTAAGTACTATAGCGACCCCGAGGATATTCGTGGCCAGTCTATTGCAAAGCAGTTCACCTACGCAAAGAATATCATCCAGGATTTCTTTAGCCCTGGGTATGTAGATTCCTTGAACAAAGAGCCGGCAGAACGTAATATCGGAAATGTCCATCGCGGGGTGCGCTATCGCGATGACCTGACCGAAGGTTATTCCGTAACTCCTAATTTCTTCATTCGTGGCGAGGTTCCCGCCTATAATCAGGAACAGGGCAAGGAACAGTTCGGGGATTCCTATTTCAGAAATCCTGGTGTCGGAAATTATGAACTGATTCAGGAAGTAAAGGAGTCTGATACTTTTGATGATGGAGAAGGGGATAAGAATCGGAACATAAAGAATCATCTTTGGGAACATCGCAATCGCCAGTTCCAAAACCGCCTCTTCGATCGCGACACCCTTTTACTCCAGGTTTACAACGTTAACTTCCTGTATGTACTCAAGGCCTTTACTGCCAAGAGTTCCAGCCTCCGCACCGAATTCAAGCGCACCGCCCGCGAAAAATTCCGAAAGAACTTTTTGACGTTATTGGATGAGAAGTATGTTTTCTGGGCTGTGTATCCACGAAAAGAATCTCTAGATAATTTTGTGACGAATAATTTCCGGAAACTTCAAGGTAAGATGTTCCGTAGGGATGAATCGGATAACTTTATCATATTGGCCCTTGAAAAGGGTGCTGACAAAAATCCAGAGATTCTGACAGACGTCAAAAAAGTTGCAGATTTAATGTGGGTCGCGGTGGAAAAATTTATTGACGGCTCTGATGTGAATTGTCTTGAAGTTCGCGAAGTTGTTGATGGCCGATGGAACAATCAAGATAACGGCTTCTATTTGAAGAAGGAAATCTTTGAGGAAAGAGTCTTGAACAATACGACTCTGCCCAAGAAACTTGTCGTGAAATCGCAAGATGGCAATGCTGTTATACGAGAATCGTTGCTCAATGGTGGCGTAATTCCCGATTACTCGCCCAATGGTGAATACGGTGATGTAGATTGCTATTTCCTGCCGTGTAAACAACGCCTTGACAAATAATTTCTGTAAACGTATATTAAAAACGATAGTACCCACCACGCGATCTTAGCGATAAGAGCGGACCACGGTGGGTCTTTTTTACGTATAAATTACAATATGACCCTTGCCAATATTTAGTCATTAGCTATTATTCAGCCTGACGTACGAAAAAGTATCTCTAAGGCATCTGTGAAAAACAGATGTTTTTCTTTTTCAAGGAGATACTATGCCCAGACGAAAACTGCTTTTAAAAAGCGGTATTAATCTTAACAAAGAAGAAAGCCAGAACGTAGAGTTCAAGGAATCCTGGCAAGACGAATACCTTAAATGGATTTGTGCCTTCGCGAATACCGAAGGTGGCTCTCTATTCATTGGTGTTGATGATAAGGGCAATGTTTGTGGTGTCAAGGACATTCACAAGAAAAGTGAGGATATCCCTAACAAGATCCGCAATACCATGGGCATTGTTTGCGATGTTAATCTATTGACTGAAGGTAATTTGGATTATCTTGAAATCAAGGTGGAAAAATACCCGATGCCAATCAGTTACAGGGGCAAATACTATAAGCGTTCCGGTTCAACGACGCAAGAACTGAGTGGCGTAGAAGTGAGCAAACTGATTTTATTTTCGCAAGGACGCACATGGGATTCAATTCCGGTTCCTGGAATTTCAGCGAAATGCTTGGATTCTGACGCCATCAAACTTTTCAAGAAAAGGGCTGTAGAATCTTGCCGCCTCGATGAAAAATCCGCAAAGATTTCTATCCAGAATCTGATGCAGAATCTTCGTTGTGTCGAGGGTGATTATTTGACCCGTACGGCAATGATGTGTTTCCATCCTGATCCCGAAAATTGGGTGGCTGGAGCCTATATCAAAGTAGCCTACTTTGCTACAGAAGCGGACCTTCTTTTTCAGGATGAAATTCATGGTCCATTATTGACGCAGGTCGAAAAAGCCATGGATTTGATTTTCTCAAAGTATATGAAGGCGCTCATTACTTATGAGGGAATTCATCGTCAGGAGTTTTTCTTTTTCCCGCCGGACGCCTTTAGGGAACTTCTGCTGAATGCGATTGTCCATAAGGATTACATGGACCCGACGCCAATCCAAATCAAAATTTATGCAGACAGTATTTGGATGTGGAATCCGGGAAATATGCCGCAAGAAGTTCGCGTCAGGGATCTGTTCAGGAAGCATGTTTCAAAACCGCGAAATCCTGGAATTGCGAATATTTTCTTTATGAGCGGTTATGTGGAGCGTTGGGGCCGAGGCTATTACAACATTGAACAGGCTTGTGCAGAGACAAATTCTAAGTTGCCGAAAGTCAAGGCTTCTGGTGGGGTGACGGTGGAATGTTTCGCCAGTGACAAGTACAACGCCGTTGCCTCGAAATGGAAATTGGATGGCAAAAGTCCGGAGCTGTCGCCAGAAAATCTGCCTGTAAATCCTACTGTAAATCCTACTGTAAATCCTACTGTAAAAATTCCTTTGAACAAAACCGAGCGAGAGATATTCTCGTTAATTCAAGAGAATGGATTTTACACCTATGATGAAATTGCGGAAAAAATCGGACGCACTCGAGACACCGCATATGACAATCTGAGAAAATTGAAGGAAAAGGGCTTGATTAAACGTGTCGGTGCCGATAAGAATGGTCATTGGGAAATTGTAAGCGAAGGTTAGAAACTAAAAATGCCAGAGACTCCGAAATCAGCCTACTTTAGAGAAATGCTCCCCTACCCCCTGGAGGAGTTTAGGAGTGTTCTTGGCTTGAACATGGATTCTGCCAAGAAGGTGGTTTTGGCCCTTAAACGTTCTGGTGTTGCCAAAGCTGTTAATAGAAAAACCTTTGATCTGGATCGACTTACTGAAGAAAGCGAAGTCATTTCCGAAGATATTGCTGAAAATTCTGATATAGCCTACGTAATAAAGTACGTGGGTGTGTAAGCAGTTTGTTTATCACAAGGCGTTTCTAGAGTATTTGATTAAGAATGGAATCCAAAATGTGTTTAACGCATTTTTATTCCCGGCACCATCATCAAAGAAAAAATCGTAAGGCTGAATTAGAACTTTGTGTGGCTGAAATTCAGAAGTCGCCGGGCTATAGCTACGATGCCATAATTCCTAGTTTGTTGCAGGTTGCAGAAGTTAGGGCAGATTATTCCGCGCAGCAATTAACCATGGTCGGTTATTTGAAGCCTGGTTATGTGGAGTCTTTGCATCGCGGCTGTTCTAAAATGATATTCTATTTCTACCATACAAGAAACGGATTCGTATATCCGGTGCATCCGCATTTGATCAATTGCAAAACTTTTGCTGGCTATACAGATGGGGAAGGCGTTATTGTTGGCAACATTGTTGGGAAGTTGCAAATAAGAACTGTTGCCGGAAGAAATAAATCCTATTACCAAGACGCCATAAATGCATATCCGGGTAATGACATTACTCATGAATATTCACCGAAAGTGGTGAATGATATAAGGTAAAACGGTTGTGTAAAATAGGACGAAGCCTATGAAAGGCTCCGCCCCGTAAAAACCGTGTGCAATCCCTTGCAGATATTGCCGTGTAAACACCGCCTTGACAAATAATTTCTGTAAACGTATATTAATAACGATAGTACCCACCACGCGATCTTAGCGATAAGAGCGGACCACGGCGGGTCTTTTTTATTTGCAGTACTTCGCTTCCTTAACCCTCTTAACTGCGTTCATTCCATTCTTGTCGTAGCAGTAGTAGCCGCCTTCACTGAGCTTTTCCCAGAGCAGGGTTCCGTCGCTTTGGCGCCAGCCCTGTTCTGTTTTCATTTCGTTCATTAGACCGACCAGGGTTTCTACGAAGCCGCTTGCGTCGTCGCTTTCGTCATCTTTCGGCATTGCCTTTTTCTTGTGTGCGTTTCCCTGTTTTTCCATTTGTGCAGCGTCCCTTTCGCAGACTTTCTTGTCGTCGTACTCGGTGAAGCTTGCCTTTTCGCGGGTCCCGATGGGTACGATGAAGTAGGATACACGTCCGGGGATTCCGTACAGGTCCTTGCCTTTTTTGTATTCCCCATAATCTACCTAATTTCGCATGCCATATTCTGACATTTTGAAGGGTCTGTCAACAGTTGTTTGCAAAATGAGTGGTCCCTGATTGCGGACCTTGACAGAAAGCTTTCGTACACATATATTTGTAACGAAAAGAATTAAACCTCCCGTCAGAGTTGCTGGCAGCGGACTGGGAATCTGCTGTTGACCTGTAAAGCGGGCATCGCACAACGGGGAGGTCAGAAACTCTTAAGGAATCAGCTGGAGTGAGGGGATACAACCGCCAGCATGCCCCTAGGAACAACTCCCAAAATCTCTCGAAACGTTAATTCGCTCCTTTTTTAGGGGCTATCTTTGTGTATTGATTGGGGTATTCGTGAGCAGGCGAAAACTTAAGGTTTATTTGGATAATTGTTGTTATAATAGGCCGTATGACGATCAGTCCAACTTGACGGTGTCTTTGGAAACACAGGCGAAACTTTTTGTTCAAGGACAAATTCGAGACGGGTGCTTGGATATGGTTTCATCGTATATTCTTGACTATGAAAACAGCTGTAATCCGTTCGCAAACAGAAGAACCTCAATATCCAGCTTTCTCACATTGGCGGAAACATTTGTTGGGGCGGATCATGCCCAGCATATTCAGGAATATGCGGAGCAAATAATGGAGACTGGCGTAAAAGAGAAGGATAGTCTTCACGTTGCGTGTGCGATTTTTGCAAAAAGTGATTATTTTATAACCACTGATTATCGGTTGCTAAAGTACAAGTCGGATGACATTAGGATTATTGATCCTATACGATTTGTCCTAGAATATGAGTTGAGGGATTCACTATGACTTCTGCGGAACTTTTGGACAAGGGCATGCGCTGCTTACGCGAACACTTGGGCGTTGTCGATGCTGAACAATTCATTGCGACTGTGTTGCGTGAACGTTTTGACTACACGAAATGGCAACGCGAACATTTTGACGGAATGTCCCTAAACGAGCTGAACTCCGCCGCAGTAGACTACGCCAAGAAAACCGGAAAAATCTGAAACTTCCCGGCAATCGTAACCACCACGCAATCTTAGCGATAAGAGCGGACCACGGCGGGGATTTTTTTTCTCAACACTGTCGAGAGTTTTTGTCAACAGTTGTTTGCAAAATGTGGTCCAATAGAAAGAACGCTTGACAAAACCTTTGTCAATAAATATATTCTTACTACGTAAATAGTTTAATAGATCCATAACGAGGTCCTCCCGACATAGGGGAAGCGACGATGTTATGGATCTTTTTTATTTGAGTGGTTATTGACAAATTTCTTTATCTAGTGTATATTTGTGCAGTAAACATCCGTAGTTATACGCTTGTCTACGGAAAGGAGAAATGATGGCTAGTAGTATTCAAAAACAGTTGCAGTTCCTTATGTACAGCACTCCCGACGAAGATGTCAAGGTGAGTGCCTTGGTGAAGGATGAAACCATTTGGCTTACGCAAAAGGCCATGGGGGAACTGTTTGGCTGTTCTTCAGACAATGTTGGATTGCATCTGAAGAATGTGTATGAAGATGGGGAACTTTCGAAGGATTCAACTACCGAGGAAATCTCGGTAGTTCAGCAAGAAGGTGCGAGATCTGTCAAAAGAAAAATAGCGTTCTACAATCTCGATGCCATCATTTCTGTAGGTTATCGCATCAGTTCTGCTCGCGCAACGCAGTTCCGCATTTGGGCGACTGGCATTCTCAAGGAATATATCCGCAAGGGCTTTGTGCTGGACGATGATCGCCTGAAGCAGGGTGAAAACGCTTTTGGCGCAGACTATTTCCGTGAATTGCTGGAGCGGGTACGCTCGATCCGTGCAAGCGAACGCAGAATTTGGCAGCAGATTACGGATATTTTTGCCGAATGCAGTTTTGACTACAATAAGGATTCCGAGGTTACCCAGGAATTCTATGCGACCGTCCAGAACAAGTTCCACTTTGCAATTACTGGGCAGACCGCTGCAGAAATTGTCGCCGCAAACGCTGATGCATCCAAGGAACATATGGGACTTCAGACATGGAAAAACTCACCTGATGGTCGAGTGCTGAAAAGCGATGTCGCTGTTGCCAAAAACTACCTGACCGAAAAGGAAATCAGAAGGCTGGAGCGTCTTGTGAGCGGCTTCTTTGACTATGTGGAAGACCTGATCGAAAGGGAAATCCCGTTTACCATGCAACAGTTTGCCGGTGCCGTAAATGAGTTCCTGGAGTTCCGTAAGTACCAGGTTCTTGATGGCAAAGGAAAAATTTCTCACGAGCAGGCGGAACGCAAGGCCTTCGCTGAGTATGACGTTTTCAACAAGACGCAAAAGATTGAATCTGACTTTGACAAGCTTGTGAAGAAAATGAATAAAGGTCAGCGATAAGAGCGGACCAAGAAGCTCATTAATTTCGGATGATTTTCACATTCCAGAAATACGATGGTACCGCCCACAAGGTTTTCGTGGCGGTCCTTGAAGAAGGGCTGGTCCAAGAGAAAGCCGAATGCGATAATCAAGCTCCTCAAAAAATCCTGCCTATTTTTTGACAGATCACCTCTAAGTGTCGATATAAAATGTGATGTCGATTTCTTAGAGGTTTTTTAATGGGCAAAATTGCTTTCAACTTTCCGTTCTTGTCGATTCTCGCCTTTGGCATGGGTTGCGTCGGCCTTTACTCTGCGGATGTTTTGCGCAGTATCTTGCGTTACCTTGCTAACGGACGTATTGTGGAGGGTCTATGGTTGACCCTTACCCTTGGATTTGCCTATGCTCTGATTTTGGCTGGTTACCGAGTCATCGACACGACGCTAGACCGTTTGCTGAGCAATTCCCTGATTTACTTCGGGGCCTTTGTGTGCTGTTGGTTATCCCATTTCGGCGCGCCTTTTATGGGGCGCGTTCCCGTCAGCTTCAGCTTCCGCTCAGACTTTGTGATGTTGTTTCTGATCGCCCTTGGGCTAATGGGGTTACACGTTGGGGTTGGCTATGTGATGAGGAGGTGGTGAAAAAAATTTAAAAGTCCTTTGACAAATCGCACATCTAAAGACGATATATGTATAGTTTTTACTAAAAACGGCTTTTTTCGCGGTTTTTAGCGTATATTGTAAACAAATAACGGAGATTATATGCTTTTTGTATATCAGACGCCGGCTTTTGAAAAGCGAGTGGCAAAGGATTTTAAGGGCCTTTGTGCCTGTGTCAAGACCTTGATCGATAGAATTGAGAAAAGGCAGGAATATACGGGTTTTGTACCGTTCCCGGATTGTTTCTTTGTCAAGAAGAAGCTCATGTACAAGTACCGTCTGATTGCAAGGACCGTGACTATTGATGCCGGCGAGGTTGACGACGAAGAACACGAGCTTCTCGTGTTCCACGACATGATGATCCGCAAGGACCCTGACTACAATAATCCCAATAGCTCCGATTGTTTCTGCAAGGACCCCGAAGGGTATGCCAAAAAGCATCAGTATATCACGGAGAACTTCGAAAAGGAATGCCTGGAGTACTGCAAAAAGCGCTTGAAGGAAAAGAATGGGTTCAAGCCCAAGAAGCCTGTTTCGGACTACGAAAACCAGTTGCTGTACGACCAGCTGAACGGCATCCAGGAAAATACGGGTAATTTGGACATTTACGAGACCAGGGAATGGGTTTCCAGCCTCAAGTCTGAAGAAAACAAGGATATCTACGATACCTATCTGCATAATTTGTATGCAGCCGTGGTTGATGCTGTAAAGAAAGCTGCCGCCAGCGACAGTCCCGTAGGCTGGGACGTCCAGGAGGTGGAATGTGGTAGCCGAAACAAGAAGTATTTTAGCTACTACTATAACATTGACCAGATGGTGTTCATCCTAGGTCGCATTGACCAGAGCGATACCCTGGCCTACGAATTTATTGAAAAGCAGGAGCGCTTGTACGAAAACTTCAACAAGGAAAAGGATCTCAAGAAGACCTTGCGCTCCTATCCCGAGACTATCGTCTCGGACGAAAAAGATTTGGATCTGTGGAAGAATATCGAACACGAACTCTCCAACAACATGTCCCTTTCCTCCGAGGAACTCAGGATTCTTAACAGGACTCTTGATTCCCAAACCCGTGCGTACCCTCTGTTTATTAATGGTCGTGCGGGCAGTGGTAAGTCTACGATTCTGCAGAGCCTTTTTACTCCGTACTATTTCCAGTATCTTAAGTCAGAAAATCCTCAGGATGCTAGCCCGGTCTACTTTACTTACAACGAAAAGCTGAAGATTTGTGCCCGTGAAACGGTGAGCAAGCTGCTTCAGAACCATAGGTATATCGGTTCCAAGCAGCTGGATGATTCCGAAAAGTCCAGGATTACTGACAAGGATGGTGCGAACTGGAAGAACGTGTTCCGCCAGTTTACGGATTTTCTGCTGGAGGTTGCGAAGGTTAGAAAGGGTGGCTACGAGTTCCGTGACAAGTGCAAGATTGACTTTGCCAGGTTCAGGAAGCTGTTCCTGGAGCGTTTCGGCAAGGAGCGCGATCTCCTGAAGAAGGCTCCTCCCGAAATTTGCTGGCACGTGATCCGTACCTACATTAAGGGGGATTCTGTAGACGCACTCATGGATTTGGAGGAATTCAAGTCCGAGAAGAACCGTACTGTTTCTGAAGATACTTTTAGGTGCGTGTATGACAAGGTTTGGCGCCCGTGGTATAGCACTATTACCTTGTTTGCGGACAAGGGCGAGGGCGAGTTCGCTCAGAATGTACGTCCTGAGTATTGGGATGAACAGGACCTGGTCCGTTACATCCTGATGGAAGACGAAGAGCATGATGGCGATTCCCTGCTGGACCAGTATTTTGAAACCAAACCCAGGTTCTCTGCTATTTTCTGCGATGAATCCCAGGACTTTACGCATATCGAACTGGAAGCAATTCCGGAGATGTCCCTGTACTTGTATAGGAAGGTGGACCGCAACTACATCAAGAAGATTCCTTTTGTCTTTGCTGGCGACCCGTTCCAGACTTTGAATCCCACAGGATTCTCTTGGGAGGCTACGGAACGCGGCTTTGTGGATATCATTGCTCGCGCGCTCGACAAGAAGGCCGCTCATGTGTCCCTTGTGTACGAGGAATTGAAGATGAACTATCGTTCTGCGGCCAGCATTGTGAAGGTCAGCAACGCGGTTCAGGCGGTTCGTGCTGCCAAGTTGAATCCGGACAAGGAGAAGATTGAACCGCAGCGCCCCTGGAATGACACGAAGGGCTCTTGTCTTTTCTTTGACTGGAACGATGCCGAAGTCTGGGACTGGCTCGAGAATAACGATGACGTAAGTTTTGTGCTCCCTTGCGACAGCAGTAACAGAGCCGATTTTATTGCCTCGCACCCGAGCCTTGCCGAGCATTTGGGCTTCGATTCTGTGAAAAGGGACATTAGTAGCTGTAAGTTCCCTGTTTATAGTGCTCTGGATATTAAGGGCCTTGAGTACGACAAGGTTGTTGTATATGGATTTGGTGCATTTGACGAAGATCCCACGAATGGTCAATCTGGCCGTTTCCGCAAGCTCTTGGAAGGCAACGCCTCTTTGCAAGGCGACCAGAACCTGGAAATGGAGTACTTCATTAACCGTTTGTACGTGTCGGTGACAAGATCTAAGAAAAAGCTGTTTGTGTTGGATAATTCAGACTGTACTTTCTGGAATAAGTTTAAGGAATCCAAGGATGGCGATACTGTTCAGTGGTTGAGCTCGATTCTTCCGGATAACTGCAAGAAGTCCTGGGTGGAAGACGGAGATACCGTTGAAAGCCATCTGGATGTCTTGCAGATGGGCCGCATTAGCGACTTGGATGGTGAATCTGCCGGCGAGGACAGGGAAACGTTTGCAGAGCAGTTGCTTAGCGACGGTATTGAAAACGCAAATGTGGAACGACTGGGCTCTGCGCTGAGACGCTTCTCTGGGATCAAGGGCGAAAACTCGTCCAAGTGCAGCGAAATCCGAGGCTGCATCTATTACCTTGATAAAAAGTTCGAACAGAGTGCCGATTTCTTTGAAAAGGGCGGTAGACCCGTTGCCTCAAATCACAGCTTGTTCCTTGCGTCTAATTTGGAAGATGCGGAAATTTTCTCTCGCATGAAGAGCTTGGCACGTAAGAAAACGGATTGCGAGGACTCTGCCGAGTACGCCCTTGTCCGTTGCTGCGTAGATCAGCCTTCTGATCTCAATTTCCTGGATGCCCTTGACAAGTTTGACAAGCTGTACGCGGATTACTCAAGAAAGTCTGGCCATGAGATTTTTGCCTGGAAGTATGATTTCGAAAGGTGGGAAGCCTTGTTCAATAAGGCTTTGGGGAGGCTGCCTGGCTGTAAACCGGAAAACAGCAAGATTAACAAAGTCAATGAAAATATGGTGGCAGAAAGGTTGCTCGCCCAGGAAGACCTGCAGTTTGATGAGGTTCTGGTTGCCCAGTTCTTGATGCATGTGGAGAAGTATGACGAACTCCGTAAAATTGCAGAAAAGTCTGATAATGCAAAGGTTAAGGAATTGGCCCGTAGGGCAAGAGCCTTGGATCGGCCGTTCCCTGAGAACCTTCATTCTTTGAACGAGTCCAATGACCATGCGACCATCTACGATGTGTTCAAGGAGAAATGTGCCGAGGATCGCGGCAATGTCGTTAAGGTTATGGATGGAGGCGACTCCAAGATTGTTCTTGACGCGATGACGACGTTGAACGCCCCCTTTAACGAAGACTACTTTGGAATTCTGTTCAACAAGTACATGGATTCTGATGTCTGGGACAAGTATGTTAAGGGGTTGAAGTCTATTCGCAACCTGAATGACAAGGAAATGAATGTCAAGATTGTCTGGAACGCGGTTAAGAACCTTAATTCCGCTGAGATTGTTGCTGAAATGCGCAAGTGCAACACGGTAAAGGACGAAAAACTGTTCAACAAGTTCTTCATCTACTGTTGTGTGGCCTCGAAGTGCCACCTGAACGCAAAGGATCTCGCTGGCTGTCCTGGAATGTTGAAGGATGTTTTCTTTGACACTAAGGAAAATGCAATTATCAAGTATGATTTGTCTGTGAATGACGTTGTGGAGATTGGTGCCTTCTATGAGTACGTTGCCGAACTTGCTGGCAAGCTGAGTAATGATAAGAGTAAGCAGAACAGCAATCTGATCAATCAGTGGAAACGCGCCCTTGAGTTCTATAACAAGGCTCTCAAGGATTTGAAAAAGACCAATCTTTTGCTTGTCCAAAAGCGTATTGTGTTCTGCGAAGAAAGGCTAGCTGAATTGTATGCAGTTGAAGCTACTGCTGCTAAGCATAGGCAGAACGTCTTTGGTGGGTATAATAGTGATGCCGAGGTGGCCAAGACCTACGAGAAAGAGGCTGAGGATCATCGTAGCCAGTGGGGAATTTCCGGATCGATCGATAAGAGCGAAAAGGGTAAGGATGAGGGCAAGTGGGCTAATGAGCTTGCCTGCAGGCTGTGGCGCGGTGACGGCTACCTCATTAAGCACACCCCTGTGATTGCTGAAGCCCAGGCTGTTGAAACTCCGATTGCGGCTCCGGTTGTGAAAACTGCTGCTGAACCTGTTGTGGCCGCAGCACCTGTTGCCGAGCCCGCTTCCGAAGCTGCCGAGCTCGCCGTTGTGGAAACTGCGGCACTCGCCGACGTTGCCGCACCCGCTGCTACTGAAGCCCCGAAGGTCGCCGAGCCTGTTGTCGCACCTGCCGTTGAACCGGAGGTAAAAACTCCCGCAGTTGCTGCCCCCGCCGCTGAACCGGGAGCCCCTGCCGTAGAAATTGCCGATAAGGTGGAAGAACCTGAGAAGGTTGAAACCCCTGTCGTAGATGAAACTCCCGCCCCGGTTGAAAAGGTCGAGGCTGTGGTGGTTGAACTTGCAAAAAAGAATCCTGAAATGAGTGAGAACAAGAATAGCGTTGTTGAAAGTGACTCCCAGTACCCCGAAAGCTTTAAGCTGGAATGCAAAGGCTATGAGTTTGTAACTAGGGTGGTGGATGACCTCTATTCCCTGGAAATCTATGCCGTCAATCCCAGGGTGAGGCTGTGTCGCATTAACTCCGACGGAATTACCTTTGGTAGGGCCTCCAAGGGTGTAATCCACGATGGTGGCCAGCTTGGCTACGGAAGCCTCGAAAAGATTACGCTTGTGGAAGAAGAATCTGGCGAGTGCAAGGTAAGTATTGGCCGTTGGAGTTTCAGCGTTACCTTGAACTAAAGGAAAAATTCCTAGAATTGCAGGTATGACGAGCAAGACCCCTCTGGAAAACATTACGTTACTCACTTGGATGGCGACTAATCGCGATCCAAGGTTTCTCGAGAATATCATCTACGCCTTTGAGCACAAGTGCAGAAAAAAGGTGACAAAGGTTTACTACCTGTATGGCGGCAAGCCCGAAGATGCCGGGAAACTAAAGCAAAAGATCGCCGAAGTCAAGGCCTTTTGCACCGAGAAAGAGGTGGAGCTCGTTGACCTGCGAGTGGACATAACCGACCCCTCTGACTATGACCAGTTATATAATGGCATGGTGAAGGTTCTTACGCCCCGTTTGGTTGAAATAGGCGACGTGTGCGTAAGTATCAGTAGCGGCACCAATGCAATGAGCATTGTGTGGATGCTCCTTAGGACTATGGATTTCTTTAATGGTCGCGCCAAGTTCTATGATGTTCGTAAGTACGAGCCTCAATTTAAAGTTCAGGGTTCGCCGATTTGCAACAAGGAAGACCAAAAGATTAACGAGATTAACTTTAGTGTCCGTAAGATGTATCTTCCTGTGAGTAGGAAGAGTACGCTTGTGGGCGACGGTATATCCTCGTTTTCCCATCCGCCTCGTTCTGCCAAAAGGTCGCAGGCCATGGAGGATTTGGAATGCTATTCCAGTATGCCCGACTCCCTGCTGATTCTCGGTGAACGCGGCGTCGGTAAGTCCAGCTCGGTTAGAGAAATTGTCGCTAGGATCAAGAGTGTCAAGGAAGATAAAGTTGTTGAAATGGGCTGTGGCGAGTTTGACAAAGGAATCGTTGGCTCCGTTCTGTTTGGACATGAGAAAGGTGCCTTTACAGGTGCCGTGGAGAAACGCGTAGGCCTAATTAAGACAGCCGAAAACGGCATCTTGTTCCTGGACGAAATTCAGGACCTGCCCAAGGATGTCCAGCGCAAGCTTGTTCGATTCCTCCAGGATAGAAAGTACCGAAAGGTTGGCGGTAATACAGACGAATCTTCAAATGCCCAGTTGGTGTTTGCCAGCAACAATTCCATTGAAATGCTCCGCGAAAAGCTTGACCCGGATTTCTATGACCGTATCAGTACGTTTGTAGTAACCATTCCGCCTTTGCGCGAATGTCCGGAGGACCTGCCCGAGGATTGGAATAACGTTTGGAGAAAAGTCCGTAGTTCCTCTGCGCCTGAAGAACCTCCTTTGACTCCCGAGTTAAAGGCTCATTTTGACAATCCTGTAAATCTTCAGGGGAATATGCGTTCCTTGCAGAAGGTGGCCCGCCATATTATTGCAAAAAAGGCGTGGGAGTCGGCTGACAAGATCCGTGAGGTCCTGGCAAAGCTTGAGGCCGAAAACCGGTTGATTGGCGCCTGCGACAGTGGGGAAGCCGGGCGCCCTGGAAACGCCGCCTTTGCAGTAAAGGACTTTAAGGAGTTCCAGAACTGTTCATGGGACGAGGCGGAGGCAAAGTTCAAGTGCGCTATGGCCCAATGGGCCCAGGAGCAATACCCTTCATTGGCGGCGGCCGGAAAGGCTTTGGGTTGTACGCCGCGCACCTTATCTAACGCGAAGGCTGCAAAGGCAAAGGTTGCTGCGAAGGTTGCTGTGAAGAAGAAATCGCGATAGCGAAAAAAAATTCCTGTAGCAGAAAAAATTTTCCATATTACAAAATCCTTAAATCAATGACGTTTTTGAAATCTAATCAAAAACGCCATTTTTTTTGTGTTGGCACGGGTTTTGCACATAGGCGAATGTTTTAATACATTCAGTAGGAGTTTTCGCTTTGAAAACAGCAAATTACAACAGTATGAGCGACGCCAAGTTGCTTGCAACGATTCGTAAGAATGATACACATGGCTTTGCCAGAAAGGCTTTTTTGGCCCGCTATGCCGCCAAGATTAACGCGGCCGCCAAGATTCTTGCCTATAAAGTGAATTTTGACTACTCGATGCCCTTCGAGGAACGTAAGAACGAAGCTTTGTCCGAGGCTTACATCCTGGTGGATGAGCTTATTAAGTCTCATGATTGCCGCCGCGCCGGTTTTATGACGAATTTTGGCTTGCGTCTGAAGTGGCGCCTTTTGACTATGCAGCGCGAGTACTGCGAGTCCCATGGTGTGTCTCTTCCTTTCAAGGACCAGAACTTTGATTACGACCAGTCGAAATACGATGAGCGTGAATACTTCATCAGGGAAGCATGCCTGCGTCTTTCTGTTGTGCTCCCGAAGGGTAGTGTGGAACTGGATACTTTCAACGCTCTCGCCAAGGCTTTTCACGATGAAGAGGCTCATCCGTACGAAGTTGCAGCTAAGGCAATGGGTTGCTCCCGCCAGACGGTGTATAACCGTTGCAAGTCCCTGGTGAATATGCTTCCGGGTTCCATGGCAGCCGAAATCCGCAAGCTGCTGTGGGACGAGAACATTACCGCGTTTGCAGTTCCGTATTGCAATGTCGCCTAGGGGCAAACCTCTAGGTTATAAACGAACCATCCTAAATAGGAGATAACTATGGTTACCATCTTTGATGGCTTCCTTGATTCTCGCGGCATTGGCCGCGATAATTCCCGCGGCATTGGTCGCAACAATTGCTTTAAGTCGGCCCGCGCTTCACCTCCGCTGCGCATCCCTGTGGGTTGCAAGGCTATCATCGATACGTGCACCCACATTCATGGTAACATGGAGGCTTTTTGGAAGGTCACTGCGCCCGAGTTGATTAAGCACAATGTCGAGATTATGACCCCGATGAGCTGCATGAATGAGATTCTGCGCCTTAGCAAGAGGAAAGATGATCCCCATACCGCCGCGCTCGCCGTCAAGGCTTGGAACTCCATCATTGAACACCAGAATGCCGGTCTTTGCCAGATCTATGGCGACCCCGATGATAATACCCATGCAGACCCTGTGTTCCTCTATGTGATTCTGAAGTACCGCCATCGTTTTCCGATCTTGGTCATTACCCAGGACAACGATCTGGCCCATGATATCCATTCGATTAATAAGTTGAAATCCACCCATTGCCGTAACGAAGTCAAGGCCGTACGCCTTATGAACGACGGCACTCTCCAGGAGAGAAAACAACATGTTTGATCATGACAATAATACCCACAGCGCCGGTTTTAACAACCATCGTAACTCCGGCTACTTCAATGCCCCGCGTAACCCTGGTTTCAATAATCAGCGTAACCCTGGCACCTTCAACGCCCCGCGTAACCCGGCTCCTGTGGTACGCCCTGATGCCTTCCCGCTCTATAACCGCCCCCGTTGTTGCGCAGATCGTACCAACAACATTTCCAACATCCCGGCGGAAAACAGTATCGTGTACTCCGCTCGCTATGGTCAGCTTATCTTGGGCAAGGAAATCGGTCGTGGTGGCGAAGGCTTTGTGTATCGTGTCGCAGGCAAGCGCGTGGCTAAGATCTACCGCTCTGATACCAATACCGTGTTCAAGTACGAAAAGCTCAAGTTGCTCACTAGCCGTAAGTTCAATTGCAATGGAATCTGCTTCCCCGAAGATATCCTCTACAACGAAGTGCACGAACCTGTGGGTTACCTCATGGAAGAGGCTGAAGGTGTTCCTTTGTCTTCTTTTGCCCTTCGTCCTATTTTTGCCCGTAACTTTCCGAGGTGGAAGAAACGTGATCTGGTTGAGTTGTGCATCACCATCCTCAAGATGATCAACTACTTGCACAACCGCAACATTATCATGGGCGACATTAATCTGAGCAATATTCTCGTGAAGGATAGCAAGACTGTCTACTTCATCGATGTTGACAGTTTCCAGATTCAGGATCTCCCTTGCCCTGTGGGTACTCTCAACTTTACCCCTCCCGAACTTTATAAGTTCAATAGTTTCCATGATGTCATGCGCAACTTTGGTAATGAGAACTACTCTATTGCGGTTTTGCTCTTTACCCTCATGCTTCCTGGCCAGTTCCCGTATCATCAGAAGGGTGGTGTTTCCGACAAGGAAAACATCATGAATTATGCCTTCCCCTATCCCTTGGGTTCCATTAGGAACAGCAATCTCCCCGACGGCCCTTGGCGTTTTATGTGGTCTCATCTGCCCGCAGACCTGAAGAAGGCTTTTTTTCATACCTTTGCCTATGGCGGCGAATTCACCAAGATCAGCAAGCGCCTGAGCGCCATGGAATGGAAGCTCCTGATGCAGAAGTTCCTTTACCTGCTTGACTCTGGCAAGTTTGGCGAACAGGACGAAATGTCTGAGGAGATTTATCCCACCCGTTTCAAGAAGCAGCCTGATTCCGTTATCGTAAACTGCACCTGTTGCGGTAACGAAACGGACCAGAAGTACGTGGACGAGAATGGCGTGTGTCTGGATTGTCGCCGCAAGCAGAGCATTGTTAGTGGCGAACCGATGCGCCGTGTCAAGCGTGTTGTTTCTGGCCCGCGTCCCCACTCTCGCGTGAACAACATCATCTACTAATCCGTAATAAATCAATCATCACTTGGCGAAAGCCAAATAAACAAGGATAATAACAATGCAGAATAGCATTTTTGATATCGAAGATCTGGAAAGTAATCCCTCCGCTCGCATCCCCGTGGCTATCGTTTCTGATACCAGTGGTTCCATGTTGGGCGCCCCCATCGACGAACTCAATGCCGGTATCAACCTCTTCTACGACACCATCAAGAAGGATGACTACGCATACAGTGCCGCCGAGATCGCCGCGGTGACCTTTGGTGGTGAGGCTCGTTGCCACTCCTACTTCAAGCCGGTTTACAACCAGCCCTATGCGCCTCATTTCAAGGCTGATGGCAACACCCCCATGGGCGAAGGTGTGAATCTGGCCCTGGACATGTTGGAACGTCGTAAGGAGGAGTACAAGCGTTGCGGTGTTTCCTATTACCAGCCCTGGCTGGTTCTGATGACTGATGGTCAGCCTAACGGCAGTGCTGCTGAATTGCAGCGCGCCAAGGATCGCGTTGCGCAGTTGGTTAACAACCGTAAGCTCACCGTGATTCCCATTGGCATCGGTCCTAATGCTGATATGAATGTCTTGTCGGAATTTTCTCCCCGTCTTAAGCCTCTTCGCCTTAAGGGCCTGCGCTTTAAGGATTTCTTCTCCTGGTTCAGCCAGAGCGTTTCTAGCGTTGCCCAGTCCCAGCCGGGCGATATGGTTTCTCTCGACCTGGATTCCATCAAGGGCTGGGCTGAGCTGTAGTATGTGGAACGTCTCTCACAGTGCAGTTCAGGGACGTGGCCATATTGCCCGTAGCATCCCCTGTCAGGACAAGACCTTCGCCATTCAGCAGGATGGCTGTACGGTTTGCGCCCTGGCGGATGGTGCGGGCTCCGCCCCGTTTTCCCATTTTGGCGCCGAAGCAGCGACTCAGGGCATTTGCTACTACATGGCGGAACACTTCGATGATATCGTCTCTAATGCCAATGGCGTCTATGTCAAGGCTGAGATTCTCGACGAAATCGTCGCCATCCTGGAAGACCTTAGCGTGGATATGGGTGTAAAGCTCAAGGACCTGGCTTCTACCTTGCTTTTCGTTGCTACCAAGGGTGACAAGTTCGTTGTTTGCCACCTGGGAGATGGTGTCATTGGCTACGTCAAGGCAGGCAAGGTGATGGTGGCTAGCCACCCCGAAAATGGTGAATTTGCCAACACCACCTCCTTTACCACCTCTAGCCGGGCGCTTGCCTCCATGCGGCTGATCAAGGGCAGCCTGGGCGATATCTCCGGATTCGTCATGATGTCTGACGGCACCGAAAGTAGCTTGTACAACCTGCGAACCCGTTCGCTCTCCCACGCCGTTCTTTCCATGATCAAGGCGACTCAGCGTGTTGGCGGCGAAACGGATGACTGGCTGACGGGATCTTTGGAAACGGTTTTTCGCAGCAGAACAACGGACGATTGCAGCCTTGCCCTTATGGCGCGAACCTTTGACGCCGAGGAGTATCTCCGCCTTAGCGACGAAGGCAAGGCCGCCTTTTGGGAAATGGCTAACACCCGCAAAAGTGCAAAGATCATTGCCGCTCGCGACCAGTTGTTAAAACGCATGCAAATCTGGAACACCCCGAACGCCATTCGTAAGCAGCTCCACTGGCACGAAAAGTCCTTCTGGAATCGCTTCGAACATTTGCGTGATGCGGGCCTCATTCAGGTTAGGGAGGGCAACCAGGCGAAGGCTGCATAAACCATAAACACTAAGCCGGCCATTCGGCCGGCCTTTCTTCATTCAAGGATTCCTATGATTGTTCTTTTTCTTGCTCAGATATCTCTAAAGCGAATTTGCATGGTGATATTTACTGCTTTGTATTTGGAGTATTTAAAGAATAGTTTAAAAATTACATAAGTAATTTGACAAATTTTTTGAAATTTCAGATGTCATATCGGAGGCTTTTTATGTCCGCAAATTCAGTGTCTGGCATGCTTAAAATCAACAAGACCATCGTGTGTGCGCCCATCCATTTTAGTGACCGTTCCAAGGATGTCCCGTTTTGCCTTGAGTTTGAACCGTTCAACACGAATGTTTTGTGGTGGCACAGCCAAAGTTCCGAGGAAGACCGCGAACTGATGCGGGACTTTCTCAATGGCAATGAAATCGTACGGGAAAAGTGTTCCGTGACGTTCATTGTGGCCGATGATGTGTGCAGGGATTCCGAAGAGGACTTGCTGGATTTTCTGGTCTTTACAAACAAGCAGTTCCGCGTGGCGCAAACTGTAAATTCCTCTAAAATCCAGGCGAAGATCATTTGGAAGTCCATGAAGGTTGCCCGGCGCTTTACCGGTTGCAGCAAACTGCATGGCAAGTACCGTATGATCTGTCTCGAATTTTCAGTGAAGCTTCGCTACGGTGCTCCTGGTGGAATACCCTCTTGTGGGTCTGGGCAGGGTCAGTTCTATTGGCTGGACCAGGCACCGACTTCTCTCGGTTACTACGATCGCTTGCGCGTTATCAAGATGATTGTCTCTAAGGATGGAGTCTATTGCGGCTCGGGTAAGTTCCTCGCGCCTGTTCCCAAGACCAATTCGGCCCGCTTCGAAATATTCAAGGCCGAAATGAAGCTGGAAAAGGACTTGGTGAACTTCGCCTCTCTTTTGAAGCTGGGTTCCGACTTTGCCGCAGATGCGGGTGACCGTTTGGCATTGTCCAGTGGCCTGGCAAATTTCAAGTTCAAGTACCGTGGCCCAATGACCTATATCTTTATGTTGTTCGGGCAGGACTCTGCTCCAATCGGGCGTGGTGCCGCTTCAATCGGGCGTGGCCCTAATCTTTCCACGACGGAGGTCAATGTTTGCCTGCCACAGCTTACCGAAGGCCCCCACTCTATCGTACACGGAATGCGCGAGGTTGCGAATTATTGCACCCGGAGTATTGACCAGTGGATTGCCAGCGGCGTTATGAAGCATATGTCTATTGAAAGCGGTGGTACGCGGGTTGCCGTGAGAACGGCTGTACAGTACGGCGTAATGGCTGGAAAAACATTCGACGAGGTAGTGGAATTCCTGCGTAACTTGTGCGCTTTCCTTAACGCCTATGCAAATTTTCTGGAGTCGATCATGGGGGCGGTCCGTAACCATTCCCGTAGCGATAGCACCATTGTTCGAAACTTGTGCGGCCTGATTGCCCAGGCAATGCAGGTCTCGCCGGCGGACTACCTGGATTACGAGGTGGAACCTATCCGGAAACTCGCTTACTGGTATGTGATGGGTGCGGTTTAATTTTTATGAGCATTTTTTGACAATTTCGCCTGTAAGTCCGATATATAGTTTGGAGGTCTATCAATGACGAATGAAAATATGAAAAACAATCTGGAATTGGAAAAATGGGAACGTGAAGTGGAAATGGCAATCAAGAAAGTTGCCGAGGCAAAGTCCCGCCTTTCCTCTGCGCTTTGTAATCGGGACAAGATGCAATTGCGGTGCGAAGCGTTAAAGTGCAATCTTGAAAAAACGCAGAACGAATTGAAAGCCGCCGAAAGCGAGTATCAGGAGTTTGCAAAGTTTGTCGAGGAGTTTAATCTTCGTGTTGGTGCCCTTGAAAATCGCCTGGCGGAACTCAAGGCTCGTACCGAGAATGTAGGTGGTTAGTTATGCCGGTCACCAAGCACGGTATCTTCTCGGTTGCCCGCACCATTGTGTGCGGCGCCAATTATTTTGTTAATGTATCAGACTTCCGGAATACGGGTGGGCCGTCTATTTTCAATGGCGTCGCGCCCTTTTCTACGAACTGGCACACTATTGTAAATGAATATTCTGCTGAAGATCGCCGTCTGGTGTACCGTTTTTTGAATGGGGAAACGATACAGATTGAAAACAACTGGGTGGAACTTGTGGTTCCTGGGTCTAGCTGGACTGACGATCAGTTGTTGAATTGCCTGGTTTACAGGAACTCCAACTTCGGGCTGCTCCAGTCGCTAATGAGTCAAGAAGTGCGGGCTAACATTGTGCCGGGTTCTTTCAAGTTGGTTCGTAAGTTTACTGGTCGCAACAAGATATGGGGCAGTTACCGTAAGTTCGAGATTGCCTTTAGTACCTGCTTGCGTCTTATGAATGCCGTATCGGACTTTACTCGCGAGGAACTTGAAAATCATTTCTGGCCCGTAAAGGATAATTCGCCCCGTCATCAGCTTGATGAATGGCGCATTGCCAAGGCACTTGCCAGTGATGTGGATGGGTTGTACTACAGCAAAACCCGTCTTTTCCTGGCCAAGGCGCCCACGACTGACGAGGAATACGACCGCATTGTCATCAGCGAGCTGAAAGCTTACGATGGTTGCTATCTTCGTAACTTGTTCAAGTTTTGTTCCGACTTTGGCCCTACAAAGGAATGCCGCAGTACTCTTGCAGAAGGCTCCCGAAAATTCAAGCTAGTGGCCGATTATCAGGAAGGCCGGATTACCGATTTCTTTGGAGACCTTTCAAAGTCGGGCTGGAGCTCCGTAGGCGTCAGGATTCCCCGTACCGATGAACGCCCCTGGTGTTTTGTGAACAATGTACGTAAGGGTACGGCGGCCTGCCGCGAGGAGATGAGCCTTTGGCAGCAAAAGGGCGAGGCGGAATCGGTCCGGATCAAGTTCGGCTGTTTCGAGATTGATGTCAAAGCCAATGAACGCACCCCCAATCGATACGCCAGGTACCTGGTGTATGACAACCACATGAAAATGTCCTATGCAACGCAGTGCCTTACTTCGAAGGAGTCGCTCCCGATTCTAACGGAACATCTGGAGACCCTGTGCAACATGCTGGAGCATTTGGCGAATTTCGTGGAGCAGCTTTTGGCTGGAACCCGCAATATCCAGGTTATGAACGAGAACCTCGGCAAAAGAATCGTGGAGGGCGTAAGGCTTTCGCCGGCAGATTTCCTGGATCACGAAATGCCCCCGGTCAAGATCCTTGCCCAGCATAGTCTCGTCGGATAAAAAAAACGCCGTTATTCGGCGTAGTGGCGCATCACTTCGTTGAAGTTTTCGCGGTCTTCTTCGTCCAGGTGGACCATGCACTTGCTTGCCCAGTAGTAGGCGTCGGTGCGGGGATCCTTCTTGGCCTTGGGCGCAGTGTACTTTCCGTGGTTGCGAATGTCTGCGGCCTGCATGTATTCTCCAACCTTTCGCATGGTGTTCTTGTCGCCGTCCGGTTCGTTGCAGACTTCCAGATAGCCCTTGATGAAGGTGCTGGTCTTTTCGTCATTGGCGTTCTTGCTCACCAGATTTGCCACCAGTTCTTCCAATTCCTGCTGCTTGCGGTCGCTGAGTTCCGGGTTGTACATCAGATCGCGGTAGGCCTGCTGTTCCACGATGTCCTCGTCATCCATGTCGATTCCCTTCTGGGCGGACTTGTTCTTCAGTTCGCTGAAGGTGACGAACTTATTTTTGTATTCCTTTTCGGAATCCAGTTCGTCCAAGGCGCGAAAGTCGATAATGGTGCGCAGGTAGGCAAGGAACGGCAGCTTTGCGGTCTTGGAACGTGCGTGGAAGTCGTAGTCCATTACGGCCTTGTAATAGTTGAGGTAGATTTCGCCGGAGTGGCTGACGAAATTGACGAAATTGCGGCTCCAGTTGTAGCCCAGTTTGCGGGGTGCGCTGCCGATAGCGCTGAACTTGTGCTGAGTCATGATTGGCTCAATGTAAATCATGAACAGTTTTCTTGCTGCGCCCTTGACTCCTTTTTGGGCGAGGTAGATGTAGGCGGCTTCGTGGGCGGCGGTCATGTTTTCGAACTTCATATATCCGTATCTCTCTCTTAGAATGATTGTGTATGTGTGGCAATCGGGATCTGCCGTTTGCGAGCAGGACGCACTCAAAAACCTGGTTGCCCGTCGTCGGGTTTCCCAGTCTATTTGTCGAGTCCTGCTATCCTTAAGGGTTTTAAGCCCGCCAGAGCCGCCTTTGTCAGATTTTTTCGGCATGTCAGCCGCTTTAAGGGGGGGCTCTGGGTGGTTTTAGGGACACGACGCCCCGTCGTCTTGTCAGTGCGTCGACAAGACTACGAAACACGCGCTTTTCTACGCGTTAACCTCCAACATGCTTGCGCATGCTTTGCAACAGCCAGCGGGCTCTAGGGCCTTACTGCCGGGACTCCGTATAATCCCGGGGATTTAGTGGAATGTGCAGGGCGACATTACCCTACACTACAATTATAGTAAATCCTACAAGCACTGGCAGGACAAAAATTGACACAAAAAATTTTCGTGTGAATTTTCTGTGGACAGACGGCTAGTTACCTTTTACTATAAAAGTGACGATATATATATCGTGAAATTTCGCCACTTTGTCAAAAAAATTTTTCCTTCAAGTCAAAAAAAAATCCCCGGGCTGTGCCGGGGAGACGTTCAAGTATATAAGTATATAAGTATATATATGTAATTACTTAAAGAACCAGTAGCCCCTGATGCTTCCGTAGTCCCTGCTGCTGTCGAGCGCGCAGATCTTGAAGTAGACGGAGGTGAGGATCAGTGTCTCGGAGCCGTTGTCCAGGGTGATGGATGTAGGCTTTCCCTTTGCGGGCTGGGCTGCCGCCACATTGGCGGAGTCTGCGATGTCGGCTGCTACGTCATCGTCGTCGGTATCGTCGTTTATGTTTTTCAGGAGGCTCAGGGGAACGCTGAAGCTTGCGAACAGGGTGTCGCCGCTGCTATAGCCGTTGGGGCGTACCTTGATGAAAATGGTGTCGCCGTCCAGTACAAACTGGTCGGAGCTCAAATAGGTGTTCTCCAGCTTTGCCATGGAGCTGCGGTTAGGCGGCACGGCAATGAAGGAGTATTCCTGTTCCTTGAATTCAAAGTATTTGATGCTCTTGAGTACCAGTTCCTCACGCTCCCGTTCCTGGGCCCTGGCGACGGAATCCTTAGCCCATTCAGCCTGTCTGTGGGCGCTATGGCGAAGGTAACTGTGGGCACCCAGCGTAAAGACGTTGACGGGGGAGAAGGTGGAAATGATGGCGGTAATGATAAGGCTTACCACGGTCCACCAGATCTTCTTTTTAATGCGGGGGACCAGCAGGATAATCAGTGAGGCGAGGAGCCAAATGTGGACGGTGATAACGTAGAACAGGATGAAGTGCTCGTCGGGGGAGCTGTGGTCAATGCAGCTGACGAAGTTCCTTAAGGAAAGGAGCGTAGGGAGAATGACGAGCCAGGGGATGATTTTCAGGAACTTCTTGTCGAACCCGTCCTTGAAATGGCTAGGGTAGATAATGTTGCCGATGAGGATGGTGCTGCTGACCGCGATAAGGGCCATGGTGGAAAGGCTCATTTGTTCATGGGACTGATCGAAGCCGATTTTAATAGTGAAGGCGTATACGAAAAGAATGTACAGCAGGAGCACCGGTATAAAGAGGAAGTGGATGGTGTTGTTGAAGTACTTGCTCGTCTCGCTGTTTTCGTTTGGCTCCCTCAGGCTAGGAAATCCTGCGTAGAACAGGGTGGGGAACACGATGCAGGTGCAGATAGAGGCCATGTCAAAGAAGATCATGCCGTCGAAGAAGTCAAAATTCGTAAGTAGATGGGCGCAGCCGGCCAGGGCGGCCATTGCTCCGTAGAACAGCGAGGTGATGGCAGAGGAAATCAGGAAGGATATGACTACCTTGCCAATGAAGTTCCATAGGGGAATGTCGTTCTTGCCTCTAAAGAAGGGAACAACCAGGGGGCTCAGCACCACGATGGCGATCCACACCACCGACTTGGCGATAAAATGCGCATTGTCCGGGTTGCCGTTTGCAATATAGCCCGCGGTCAGCGCCATCAGTACGGCCTCGGAGACGCCGGTAATGATCCAGCCGGTCTTGGGGGAGTAATTCCTGGCCTCTTGCACCAGCTTGCAGGCTGTCGTGAGGAAAATGGACAGTAGGGCGAAGGTTGCGACCCAGATGAAGTACTTGGGGTGATTCTCGATGAACTGGTTTTTGCCTACCATACGCGCCAGGGCCATGGAGTAGAGGCAGGCGAAGATTGCAAAGCCCATGGGCAGGGGGAAACGCTTGAAAACGTTGGATATCTGGGTGGGGTACTGTTTGATTTTTGCTAAGTCCATAGGGGAATAGTTAGAAAAATTTGCTTTAAACACCTTGCATTTAGCCTAATCTTTGCGCAATAGCCTCAACTTTTTTCTGGAAATAGATTATTTTGTAATATGAAAGGCTGATAAACACTATTAACCATAGGTAAATATGTCCGCAAAGGTAACTAGCAGCGATCGCGTCGAAGATTTGTTCCCGGAAACCCCGGCCCGCAAGATCTTTACCCCTATTGAACGTCTCATGCAGGTGGAAACCACCGGTGGTATAGTTCTTATCATCATGACCATTGCCGCCCTCCTTTGGGCCAACCTTTCCCCGGAGTCATACCACCATGTTTGGCACTTGCCTTTTGCCGTGACCATCGGTAGCTGGATTGGTTCTGCCGACCTGCACTGGTTTATTAACGACGCCCTCATGACCATCTTCTTCTTCAACATTGGTCTTGAAGTGAAGGGCGAAATGACCTACGGCGAACTTCGCGACCCCAAGGCGGCCAGCTTGCCTATTATTGCGGCTGCCGGCGGTATGCTTTTCCCGGCCTTGATCTACCTGGCTGTTAACGGCTTGACCGGTACCGACGCCGCCCGCGGTTGGGGTATTCCCACTGCAACGGATATTGCCTTCGTGGTCGGCTGTATGGCGATCCTCGGCAAGAAGGTGCCCCATGCTCTCCGCGTCATGATCTTGACCTTGGCTATTGCCGACGATATCGGCGCCATCCTCGTGATTGCCATCGGTTACCCCAGCGGTGACGGTTTGAACTTCGCCGCCCTCGGTACTGGTATCGCCCTGCTGGTGCTTATCAACGTGCTGTTCCGTATCGGCGTCCGTAACTTGTTCCTCCACGGCATTATCGGTGTGGCTGTCTGGGCATTCTTTGTGAAGTCTGGCGTGCATCCCACTATCGCCGGTGTGCTCCTGGGTCTTTCTGTTCCTGCCAAGCCGGTGGTTACCAGCGGCAAGGTCCGTAGCTTTGTTGCCGGTGCCGACCATGTTCTCTCTGGCGAAACCAAGGACGAACACGAAAAGTATCGCGTATTCTCTATGCTGACCAAGGCTTCCAGCGAAAGCATTTCTATGCAGGAACGCCTCTTCAAGCCCCTGACCCCGTGGATCAACTTCTTCATCATGCCTCTCTTCGCCCTTTCCAACGCTGGTGTGGAAATCAAGCTGGGTGGTGTTGAAGTCCCGGTAATGGGCGCTGTGGCCCTGGCTCTGGTCTTCGGCAAGCCTATCGGCATCTTCCTCTTCAGCTTGCTGTCTGTAAAGCTTGGCATTTCCAAGAAGCCCAGCTACAGCTGGAAGGTCCTCTGGGGCGGTGGCATGCTGGCCGGTATCGGCTTCACCATGGCTCTCTTCGTGGCTAGCCTCGCCTTCGACGTGGGCGACCGTCAGGACTCCGCAAAGCTGGGTATTCTCCTGGGCTCCTTCAGTGCCGCAATTCTTGGCACCATCTACATGAGCCTGGTTTCCAAACCGAGCAAGGACGAACCTGAGGAAACTCACCACTAAAAAGCCTATGCCGGTTTAAGGACCGTGCAAAAATCGCGGGGTTCGCCCCGCTTTTTTTTCATCCCTGACCTAATAAAAATGTCATCCCGGACTTGGTCCGGGATCTCCTTTGAAAAAATGCCGCACTTCGTTTACATGCTTAAATGCGCGGGAGACCGCATCTACACGGGCTACGCCGTCGACGTAGAGGCCCGCTACAATCAGCATGTCTCGGGCAAGGGCGCGCGCTTCACCAAGGCATTCCCGCCGGAATGTATCTTACGCACTTTCGAGCTGAATAGTAAGGAAGAGGCCTTGCGGTTGGAAGCCCGAATCAAGAAGCTTGACCGCCCCCGTAAGGAGCTGCTGGCCGGCATGTCGGGGTCAGGTTCCGTAAACGCCTCGGGCGAATGCTCCGCTGCAGGCTCCGTCGTGGCTCAGGAGGTCTCCGCCCTTTTGGAATCGCTTATGTCCGGATTGTCGGAAACCCTGCAAGAAAAGAAAGCCCGCATCCGCCGGGCTGCAAAAAAGCGTGATTAGCCCTCGTCCTGTGCTTTTTTTTGTCGGGCGTTCTTGTAGTATTCCTTGGCCGCATTCCTGTCGGCGACCATTTGAACTTTCCGCTTCTCGTTTTTAAATGTGTCGAAAAGTTCGTTGACGAAATCGCCAGGATCGGAATCTAGATTTTCAAAAACTCTGAACACGGTGTACAGGCTGGGCGTTCTTATTTCTGTTTCCAGTTGGCTGTATACTTGGCGGGTCATACCGGCATTGTTGCCCATCTGGGTTTTATTCAACTTAAGAGTCTTACGGAGAGCGCAGAGGCGCTCCGTAAACATCTTGTCAAAATCAAACTCTTCATTGGACTTGCCGGCCATGGGATAATTTCTAAAAAATTACCCTCATCAATAGCGCAACCTATTGGTTGCGTCCAAGTTTTTTTTACATCGCCTTTTTGAGAGTTTCAATCTACTTGGAAATGATCAAGTCTACAATCAGGTAGATTGCCATGGCGATACTGCAGACGCTAATGAAGTTCTCGATGAACTTATTGCCTTTTTTGCGTTGGAGAGTACTGCCTAGATAGCCGCCCACCCATGCGCCTGCGGCCATGACGATTGCTATGGGCCAATTGATTTTTCCGGCAACGCCTAGGGCTATGGTGCTGATTACCAGAAAAACCGTGGTCAGAGAATTCTTCAGTGCGTTTACGTGGATTGGATCCAATCCCGTGTAACGCGTAAGGCTAAAGATTTGCACGAAACCTACGCCCACCTGAATGATGCAACCGTAGATAGAAACGAGGGCGAATCCGATGGCACCGCCCAGCGTCAATTTTTCCGGAGGTGCTGCTGGGGGCTTGCCCAAAATGTCCTTCCGGAGGCGCCCCATAATCACAACCAGACAGATCACTACCGCCAGCATCGCCTGGAATGCCTTGTCCCCAATCTGCATCAAAAAGCACACGCCAATCAAGGCGCCTATAATGGATGGAATAACCAGCTGCTTGAATATTTTCTTGTTCAGGTAGCCGTGCTTTGCCAGGTTGTAGACGGAACTGATGTTTCCGATAATAAGTCCGATACGGTTGGTACCGTTAGCCACTGTGGGCGGGATTCCCATGAAAATCATGGCCGGAAGGCTTAGGGAACTTCCTCCACCAGCGATGCTGTTAATGAGGCTTACAATGGCGCCTAGCAGAAAGTATGCGAGATATTGTCCGTATTCCCACCATTCGCCGAATAAAGCCGGTTCCATCTTAGCGGTCCAGCTCCTTCTTCAAGAAGATGATATTGTCCATCACCGTCTTGATCTTTTCGTATTCCGGATAATCGTCGCTACATGCATTTAGGTCGCCAATAGCCTTGAGCAAAAGCTCCTTTTTCTTTTCGGGCTTTTTCTGCTTGGTTGCCTGGGAATACAGCAGGGATGCAGCCTTGCGCTTGTCGGTGCAAACTGCGTCGGCCAGCTTTTGGTATTTTTCTGCGGCCTGCTGGCGAAGTTTACTTGCCTTCAGTTTTTCAACCAGAGTTTTTGCCTTTGCGTAAGATTTCTTTTCAATAAGGGTGTCGACTTCGGCAAGGGCTTTTTCAGGGTCGTTCTTTTCCCAGTATTTCTTGTCTTCTTCGCTGATGGAATTCTGCAGGCCCTGAATATAGGCGATCATCTTTTCGATTTGCAGTTCGTTTTCAAAGTCGCGGTAACGCATCTTGAATTCGTTTGCCTGCTTCAGCGCTTCCTCAAATCGTGCCTTTGCTTCTGCCAAAGAGAGAATGTCGGTCTTTTCCTTAAGGGCCTTGCCGATGGTATTCTTGTAGGCAATTTCTTTTTGCTGCTTGGCGAAGTTGATCAGGGAATCGCCAGGAGCCAGAGCAATAAGGCTGTCCGCTGCCTCGGCCACAAGGGTGTAGGCGGCGTTCACGCGGTTCATGTTCTTGATTTCAAGAATCAGGGGTTCAAACTGCTTGGCACGTTCTGCGTTGGTCATGCCGAAAACATTCAGCAAGGAATCGGTGCGGCTTGCCCATTCGTTCCAAAGAGGCTTCAGAATGCGGAATCGCTGCAGGTAGGCCACGGCGCCATCGATGTTGCCCTGCTTGAACATGGTGTCGGCATAATTGAGAATGTCGCTAATGATGTTGGGCACAGCAGTGTATGGGTCCACGGGCACCAAGGTCAAGGGCTTGGATTCGGACTGTTCAGCTTGTTGCTGGTCCGGTACTGTTGCCGAGGGCTCGGTTTGTGCGGGTTGCTGGGCCTGTGCTGCAGGCTGTTGACTCGGCTGTTCTGCGGGCTGTACTGCGCGCTGTGCGGTCGTGGCGGCGGGTGCCGTGGATGACTGTGCAGGAACTTGCTGCGTGGTCTGCTGTGGCTGTGCCAAAATTTCTTCAGTAGAAGATACGGGAACAAAAGTCTGGGTTGCAGATTCCACGGCAGGGCCAGCTGCAGTCTGGACTGCGGACTGTGCGAAAGTCTGTTGTGCTGCGGGTGCGCTAGTTTGTGCTGCGGGTTGCTGCTCGACGTTTTCGGGCACGGCGCTTTCCGGTGCAACGCAAGGAGCGGGCGCCTGGGTACATGCGTCAAAGAAAGTCGCTGCAGAAACAGCAGTCAAAATCTTAAGGAGATTGAGCTTCTTTTTCATGGACTACTCCATATCTGCCTCGATAGGAACAAAGGCGCTCTTGCTGTTGAACTCTGCAGGCAGATCCCAGTCGTCGTCCCTAGGCATACTCTTGGGAGCGGCTGCGGGTGCCGTTTCAGAGGCCGCAGGCTGTGCTTGTGCTGCAGGTTCTGTGGCGGTGGCAGGCTGGGTTGCAGATTGCGGAACCATTGCGGTTGCAGGCTGAACGACGGCAGGTTGTGCTGCTGCGTCGGCGGGTTGTGCAACGGTGGCGCCGCTTGCGTCTGCAGCTTGTGCTGCGTCTTCGGTAGGTGCGGCGGGCTGAGCGGGTTCTGCGATGGCGCTGTTAGGCATAGGCAGGCTAATCAAGATGCCGCTTTCTGCGGCGGATTCTGCTGCACGCTCCTGAACCTGGGGCGGAGTGAATCCCGGCACGTCAAGCCAAGGCAGTGGTCGGCCTTGGGCACCTGCGCCTGCGATTGCCATACCGGTCATGGGGTCGACCGTAAGCTGGCCGCGTTCGTTTGCAAAGTTCAGAGGAACTTCGCCAGCGGCAATCATGGAGATATCCAGGAAGTCCAGCTTGTTGGGGGTCCCGAGAATATCGATTTCTTCTCTGGCGAATGCTGCCCATTGCGGTAAGCCGCCGCTGGCGCCTGCAATTCGTGTACGTCCGGATTTTAAGGGCTTGTTGTCGTCAAAGCCCACATAGCTACCGATGGCCACTACAGAGTCCAGGCCCAGTCCGTTCTTTTCGCTAACGTAGGTAGGCAGCGCTCCGAGGAATGCAACATTACGGTAGTCGTTTGTGGTACCGGTTTTACCCAGGGTGGGGTAGCGCAGGGTAGTGCCCTTGTCCGGAGAAGTAACAGTCATGCTGGTGTATTGGCTGCGTGCGGTACCGTTTACGAATACAGAGTGGAGCATCACGCCCATCTGGGTGGTGACGGTGTCGTCAAGAACGGTCTTGCTTTCCACCTTGTTTTTAAAGATCACCTTGCCATCGCGGTTGCGAATTTCCTTGATGAAGCAGGGATCGGTCCAGTCCCCATCCTTGCACTTGAACACCTTACCGGTAAGGAGCGTCTGGTAGGCGGTAGAGATTTCTGCCAAGGTAATTTCGTTTACGCCCAGAGGCATACTGAACACTTTCTGCAGCTTCTGGTGAATGCCGATTTCCTTTGCGAAGCGAGCGTATTCTGCCATGGAGAGGGAACGCTTAAAGTCGGGCCAGAAACGAATGTGGTCTGCGTCCAGGTAATCGGCCTGGTCGTCCACCGGTTCGATCATGGTGTTGAGGCGCTTCAGGTCGGCGAGGGTAAGTTCACCATAGACCTTCAGGGTTTCCATGGGCGGCAAGGTGCTGGCCATGTCCGGATCCAGGTTCATAGCGTCGCGGGCGCGGAGCAGTTGTTCGTAGTTCTTGTAGTTGTGATTGATGAACTTGATGATGTTGGCGTCTTTCTTTGCCTGCTTCAGGGCTACGTCATTGTAGGTTCCGTAACGCAGGTTCATCAAGGCGCGTGCGGCGTTGTCGCGGCCTTCGTTCTTCATCATGTCCACCAAGGTTTCCTTCGCCTTGGTAAATTCAATTTCCTTCTTGGTTTCTTCCTTCAGGGTCAGGCCGAACTTGTCGCGGAGTCGAACGAAGTAGGCCTTGTATTCTTCTTCCGCCTCGCGAGCGTATCCGTTCTGTGCGGCCACTTCCGCAAACTCGTCAGGTGAGAGCTTGTCCAGCAGGTGTTCCAAGAGCCAGATACTTGCGATGTTTTCGGAACGTGTGGTGGCCCAGGCGATGCTTACGATTTCACCCTTGTTCTTGTGGTCCGGACGAGGGAAGTAGAACTGGTTCACGTACTGGAAAACATTGTAGTCGTTTTCCAGCGGGTCAAGGTAGTTCCAATGGTGTTGCAATGCAAGTGCGTAAAGCAGCGGCTTCCAGCTGGAGCCCAGCTGACGCAGAGCCTTAAAGCTACGGTCGAAACCGGTGTTATGGAAACCGCCCTGGGTTGCAAGGACGTTACCGTTTCGGATAGCGAACAGGCCACCCTGCAAAACAGGCTCTGTTTCAATCTGGCAGGGAGCAAAACCGTTGACCAAAGTCTCGCTGGTAACGCTTACCAAGAGGATGGCGCCTTTCTTCAGCTGGCTGCCAAGCAGCTTGCTTACATCGATAGGCTTCTTGGGGTCGGCGCTAGCCTTCTTTGCGAAATCCTTGACGGCCTCTTCGGAAACCATGCCTTTCAGCTGGCCAAAGCTCAATGTTAATGCCTTGAGTCGGCCCAGGGAATCCACGTAGACGCTGTCTACGGAACCGTAGAGGTAGTCGCCCTTTCGAGCGCTCTGTGCCTTGCTTGCAAACTGGGACTTGGGTAAAACGAAACCGCCCAGCTGCATCTGGAGATTGCTGATGTTAGTCTGCAGGGCGCGCTTTGCTGCGTTCTGGGATTTTGCATCCAAGGTGGTGGTAATGGAGAGCTGGGCCTTGCGCCAGTCCTCAATTCCTTCCTTTTCGAATTCCGCCTTAAAGAAATCGTTGTCCAGCTTTTCTTCGATGCGTTCAAGAATAGTGCTAACGGTGAATCGGAAGTTACCATGGTTGAATGCCAGGGGCTCGGCCAGGGCTTCGTCCATTTCTTCCTTGGAGATGTATTCTTCTTCGACCATTCGGCCGAGAACATATCTCAAGCGTTCCTGGCCGCGGACGATAGCGCGTTCGCGTCGTTCAGTGCTGCGCTGGATAAAGGGGTCGTAATTGAAGGGGCCTTTCACGGAGCCTGCGATGAATGCGCATTCGGCGAGAGTCAGGTCCTTCAGTTCCTTGTTGAAGAAATACTGTGCGGCAATAGCCACACCCTTGCCTGTGCCGGAAACGTGGAACTGGTTCAAATAGAATTCGAGAATGTCTTCCTTGCTGAAGTGCTTTTCCATGCGGAGGGCGTTGATCAGTTCCTTGCCCTTTTCCTTGATGGAGCGTTCTTCTCGGCCGAAGATGTTCTTGACGGTTTGCTGGGTCAGAGTAGAACCGCCCTGACGCATATGGCCTGCCTTGATGTTGGAGGCCATGGCGCGGGTAAAACCGTATGCGCTGAAACCATTGTGATGCCAGTAGCCGGCGTCTTCGGCTGCGATCAAGGCGTTCACGATGTTCTTGGGAATATCACCGTAGGGAACGTACACGCGGTGGTTTGCGTCAAAGAATGCGCCGAGGAGTTCCTCGCCGTCATTATAGTAGACTCGGGTTTCGCCAGAGAGCACCTGCAGGATGTTCTTGCGATTGAATTGATTGTCGGGATCCTTCTCGGGAAGGACTTTGAAGACCAGGATGTAGACCGGAATGCAGCAAATGACGCCTACGAGGGCGAATGCTGCCACGATTTTAAAGAGTTTCGATAGAAGACGCTTCATACTAATTTAAATGTAGAATTTTTGAATTTTTGAGGCTCGTCATGTAAAAAAAATGGGGGTTTTGAAGCATTTTTCGGGAATTATGGAACTCTCCCCTTGAAAAATCGGCGCTTTTTTTCTAAAATCTGTGTCCCCAAGATGGGAAGATGGCCGAGCTGGCCGAAGGCGCGTCCCTGCTAAGGACGTATAGGACTTAATCCTATCGCGAGTTCGAATCTCGCTCTTCCCGCTGAAAAGCACCCGAGTCGAAAGGCTCGGGTGTTTTTGTTTTATATGACGCGAGGGGTATCCCCTCGAGCTCCCCTCCGGTTTTTGCGAAGCAAAAATCCGGTATAGGGGCACCCCCTAAAACCCCCAGATGCGGTACTGTAGACCGATAATTACGCTGAAATGTCTCAATTTACGGGAGAAACGCTGTCAAAAGCTCCCGTTTTCCCGTAATTTTATGAACAACGTAACGAGAAATCTAAAAAAATAGACAGTTTTCCTTGGTTTTGGGCGGTTTTGCACCCGCTTTTGCGCGATTTTTGCTCAAGACACACCCTAAAATCTGGTTTTTGCCCGCTTTTTTACATAAATTGCGAAGAAATACTACGGACAATGTAATGTTTTACGGGAAAAAGACCCGTTTTCACCACTTTTTTCCCGTAAAAACGACCCTTTTTCGAAATTTATCTCCCCCAGACTATTTCCTCTTGACTTTTTAGCGCTTTTTTGCGATATTAAATGTGGGATTAAACATAAGGAGTTACTCATGAAGGCTTTAAATTTTATCGCAGGTGTTGCTCTGGGCGCCGCCGCTGCTATTTTCGCTACTAAGAAGTTCAAGAAGGGTTGCTGCTGTGAAAGTGCAGACGCCGATGCCGCCAAGGACTGCGACGACGAAGTGGAATCCCTCCGTGGTTCTGTGGACAGCCTCCGTCAGGAACTGAACTCTCGCATCGAGTCCGAACAGACCTACGCCGCCAAGTGCGACGAACTGAAGAACGAAGTGGCCAAGAAAGAAGCCGAAATCGCCAACCTGAAGAATGTTTGCGACAAGCAGGCTGGCCAGATCAGCAAGCTTGAAAAGTAATGAGAGGCCCCGTTAAGGCCTTTTATACCTTTTTCATTGAAAATTGCCCCCGTTTGGGGGCTTTTTTATTTGTAAATTGTACTTGTGGCACGAATTTTGCAAGTCTATCTGATGTTTTTGTTCACCGCAGTCTCGCTGCTGGTGTTTTCGGGCTGCGAAGAAATTGAAGAGGACAAGCCCTGGATCCAGGTGGAGCGCCCGGACATGCTCTTTACGGATACCACCCTTATCGACAGTTACGACAAGGGCGTGCAGGCCTGGAAGCTGAAGACTGCCTATCTTGAACGCTGGGGCAAAAAGGACCTGGTGTTTGTTCGTCCGGTTTTTGTGGACATTTATGATTCCCTGGGAGATCGCGTTGCATTCCTTCGTGCAGACTCCGGCCGACTGGATATGAGTTTCTCCTACGTGTACGCCTATGGCCATGTTTACGCCCTTACCCCTAAGGGCGCCTCCGTTCGTTCCGACTCCTTGCTGTGGAACAAGAGAGACAACTTGGTGCGCACAGAAAGCTATGTCCGCGTGGTCAGCGAAGATGGCGATGTGCTGCAGGGCAAGGGCTTTGTGAGCGACGCCCATATGGACAACTGGCACATTCTTTCTAACGTCACCGGTATTTTCCAGGATGCCGCCAAGCGCCTGAAGGACGAAGACAAGAAGGAGGCCGACGCCATCGAGACTCGTGACAATAGCAGCCACTCTGGCGGTCAGTCCGGCAATGGCGCTCCCCATCCTCACGCAGGGAGGCGCTAGTTGCATCACTGCGGTCCTGCACATAAGTTTCGAGCCGCTTTCCTTTTGGCTTTGACTGTGGTGGCCCTGCTGTTGCCGGCAGAGGCGCTCGCGCAGACGTCTCCGCTGATTATGAAGCACGCGGACAGTTTGGCGGTGGCCCGCAAGCGTGGGACCTTGGTTCTCCACGGGCGCGTTCATTTTGTCCACGACAGCGTGCAGTTCAAGACCCAGCGAGCCATCTGGAACAAGGATGGCGAGGTGGTCCAGTGCGAGGGCGGTTTCAAGTTTATGCACCCGTCGGGCTTTATGGATGCCGACCGCGGTGTGTACCAGAAAAAGCGTAACTATGCTACGGCCTCCGGCAATGTTCGTGCGGGCGACTCTGCCCATTCCTATTACATCACCGGCGAAAGCATGCAGTACGACCGCGAACTTGAAATTCTGAACATCACCGAAAAGCCTGTGCTGTACCAGTTCGAGAAGAATGGGGACGGTACGGAAGATTCTGTGGTGATTACTTCGAGGTACATGACTTATAACAAGGGCAAATCCATTGCGGAAGCCTACGGCGAAGTAAAAGTTGTACAGAAGGATGTGACTATTTCTGCGGATAAGATGAATTACAATCGCAGTGAAAATATTGCAGAAGCTTTTAACAACGTGACGATTGTGCAGAAGGATGTGACTATTTCTGCAGACCGGATGAACTACAAGCGCAACGAGGAGTTCGCGGAAGCCTTCAACCACGTGAAAATGGTGCAGGAAGACATGGTGGTCACCTGCGATACGGGCTTTTTCGATCGCAAGAATAATTGGATTTCCATGAAGGGCAATCCGACTTGCGATTTGAAAAACTATCACCTGACCGGCGATTCAATTTTCCTGGTGCTGGACTCTACGGGCAATTCCTTGAAGTCCGCCCTGGTGATTCGCAATGCCCACGGTGTTCAGCAAGAAGAGGCTAAGCGCAATACGCCGGGTCGCGTTACGGAGGCTTTTGGAGATACCCTTTTTGCATTGTTCGAGAACAACAAGATTGAACACTTGTATGTGAACTTGAATGCCCGCGGATTCTTCTATGAGACCGACCTGAAGGATTACAAAAACTTGATGGACGGCAACCGCCTGGATATGTTCTTCAAGAAGGGAAAAATGGATCACGCCGTGGTGTCGGGCAAGGCGCAGAGCACCTATTTTTACGTGAAGAACGACCGTTCCGTTTCTGGCAAGAACGAGGCTACCGGTGATACAATCCATATTCTGTTTGACGCTAAGAAAAATGCGGTGAAGTCCCTTCGCCTGTTGGGAAGCTCCACCAAGGCTAGCGGCCGCTATGTGGACATGGAAAAGGAAAACCGTAACAAGGCTGCCGCTGAAAGGGATTCCTTGGTAAATAAAGCTTTAGCAAAAGATTCTTTGACAAAATCCGAAGAAAAAAACGATATTAAGACAGGAGATGTTCCGACTGTTAGAAGAGGCCGTCGTCGCACGCTTAAAGGCGAATCTCCTGTGGAGGTAAAAAAGTGAAAAACCTTGTTAGCACGATTCGCACCGAGAAGCTTCGTAAGGTGTATGGCGGTCGCCAGGTGGTGAGCGACGTTTCTATCCGTGTGTCCCAGGGCGAAATTGTTGGCTTGCTTGGCCCCAATGGTGCTGGCAAGACCACCTCCTTCTATATGATCGTGGGTATGGTCCGTCCGGAATCCGGCCACATTTTCTTGGACGACATTGAAATGACCGACAAGCCTATGTACAAGCGTGCCCGCCTTGGCGTAGGTTACCTGCCCCAGGAAGCCTCTATCTTCCGCAAGCTTAGCGTCGAAGATAACATTATGGCAATTCTTGAAACCCAGGATATGAAGCGCCGCGAACGCAAGCTCCGCTTGGAACAGCTCCTGGAAGAATTCAAGATTACCCACATTCGAAAGACCAAGTCCATGAGTTGCTCTGGTGGTGAACGCCGCCGTCTGGAAATTGCCCGTGCCTTGGCCAGCGACCCCAGCTTCCTTTTGCTGGATGAACCTTTTGCAGGTATCGACCCCATTGCAGTGGCCGATATCCAGTCCATTATCTCTGGTCTCAAGGATAGAGGTATGGGCGTGCTTATTACAGACCATAACGTGCGTGAAACTTTGTCTATTACGGATCGTGCCTACATTATGTACAAGAGCCAGGTTCTGACCGAAGGCTCCTCTGAATACCTGGCCAACGATCCCGAGGCAAGGCGTATTTACTTGGGCGATAGCTTTAGACTTGATTAGGTGTATAGATGGCTTTGGATTTAGGAATGAACTTGGCTCAGGGCCAACGACTGGAACAGACGCTGTCTCCGCAGCTTCTGCAGTCCATCAATATTCTCCAGAAGACATCTCTGGAGATTGAAACCGCCATTAAGGAAGAAGTGGAAAGCAATCCCCTTCTGGAACTAGACGACAATGTGCCCGAAGAAGAGCGCGAAGTCCGTGACGACGAACTTCCGGAATCCGGTTCCGAAATTATGGGCGATGCGAACTCCGATTACGATCCCGACAACAACTTTGACAACAGCTCTTTGGATGACAGTGCCATGATGGATCGTGGCTTGCTGGATAATCCCAACGAGGGCGACTTGAATTACGACCGTTATCTTAGTGACGGTTCTTCCGACGAAGACGCTCCCTTCAAGGATTTGAACGTGGCTTCCAAGGATGCCGACGAGGAATGGGACCGCCCCATCAAGGATAACGGCAAGAGCCTTCAGGAACAACTCCGCGACCAGCTGATGTTGTGGTCCGGCACCCGCGAATTGCTGGAGCAGTTGCGTCAGTGCGGTTGTTCCGAGAAGCGTTTTCGCTCCCTTGTGGAGTATCTCATCGATTCCGTCAGCGAGGAAGGTTTCCTGCAGGACTCCGCGGCTCAGATTGCGGAATTGCAGAACGACTCCGGCTTGATACCTGTAGCCACCGCCGAAAAGTCCTCTGATGAGTACATCGACGAAATCGAGTCCATGCTTCGCGGCGAGATTCCCCTGGAAGAAACAAGCGTCCCCGTTCGTGAGGCCGTTCACGTTTTGCAAGGTTTCAATCCCCGCGGTATTGGCGCCCGCAATCAGCGTGAATGTTTTTTGATTCAGGCTTACGCTTTGCCCAAGTTCCCTGAACTTGGTATCAAGATTCTGGAGAACTGCTACGAGGACCTGCTTTCCCTTCGCTATGCAAAGATCGGAAAGACTCTTGGCGCTTCCACCGAGGATGTGCAAAAAGCCGTTGCAAGTTTCGCCAGGCTGAATCCCCATCCGGGTTTCCAACTTTCCAACGCCCGCGTGCAGACCATTGCCGCAGACATGAAGATTGTGGAAAAACGAGGCAAGTTCGAAGTGGAAGTGACCCGTTCCTCCACTCAGAAACGCTTGCGCATCAATCAGACCTACAAGTCTATTATGGACGACAAGAGCTCCTCGAAGGAAGCCCGCGACTTTGTGAAGACCCACTTGAACAAGGCCGTGGAATTCATGAAGGCTCTGGACAATCGTTACTCCACCATGGAGCTGGTGATGCGTGCAATCCTCAAGCGTCAGAAGGAATTCTTCTCCCAGGGGCCTGCGTTCCTCAAGCCCATGATTTTGCAGGACATCGCCGACGATGTGAAGCGAGACGTAAGCACTGTGAACCGCGTTACCAACGGTAAGTACGTGGATACGCCTTATGGCATTTACGAGCTTAAGCGATTCTTTACTTCGGGCATTAAGCAGAAGCCTTCCGCAGGTGGTTCCGAAGTAGGTTCCGCCCCCGCCAATGGCTCTGAAGAAATCCTTGGTTCCGCACAGGTGCTTGACGCCATGAAAAAGATGATCGACGAAGAGGACAAGAAGAAGCCGCTCTCCGACCAGGCTATTTCTGACAAGTTAGCGGAAATGGGAATGAAGGTTGCCCGCCGTACGGTAGCCAAGTACCGCGAAAATTCCCTGAAAATCCTCCCGGCAAGCCAGCGCAAATTGATTAAATGATGCAAGGGGGCTCCACCCCCCTGGACCCCCGGCCTGAAAAGTGCGCTGCACTTTTCTAGGGTGTAGGGGGCTCTGCCCCCTTCAACCTACCCCCGACTGCTTACGAGTTTAATCGTATTTAGAAAATTGAAGTAAAGGGGAGTAATAATGATGCAAAGGGGTTTGTGGTGATGCATGGGGGTTCCGCTCCCAGCTCTTAGTTGCATTTGTAAAAGCAATACTAACCTGTGGTAATGTTCTGACCTGCTTGCGGGTGGCCAGGGATGGGGAGGGTGCAGGGAGGGGCCCGGGCGGCCTTCGCAACTCCGAGCTGGGGCCCCTCCTGCATAAAAAACGTTTTTTAATTTTTTGAAAATTTTTGTTCCAAGTTGGAATAATGTTTTTCGCAAAAAAATGGCCAGGGCTGTTTTTTCCCGGAAAAAAGATGTATATACTCTAAACGTGAGGCCGTCAGTCTCGCAGATATTCACTTTTTTCTACGGAGGTTTTTACTATGGATATTCAGTTTTCTGCTCGTCATTTTAATGCATCTGCTGGTCTTCAGGATCGTATCCAGGAAGAAATGGACAAACTCGCCAAGTTCTATCCGAATATCACCAGCGCCTCCGTCGTCTTGGACCATGAAGTAGAACATCAGCGTCATTGCGAAATCACCTTGAACATCGCTGGTGGCCAGGTTGTGGCTTCTGCTGACGAAGAAAACATGGGCAAGGCCGTTGATGTGACCCTTGAACGCATCAAGATCCAGCTGAAGAAGGCTAATGATAAGCTGAATGACCATCGCGCACAGCCCGTATCCGAAGTCGTTTAATCCAGTCTCTCCAAAAATTGTTTAATTTTGGAATATGGCTGAATCAAGATTGAAAGATATAAAGATCCTGCACCGAGAACGCTTCTTGGTGCGGGACTTTTTTTGTCGTTATGGCAAGGACCTGCAAATGGCCAACCATTCTGCAGAGGAATGCCTTGACACTCCTATTGCCGAAGGTGGTATTCATCGACCGGGTCTTGCAATGGCCGGTTACACGGCGGTTTACAGTTCCCACCAGATCCAGGTCATTGGTCACACGGAATGGAACTATCTGGAGTCTATTGGTTCTCAAGGCCGTGCCAAGGTTTTTGAGGGCTTGTCCGCTTTCAAGTCTCCTATGTGGGTAGTGACCCATGCCCAGCAGCCTCATCGCGAGCTTCGCGAAATGTGCGAAAAGCAGGGCATCCCTCTGTTCACTACCACCTTACATACTTACGAATTTATCAAGCTTTCCCAGCGCATCCTTGAAGAGTTCTTTGCGCCGCACGCCGTTATCCACGGAAGCCTTGTGGACGTGTACGGTATCGGTATGCTCTTCGTGGGCGACAGTAACGTGGGTAAGTCCGAATGTGTTCTTGACCTTGTTGAAAGTGGTCACCGTATGGTGGCAGACGACGTGGTCCATATCAGTAACGTGGGCCGCTCCATTATCGGGCGCCCAGATCCCCTGATCAAGCACCATATGGAAATCCGCGGCGTGGGTATTCTGGATATCCGCTCCATGTTCGGTATCCACGCTATCCGCAAGCAAAAGAAAATCGAAACTATCGTGGAACTGCAGCAGTGGCGCCAGGATGGTGGTTACGATCGTACCGGCCTCAACGAACAGGATGAAATCATCATGGGTGTGAAAATCCCCAAGGTCGTGATTCCTGTGGCCCCGGGCAAGAACTTGACGGTGATTTCTGAAGTCATCGCCATGAACACTTTGATGAAAATGAATGGCCAGAATGTGGCTGAAGACTTCAATGAAGCCCTTATGCAGAAGATTAAGGCCAAGGCAAAGGGCGAGTTCGTGGATGATTTGCTAGATTTCGATCCACAGAACTGGTCTTACTATGAATAGATTTGTCAGGCTCATTAAAGAAAACGTGATTCCCTCGATTGTGTTTACCATAATCGTGGTCTCTTGCGGTAGTGCCTGGTATCTACTTCATCCGGCAAGCCCTTATCATGCACGCTACTCCTTTGTGGTGGCCTACGACGCCATCGGTACTCTTTCTCCGGGCAACCCGGTGGAAGTTCGCGGTATCAAGGTGGGCGAGATTACCAAGGTGGAATTGACGGAAGATGCGGTCTATGTGACCGCCCGAGTTTTGTCGAATACCAAGATTCCCGATAACTCCGAATACCGCCTGATTAACTCCGGTTTGATGGGTGAACGCGAAATGTGCGTGTTGACAGGCGATAGCCCGAACTTGATTCATGACGGGGATACAGTGAAGGGCCGTTACGACGAAGGCACCTCCGGCGTGGTGAAGAGCTTGCTTGCTGCCGTGGATGATCTTGAAGAAGTGATAGATACTTTGAACTCTGTCATCGATTCTGTGACTGTTGGTTCTACCGGTCAGCGCATCAAGCGAATTATTTCAAAGGGCAAGAAACTGGTGAATGTTTCCAAGGCCGATATTAGGTCCTGGATTGGTGAGGCAAAAACCGTTATTGACGACCTGGATGGAATCCTGGAAAAGACCAAGTCTACCGTAGACGACGCCTTGGTTAAGGGCGAAGGTAAGGTGGACGAAGTGAAGCCCTTGATGGACCGCGCCGATGCTCTTTTGAAGCAATTGGACGGAATGAAGGACCGCAGCGAAAACCTTTTGTCCCAGCTTTCGGAACAAAGTAACACCGCCGGACTTGTTTTGGCTGAAAATGGCAAGTTTGCTAAGGATATCGATAAGCTTGTTCGTTCTACAAATGCCTTGATTGCCGATATCAAGAAACAGGGCATCCACTTGAATATTGATTTTTTTTAAAAAATATTTTCACTTTGTAAAAAAAAAGAATAGTTTGTAGTCTATTAGTAGAAGATAGACCCCCTACCAACCAAGGAGTTTACCATGGCCGAAAAGAAGCCCGTAAAGATGAGCGATGCTGACCTTAAGTTCTTCGAGGATATGCTTATTGAAAAACGTCGTGAACTGGTAACCGCCCAGAGCGAATCCGACAAGGCCGAGTCTTTCAAGAGCCAGATGCAGGCTGGCGACGGTGGCGAAGCAGGCAATAGCGCCGACTTGGCCACTGACTACAACGCTTTGGAAACCAACTTTGAACTTGCCGCTCGCGAAGGCAAGTACCTGGTCTATCTTGAAGAAGCTCTTAAGCGCATCAAGAAGGGTACCTTTGGTGTCTGCAAGGTTTGCGGTCAGTTGATTCCCAAGCCCCGTTTGATGGCTGTGCCCACTGCAACCAAGTGCGTGAACTGTAAGGAAGAAACCAAGCGCAAGGAACGCGAAGACAGCCGTCTGGAAATGGCCCGTCTCTTGGCAGAAGAACAGCGCAAGGAACTTTTGGCTCGCAGTTCCAAGAAGTAAGAGTTAATGGGTGAACGTTGCCTGCGGCCATTGCCGTAAGCAGCAACGTATAAAGGCCTCGGATTGTATCCGAGGTCTTTTTTTAATGCAAAGGAGGTTAATGATGCAAGGGGCGCTGCCCCCTTCAATTTACCCCTGGAAGAATGTATCTGCAAGTTTTGCGCGGAAGGCGTGAATGCGGTCGGCGTTGGGTTCCCTATGGGGGTAGGTGAAATTGCTGAGGAGTACCACGGCGGCGCCCTGGTCCGGGTCGGCCACAATGCTTGCACCTGTAAAACCGGTCTTCCCGAAGGTGCGCGGGGAGACCTTTGTTCCCATGAACTTGGCTGCGTTCAGTTCCCAGCCCAGGCCGGTACAGTCGCCTGCTGCGCCTGCGGGGCAATGGCCGTAGGCTGGATTGGTGAAGGCGTTTGTGCTTGCAAGCTTGAGGATTCCGGCGGGTGCTACCCGCTGGTTATTGGCGCCGCCGCGGTCAGAACCTTCGCCGCTGATGCCGTCGTTCAGCATCATCTGGACGAATTTCAGAAGGTCCGGTACGCAGCTGAACATGCCTGCGCTTCCCACGGGGAAAAGTTTTCGCAATACCCAGGCGCTTTCGTCGTGAATTTCACCTTGGATTTCCCTGCCTCTGAAACTGCAGATTTCCGTAGGCATGATCTGGTCCCTGGGTACGGGATTTTCGGGGCGCGTCACCGGGTCCCAGCCACTGCGGGTCATGCCCAGCGGCCTAAAGAATCGTTCTGCGCCTTGCTCCTGCAGGCTTTTGCCTGTAAGGCGACAGAGGATCATTCCCAGCAAAACGCTTGCAGGATTGCCGTAATTGAAGGCGTCGCCAGGAGCTGCGTTAAACTGGTATGTATACAGGGCGTTCAGGATCCCTTCGGGCGGAAGTTCCCTCAAGGTCTTCATGGGCACGCGATAATCCAGGCTGTGGGTCAGCAAATGGAAAATTCGAATATCGTCTCGATAATTTGTCTGTAATTCTGGAATGAAGTCCACAACCTTGTCGTCTACGGAAATCTTGCCCTCCAGAATGTAGCTGAGGGTCAATGTGGAGGTGGGGCAGACCTTGGTCAGGGAGGCTATGTCGAACACCGTATTTTCAGGGGTGTTTAGCGCTACGATTTGGCGGGTTCCGTCGGGCAGAATAAAACCTGCCACGGCCTTGCTGAAAATGCCTTCGCATTCGGCTTTTTTCAATAAATTGCTGATTTTTTCAAGGTTGAAATTCATACTGTGAAAATAGAAATGTTTTTTCAAAACTTATATTTAAATAAAGTGAGTTAGAAGGTTAAGGTTTTAAGTAATGAAAAAGAGTGGCAGATCGAACGAAAATTCAATATGGTTCCAGTACGCACTGATTGTACTGGGTTCCTTTGCCAGTCTTGCGATCTTGACGTATTTCTCGTTCCAATCCATTACCAGCATGGCGAGGGACGATGCCGATGTAACTGCACAGACCCTCATTGAATCAGACGCCGAAATTCTAAACAGCTTTGTAGGCGAAGGCCGACATAAACTGGAGATGGTTTGTCGGCTTACGGAATATATCTGGCAGGAAAAACAGTCTATTGCAGAGGTGGAATCCCTATTTGTTCTTGAAACGGAACGATTCCGTGCAGAAAATAATTTGAATTATTCGGGTCTGTTCGGCGTCATCGGAGATCATTTTGTGGATGGAGGCAAAAAAGTTGCTGATCCTGGCTATGATCCTAAGAAAAGGCCCTGGTATAGGTCCGCCATTCGTTCCTTGAATGATGACGCTCATCTTACGACCTTTGTGGATTATAAGAATGGTTCCGAGTTAGTAACCTTGAGCAAGGTGCTGCCGGACAAGAAAAGCGTGATTGCATTGAACCTTTCCTTGAACGTGCTGAGAGACGTTTTCCACACTCGTTGGGAACAGGGTTCCCGTTGGATGGTCCTGAGTACATCAGGCGAGGTAATCGGACATTTTGATGTGACGCAAATTGGTGAAAACTATTTGTCTAGCAAGTATTGGGGCACCGAAAATGAGGAACTGGCCCGCAAGGCTCTTCGTACTGCAAACGAAAAAGTACGAGTTGTACAGATTGGCAATGGCCTTGTAGCCTACGTGGTTCCTATTCAAAATCAATGGTTCCTCGTAAAAATTTACGACAGGATTCACCTGGCCGATGATGTTCGTTGGACAACCACTCGAAACATTATGATGGCTGTACTCCTCTTCGCGATAATGATTTTGATTGTCTCCATTGTTTTTGTGAGACACCGTAGATTGGTCAGGGAAAATCGAGTCAAGAAATTCCTTCGTATTAAACTGGACCACGAAATGCATGCGACCATCAATGGTATCCTTGGTATGAATGCTGTGGTGATGAAATCCATTCACGACGAAGATGTTCGTTCCTTCTCTGAGGGTGTTCAGTCGGCAGTGGAAGGCTTTGATTTTCTGCTTAAGGATGTTCGCGAAATCGCAGACAACGATGGTGCGATTGTTGTAGAGTCCCAGGAGTACAGTTTCTTTGAAATTCTCTCGGAGTGCTATAAAATTGTACTTCCGAAGGCCAGGATGAAAAACTTGCAGGTGACCTTCGAATGTGATCCTGACATTCCGTCGGGCATGTGGGGCGACGCCTTGCATCTTCGCCAGGTTATCAGCAATCTTTTGGCTGATGCGGTCCGACGTACGGAATCAGGCAGTATCTGGGTTTCTGTGAATGGATTCATGGAGCCAAGGCGTTCGACTAGCACTGAGGATTACTTTACTCTGCAAATCTCCATACGAGATACGGGTACCAGTGTTGAAAGGGGCCATAGTCCCAATGTGGATGAGTGGCAAGATAGCAGTGCGGAACTGTGCTTGGCGAAACTGATGCTTGATGCCTGTGGCGGTGAATTGACGATCAAGAGCCGCTATGGCGAAGGAACCTCCTTTATGGTCTCCTTGCGGCAGCTGGTTTTGAACAAGGCTCCCATAGGCGATTTTGAAGCTAGGTTCGATAGTCTTGTTTCGAAGGAAAGTCAGAATACCATAACTTTGTTCGCCCCTGCTGCAAGAGTACTTGTGGTGGACGACGTGGAAATGAACTTGAAGGTGGTTTGTGGTTTGCTGAAGGAAACCAAGGTCCAGATCGATACGGCAGTTAGCGGCTCGCAATGTTTGGAACTTGTGGCTAGCAGGCATTACGACTTGATCCTTCTGGACTACTCGCTACCGGAAATGAACGGTGTGGAAACCTTTGACCGAATGAAGAAAGTCGGAGCAAAGCTGAACATGGATACTCCGGTGATTATCGTGACCGCGGAGACCGTGGATTTCAAGGGTTCCTTCCTGAAGATCGGTCTGACTGACTACATGGTTAAACCTTACGCTGAAAAGGATTTGCTGAGAATTCTTGCCTGGTACCTGCCCAAGGAACTGGTGCTGACTCAGGATGACCTACAGGAATTCCCGAAGAGAGAAAAGTCGAAGCCCGCCGCAAAACCCGCGAAGGTCGAGGAGATCCCCGAAGAAGAGGAAATTGTTTTCCACACGATTCTTACTCCAGAAGAAAAACTGAATGTGTTCAAGGACGTTCTGAATGTTCAGAAGGGACTGGAATACTTCTCCCGCGATGTACGTTGCTATTTCGAAGTGGTGAAGGAGTTTGCCCACGAAGATAAGCGCTACGGCTTTGATAAGACCTTCCAGATGAAGGACTGGAACAACTACCTGATTTTGATCCACTCCGTGAATGGTGTGGCCCAGGCTATCGGAGCCGACGACTTGGCAGAAATATCGCAGGCTGTTGAAAAGGCTTGCAAGGATTATATGTTCGATACGCTTGATGATTTGCACCGGGCCTTTATTGCCGCCTATGTGAAAACCATAGATGTTATCAACAAGGGAGTCGCTGATTATGAAGATTAATCTAGGAAAGAATAGACTCTCTGGAGGAAAAGACGTAAAAGCCGAGGATAAGAGAGGCTACAGGTTGTCCTTTAGTCTTGGTAGTGAATTTCGCGGCTTGATCAACGAAATCCTGGCTCTTAATGCAATGGTGCTTAAGGGTGTGGAAGACCCCGTTCTCAAACTCTACTCAAACAAGATCCAGAACGCCAGCCGTGGCCTTTTGTCGGTTGTGAACGATGTGATGGATTTTGCTAAGATCGAATCTGGGGAGCTGGATGTGGGACCGGTCAACTACAATTTGTTCCAGATGCTGAACGAATGTTATGAAATGTTCTACCAGCGCGCCCAGGATAAGAACCTAAAGTTCGTTTTCGACATAGACCCGAATACGCCTGCTGAACTTTTTGGCGATGAAAAAAGAATCCGCCAGATTTTGCTGAATCTGATTTATTATTCCCTGAAGTATACGTCTCAGGGCGAAGTTCGCTTGAAGGTTTCATTTGAAAGGAATGGTGACGTTTCGTCGGATATTATCGATCTTGTCTTGATAGTAAGCGATACGGGTACGGGCATTCCTGATTTTGCCATGGAAGATTTGTTCCAAATTTCGGACCGAATTGCGACGGGAAACGATGTTGACGGCGTGGACCTGTGCTTGAATTTGACGAAACGATTGGTGGATATGTTCGGTGGTTCCTTGGAAGTTTCCAGTGAAGTTGGACGAGGTACGAACTGTAAGATATCGATTCCCCAGTTGGTGAAAAGAAATGAGCCCATGGGTGATTTCTTTGAACAGCGTAAGGCCCATTCTCATTCTTTGGAACTGGTACTTGAAAAGTTCCGTGCTCCCAAGGCGGAAATTCTTATGGCAGATGGCCTACCCATGAATTTACGCATGGTGAAGAGTATTCTGAGTGCTTCCAAGATCAAGATCGACGTTGCGAATAATGGTATGGAAGCTCTTGAACAGATAAAGCGCAAGCATTACGACGTGATTTTTCTTGACCAGGAACTTCCTGTAATGACGGGTAACGAGGTCATGGAAATGATCGGAACCTTGGCGGAGGTGCCCAATGCGGGAACTCCGGTAGTGCTGATGATTCCTGACGACCAGGTTGTTGTGAAGGAAGTGTACGAAAAGTTTGGCTTTACCGAATGTTTGCAGAAGCCCTTTAGAGAAGACAAACTCTTACTGCTTCTGGATAAGTTACTTCCGCCGAACCTTGTGGAAACTGCAGAAGTAGTTTCTCAAAAGGTCCAGTCGTTAAATGCAAAAAAAGCAACGACCGAGGCTAGCGTTCAAGTCCGGAAGAATGCAAAGGATGTTCTTGATATTGTCAGGGAACTCAATATTTCTTCGGATTTGCTAAAGCTTTCTGCAACGAATTTTATCGATGTTCGTGTGGGCTTGGATTTTTGCCAAGGCGACGAGGACCTTTATCGAAATCGGTTGATCGACTTTAGAAAGCTGAATCGCGAGGAGCCCCTCGACTCCGCTATGGATAGCGGAGACTTTGAAATGTATCGAATAGAAGTGCGCTCCTTGAAGAGTGCTGCTCTTGCTATCGGTGCCATTGATGTGGCCAGCCGCGCCAAGTCTATGGAATTTGCTTGCAGGGAAGGTCGTTTTGAATATGTGCAGATGCACCATGACGACTTTATTCGCGAGTACAAGAACTTGATGAGTGTGCTTGGCGAAATGTTTTAAAGGAAGATGGACCGTGGAAGAGCAGATTGACGTTTTGAATAGGGATGGGACTTTTGCGGGTTATGCCCGTGGCCGCACCGAGGTGCATGCGAAAGGCCTGTGGCATCGTACAGTTCACATCTGGGCTTTCGATAAGGCTGGCCGCGTTTTGTTCCAGCTTCGTGCTCGCGTCAAGGAAAATAATCCGGGGCTTCTGGATACCAGCTGCGCAGGGCATATTTCTGCTGGAGATGACAGCCGCAACGCCGCCGTCAGGGAACTGCGGGAGGAATTAGGTGTCAAAAAGCGCCCCGAGGAATTGGAATATCTTTTCGAGTCCGGCCACGAAAGTGTTCTGAACGGCGGCGCCTATCTGGACAATGAATTTTATGATGTGTATCGCATAACCCTGTCTGACGAAGAGGCGGGTGCTTTGGTGCCGCAACCTGGTGAAGTGGATGATTTTGTTTGGATGACTGTGAAGGAGTTTGTAGAAACACTCAGGCAACATCCCGAAAAGTTCGTTGATCATCCTAAGGATTTTGATTGGCTTAATGGTATGGTATGATGGAAAACGTTTCTCCCTCCTTTGACTTATCGCTTGTCGGCATGTCCAACCTTTTGGGTGTGTTGCTCCTTGTGGTACTTTTTCTTGGAAATATGTGGCGCTTTAAAGACCGTTCGCCAGAAAATATTTCCTTGATATTGATGATGGTCTTGTCCTTTACTTGCTGCATTGTAGACCCTCTTGTCTACGCTGTAGATGGAAAGCCTGGCTTACTGTGTAGGATTATTGTTTTTGCCGGAAACAGCTGGCTTTTTATTGCACAAATTACGACAGCAGTTGTATGGGTCTATTTTACAGGATTGCATTTAGGTGGGTCACTCTCAAAAAATCAAAAAACACTTTTGGCCGTTGTTTTTTGGGGGGCCATGGCGCTGCTTGCGCTGAACGTTTTTGTTCCCTTGGTGTTTGAAGTTGGACCCAATAATGTGTATAGCCGCAAGACTTTTTTCTTTGTGCTTGCCGGGCTCAATTATGTTCTTTTGTTGGATTCTATCTGGATTTATTTGAATAGCCGTTCACGTGGTGGATCCTTGGTATTTTTCCCCCTTTGGCTTTTTGCTTTGCCTGTGTTTATCGGTGGCATAGTCCAGTCTCTGTTCTATGGGTTCTCCTTGAATGCTGTATGCCAGGCGATTGCTGTTGCAGGAATCCTAGGCTGTCTTCAGAACGAAATGATTTACAGGGATTCCCTGACGGGATTGTATAACCGTCGCTATTTGGATAAGCGATTGAAGTATTATTTTGGTAGGCGCAAGAAGGGAATGTTCGGTATTATGCTAGACTTGAATTCCTTTAAGGCCATTAATGATAAGAATGGCCACGCAGTTGGTGATCGCGCCTTGAATAACGCTGCCAGAATTTTCCGTACGGTTGTGGGTGATATGGGTGTTGTTATCCGCTATGCCGGCGATGAATTCATTATTCTGCTCAATACCGTGGATGAAAGAATCGTATCTTGCCGCATGCTGGAAATTCGACAGGCTCTAGAAAAGTATAATGAAGTATCTGGGGAACCTTATAAGCTTGCCGTGTCCATGGGCAGCTACAAGCTGGAGGTTAGTTCTTCTTGTTTTGAAGAGTTTATCAACGAAATAGATAAGCGTATGTACGAGGACAAGAGGGACTTCTACAGGAATAACGAGGGTGTGGACCGCCGTAAGTAAGCTGCCCTCAAATGCTTGCTATAAAATAAAGTTATCGCTAACTATAAGTTTTAAATGATAACGGGCAGAATTTTCTTGAAGGTAGGCTGATAAACCTGCCTTTTTTGTTGTACGGGCTATAGGAACTAACTATATTTAAGCCATAAAAATAGCGGCAGTTCCGTCGCGAAAAAGAGGAAAATTATGGCAAATCTCGAAACATTGTGCGTTCAGGCTGGCTGGACCCCGAAAAAGGGCGAACCCCGCGTTCTCCCCATTTATCAGAGCACTACCTTTAAGTACGATACTTCTGCCCAGATGGCTGACCTGTTCGACCTGAAGGAATCTGGCTACTTCTACACTCGTCTCCAGAACCCCACCAACGATGCTGTAGCTTCCAAGATTGCTCAGCTGGAAGGTGGTGTAGGCGCCATGCTGACCTCTTCTGGTCAGGCTGCAAACTTCTACGCCGTGTTCAACATCTGCGAAGCTGGCGACCACTTCATTTCTACTTCCGCCATTTACGGCGGTACCAGCAACCTCTTCAGCGTTACCATGAAGAAGCTGGGCATCGAATGCACCTTCATTGACCAGGATGCTTCCGACGAAGAAATTGAGAAGGCTTTCCGCCCCAACACCAAGTGCGTCTTCGGCGAAACCGTTGCAAATCCCGCCGGCAAGATTCTGGACCTGAAGCGCTTTGCAGATTTGGCTCACAAGCACGGTGTTCCTCTGATCATCGACAACACTTTCCCCACCCCGATTCTCTGCCGTCCTTTTGAATTCGGCGCAGACATCGTGACCCACTCTACCACCAAGTACATGGACGGTCACGCCATGGCTGTGGGTGGCGGCATTGTGGATAGCGGCAACTTTGACTGGGAAGCCCATCACGACAAGTTCAAGGGCCTTACCGAACCGGATCCGTCTTACCATGGCCTTCGCTACACCGAAGCCTTCGGCAAGCTCTGCTACATCACCAAGGCTACCGTGCAGCTCATGCGCGACCTGGGTTCCATCCAGTCTCCGCAGAATGCATTCCTCCTGAACGTTGGCCTTGAAACCTTGTTCCTCCGCATGCCCCGTCATTGCGAAAACGCTCTCGCCGCTGCCAAGTGGCTGAAGAAGCATCCGAAGGTTGCCTGGGTTGACTACGCAGGTCTCGAAGACAATGCTTCCTACGCTCTGGCCCAGAAGCAGTTCAAGGGCGGCCTGCCCTGCGGCGTGCTCACCTTCGGTATCAAGGGTGGCCGCGACAAGTCCATCCAGTTCATGGATGCCCTGAAGATGATCTGCATCGTGACCCACGTTGCAGACGCCCGCAGCTGCGTGCTGCACCCCGCAAGCCACACCCACCGTCAGCTTTCCGACGAACAGCTCATCGAAGCAGGCGTTGCTCCTGACCTGATCCGCTTCAGCGTCGGTATCGAAAACATCGAAGATATCATCGCTGACCTGGAACAGGCTCTGGCACAGGTGTAGGCTCGAGGCTCCCTATGTCATCCACTTCGTGGACAAGTCTTTCTAAGCGCTAAAGCGCTAAGAAATGCTTCATCCCGGCGAAGGCCGGGATCTCCTTTAAAAAGCTCCCGCGACGTTCAATCGCGGGAGTTTTTTATTTACGTTCCGGGAATTCCTTACGGGTTCTTGTCCAGCTTTTCTGTCAGAGGGAACACCTGCATATTGACGCGGTAGACTCGGTCTGTGTGGTCGTCTTCAGCGGCGATGTTCGTGATGCGTCGTCGGCAATCAGCCAGTTCCTTCAGGATGCGGCTGTAGGTCATTTCGGAAATCCCCAGGGTAAGGCCTGTGAACTGACGCTCGTTCACATCTACGTTGTCCAGCGCATCCAGGGCGAAGGTTCCCATCTGGCGATGCATATTGCGTACGGCCAGCGGAACGAATTCTGCGTCTCCGGAACTTAGGGCCTTGTCGGTCTGGCTGAATGTACCGTCGTCGTTTTTCTTCAGGAGTCCGGATTTCACCAGGAACTGCAAGGTCTCCGTGACTTCGGCGGCGGAAATCTTTTGTTTGCAGACGTGGGCGATGTCCAGTGGCTTTGCGCCGGGCATGGCGGGAGCCAGCTCGCGGATCACCGGATTCTTCCAGGAATCGAAATAGGCGAATTCCTCGGCGCCCATGATCTTGATGTTGTTGGCGCTTGCGGTTTCCTGCATGGCGTCGATAGCCTTCTTTCTGTCGATGTCGTTTTTCGCATGGCTGAAGGCGACCAGGGCGCGGAAGAAATTCTGCTCGTAGCCGGTGAGCCCCATGGCGTTGATGACCTTTTCTACGGCCACGGCGCTCAAGTTCTTTTTACCGTCGCAAACCAGCTTCAGGTATACTGGGGAGCCGAAACCCGCCTGGGCGGCAAAGTCGCGCCAGGTGAAGGCCGCCTTCTGCTTGTGTTCCTCGTAGAAGTCTTGGATGTACAGGCGGTAATCTTTGTATTCTGTAATAGGTTTCATGTTTAAACCATCTTGCCGAAATTACTTGATGGAACAACCGTTGTACTTGCCGAAGCCTGCGATGTAGAAGGCGCCAGTCTTAGCAGAAAAACTCTGGTAGTAGTCGTTGAAGGACGGGCCCACGGTGATGGCGTTGGAGTACTTAGCGGCTTCAAGGGGATCAACCACCCAGCTGGAAGGACTTTCGTTCAGTTCTTCCCACTTGAAGTTGGCGACGGTCAGTTCCATGGAAGCGGGGAGTTTTGCGTAGTTAAACTTGAAGTCCTTTTCCTTGGAAGCGTTGATGTTGAGTTCCAAGGTGGTGGTGGAAGCGTAGACAATGCAAACGCCTTCCCAGTCGGTGATGTCAACGGATTGTTGTGCTACGCTCTTGGGAGCGGTGTAGAATCCCATCTGGGCATAGGCGTAGGTTGCTTTTTCCTCCATCTTGTAGGTGAATCTTGCGCCCTTGTCCTTCAAGAGATTTTCTGCAATTCCATCGCTGTTGAATTCAACAAAGTATTGGTCGGTAACCTTGTTGCCGCTGGAGGTGTACATTTCAGAATGGGAAGAGCCATCGTTCGGTACAACAGTAAAGAGGGGAGAGTAGCCCAGTTCATTGGAGGGGTCAAGAATTGCAACGGAATCCTTGGCGCCGTTCCAGATGTTGGCTTCAAAAGTCTTGTCGTCGATGAAATCGTAAACAGAGGGAATAGTAAGTTCTCCGTCCTTGCAGATGTAGTAGGTGTCGCTGTACTCGCTCTTTACGATTTTACCGTCTTTTTCGCACTCAGTGGTGACGATTTCGAATTCACTTTGGGAGAAAGATCTCCAACCACTTTCGGTGCAAAGCAGATAGACTTTCTGTTTGTCGTTGGTGTAAGTCTTGCCGACTTCCTTTCCGCCAGAAACGCAGACCCCGGTAACCTTTTCTTCGTCAGAGGTTTGACGCCACATGTCAGCGTCGCAGACGAACTGCATGCCGTTATAGATGCTGAATTTATTATCGTAATCAAGAACTTCGCCGTAGAGTTCAGCAGTGCATTCGCCGACTCTTTCTTCAGGAACCAAGTTCTTCCATTCGCCATCGTGGCAAACCAGAACATCTTCGAAACGGTTGCCTTCTTCCTTGGCGGAGCAGTTTCCGTACTTGACTTCATCCGGAGAGATTTCGCGCCAGCCCTTGGTGTCGCAGAGGAAGGTGACGTCGTGTTTCTTGCTGAGTTCGTTCTTGACGGTTGCATTCTGGCCGATGTTTTCGGCGGTGCAGCTACCGATTTCATAGTTTTCGGTCCAGTAGCTGGTGACGATGCCTTCAAAGTCAGGAATGTCGGAGGCAATCTTCCAATCCAGAATGTTCTGCCTGGTGTTCTTCAGGTCGAGGGAGTTGGCTTCATCGGCGATGTTGGCGAGAATCTGCTTGTTGTCGATGGAGCCGTCCTTTTCCAGGTCCTGTGCGATAAGGGCCAGGCGTTCGGAGAATTCTCCTTCGCTGGCAGAACCCTGCATCAAGACGGAAAGGGCGAGCAGCGCACGATCGTTTTCGGTAGAGCCGAAAATGGAGAGGTCTTCTGCGTTGGCGTCCTTGATTTCGGAAATGCCGAAGGCGGCGAGGATTTCCTTTTCGGCCTGGGCCTTGGCTTCCTTGTATTCCATGCCCTTTTCGTTGATCAGGTAAATGACGCGGTCATATTCCAAGTGGGTCAGCAGGTTCACGTTGACGGTGCTGCGATCGGAAAGGTCGCTCAGGGCGTTCAGCTTGATGGGGGAGGTGGACTTATTGCCGGTATTTTCGTTGCGGTAGTAACCGTCGGCAATGAGGAGTGCGTAATTGGAGGAAAGTTCCTTATAGGAAATCTCGAATTCACCCTTGTCGTTCTTGATTTTGTCCGGGAAGGAACGGCCGCTGGTGCCGAAGGTCTCGTCGTCAATTTCATGGAGGGTGATGGTGGAGCCCACCAGGAAGGGACCCTTCTGGGATACACCCTTGACCTTGCCGCTGGAGGAAATGTTGTTGTCGGCGATGCCGGCGTCTTCTACGGTAATGCCTGCGGCCTTGTCGCTATCGCCGCATGCGGTGAACATTCCTGCGCCAGCTGCGATGGTGAGGGAGGCCAAAACCTTGGTAAGATTCTTGTTCATAAATACTCCTAAAAATCGTTTACGGATACAAATATACTTTCATGTATCCTGAATGTCAATGCGATTGGGATACAAAATGATAAAATTTTTGTAAAATTTTGGTTTATTTGGCTGTTTTTGTGAATTTTTGATAAAAGTGGGATACAAATAAAGCCGAAAAAACGGCCTTTTTCGCAAAAAGGAGCATTTCTGGGATACAAAAAGCTTAGGATATGAAGGTCTATTTATCTAGGGTAAACTGGTTGTATCCCAGTTCTTCAAAGATATACACGTCAAAGTATGGGTTGCCGCTTTCCAGTTCCTGCAATGTTTTTTCAAAATGCTTCTCGGGTACATTGTGGAGTACTGCGGGGCTTGCAAAGAATTCTCTCATCATCTGAAGTAATTCTTCTCGATTGCAAGGAGAGTATTTTCTGATATCAAAATTCATCGGGGAAAAAAGTAGTATATTTAAATCAAGATGGAAATCCCCGAGATTGCATGCGGCTTTGAGACCTATGGAAACTTTCAGTTCTTCGCGAAAGGTTTCATGGGGGAGGTGTACAAGGGTTGTGATAGCTGCGGGAAACCCATCGTTTTGAAATTATCGCGGCCCACCGTTGCTGTGCATGAACAACAGCTGGAAAATGAAATTCGAGTGTGCCGTGAAATACATCACCCCAATATTGTGAATACCTTGGCTACGGGAAAGCTGATGCTTGTCGCTGATGACCGCGAGACTGGTGCTTGTGCGGAATACTATTACATGCTCCAGGAATTTTACGAGGGTGGGAATTTGAAGTCCCGTATTCGCTCAGGAATTCCTCTGGAAACTTGTAAGGATTGGTTTTTGCAAATTGTATCTGGCATCCGAGCCCTTCACGAGAAATTTGTTCATCGTGATATTAAGCCCGAAAACATCCTGATTGATTCCGCGGACAACCTTCATATTGGCGACTTCGGTTTGGCCAAGGTTTTAAACGATTCCGCTGCAAAAGATCCCTTCAATGGATGGGGCACGGTGGAATATATGGCTCCCGAGTGTTGGACCTTTGGCGAAACTACGCCTGCTACGGATCTTTATTCCTTGGGAATCATGTTCTATGAGATTCTTACCGGTGAACTGCCTTGCAAAAGCCACAAGGCGAAGGACCTGAAGGAATTCCATCTCCACCAGCCGTTGCCACGGCTTGCAGACCCGTCCTTGGCTGCTGTTCAAAAGTTTCTCGATAATCTAACTGCAAAAAATCCAGCAGAACGCCGATTGACCGATTTTATTTAAAACTCCTTGCGTAAGGAGGCCTTATTTCTTCTTGTATTCCGCCATGACCATGCCGGTGACGATGGCTGCGGCGCCTGCGACTGCAACGATGGAGATGTGTTCTCCGATGGTGAGGGCAGCCGTGATGATGGTAATGAGTGGCAGGGCGTAGATGTAGTTGGAGGCGAGAACTGTTCCCAACTTTTCCATTACTTTATTCCAAATCAGGTAGCCAAAGAGGTTGCTGAAAATGCAGAGGCACAGGAAATTGCCTATGACCACTGGTTCCTTGAAGGCATTCCACGGAATGGGGTGTGCTGCAAAATGGCCTTCGGTTCCAAGGCCGAAGTAGTCCAATGCGAAAATGGGAAGGGATGTCAAAAATCCGTAGAAGAAGATTTTTCGGATGGCGAAAAGTGTGGAATACTTGCTGCGGACTTTTTCGGTGCTGTAGGCGTAGACTGTCCAGGCGATAGCTGCGCAGAAGGCCAGCATGTCACCCACGGGAGAAAGCTTTAGCACGAACTTTCCGTTAAGCACCACCAACACCATGCCGATAAAGGTAATGAAGGATCCGGCAATTTGTCGGGGGAGCAACTTTTCCCGCTTAAAGATGAAAATACCTGCCAGCATAATGAGCAGCGGGTTGGTGCACACAATGAGAGAAACGTTACTGCTTTGGGAAATGGTCAGCGCCGTATTTTCTGCCCAGAAGTAGATGGTGCATCCGGTGATGCCGCCAAGAATAAAGAACAGTTCGTCTTTCAGGGAGTCCGCACGGAACCTTAAGTGGCGCATCCCAGCCAGCAGGAGCATGATGTAGGTTGCTGCAAAGCGGATAGTGAAAATCTGTACCGCGGAGAATCCGTGGTTGATCAGCACCTTGGTGCTCACAAAGCTTGTGCCCCAGAACATGATAGTACAAATGGCAAGAATGTGCCAAATGGCCATGGATCCGGAGGCGATTTTTAGACTGATTTTCACAACCGCAAATATAAAAAAGCCTTGAATGGGTTTGTAGGGGTGTTTTTTTTCAACAAGGTTGTTCTCAATTTTCTAAATTTAAGACCTACGAGAGAGAATAAATTTTGAATAAACTTTCAAGACTCCTTTTTCTGTTGCTTTTGTTGCCGGTATGGACTGTCGCGCAGAATGCAACAAATGACTCGCTGACTCAAGCGGGTCCAAAGGGTATTCTCTTTAACGGTGTTGTGCAGGATGCGTCCTTTACAACTGGTGAAAAACTTTACGTTGAAATTCTGGAATCGGGCGAAGCGGTAGAAACCACCGTAGGCGCTCCCTTTTCTGTAGTTCTTCCTGAAGATACTCTCTGGAATGTCTGCGTCACCAATTCCGACACCAGTGGCGGCGAAAAGGAAAAATGCTACGAACTGGTTTACACGGGTAGCGATTCAACCTTCAGCCATGTGCTGGGGGATGCCGGTTTGACGGATACGAGTCTAAATTCGTCCGGTAACGGCCAGGAAATTCCAGAACATTCCCGAGATGACGAGCAGGGAAATGTTGCAGAAAATGCGCCGGACTCTCCGAGCAAAAATGCTGAAACTGCCGATGCGAAAAAGCCGGATGATGTAGATGTGGACGCTCTCCTTGCCGCAGGCAATAACGGTAAGGTGACTGAAATGAAGAAAGTGGTGGTGCAGCTGCGCCGTCGCCCCAAGCGCACTGCAGGTGAATCTGTGGTCAGCACCAAAAGCATCAAGCGTATGCCGGGTCTCGGTGAAGCCGACGTGATTCGAAGCATCCAGCAGCTGCCGGGTGTGGTGGCAAGTTCCGACTTTAGTACCAAGATTTACGTTCGAGGCGGTGCCGCTGACCAGAACCTATTCTTGTACGATAATTCTGTAGTCTATTCTCCGACCCATTTCTTTGGACTTTTCAGCACCTTCCTTGTAGAAACCATCGATGATGTGCAGTTCTACAAGAGCGGATTCCCTGCCCAGTATGGTAACCGTCTCAGTTCTGTTCTGAAAATGGGTGGCCGTGCCGGTGGTAAGGACTCGGTGGAAGAATGGTTTAGTAAGTCCAGTATAAAGGTCAGTACTTTCGCAGCCCAGCTTCATACGGAGGGCCATAAGGGCAACGCCCGCTGGGTGCTGGCTGGTCGTACCACGTACATCGGGTTCATGCTGGATTTCTTCAACATGATTGGGCTTTTGGACATGGACCTGGATTATGCCTTTACGGACTTGCAGGGCACATTCCTGTATGACTTCACTCCGGATACCAAGGTGAAAGTCAGTTTCTACGTAGGTAAGGATGACCTGTCCTTTGACCCCTTGTTTGTGGACTGGGGCAATGTGGCGGTGCCTATTAATTTCACTCATCGCATTAATGATCAATGGGAGTACAATGCCACTTTGGCCTTTAGCCGTTTCTTCCAGGATATGGAAGTCTCCGACTTGATTAAGATTGGTATGGATTTGTATACCTGGGCTGGCAAGCAGTGGCTAAACTATCGCGGTATTGATAATCATGTGTTGACTGTAGGTTACGAGCTGGAATATGATTACGACAAGTTCTGGGAATATATTTCTAGCACTAAGGTTACCGATGTCCAAAAGCCCTTTCATCATGTGGCATATCTTCAGGATGCCTGGAAATGGAATCCCGATATGACCTTGCAACTTGGCCTGCGTTTCAATTACCAGAGTTTGTCGGAACATTTCGGTGTGGAGCCTCGTTTCTCCTGGACTTGGAACATGGATGAGACCAAGACTTTGGAAGTGTACGGCGGTTATTACCTGCAGTACATGAACTCCATTATGTTCAGCGACCAGGAATCCTTAAATGAATTCTATTACCCGGCGGTTACCACCACCAAGGGCAAGCATCTGAAACCGGCTTCCTCTATCTTGATTGCTGCAGAATATTCTCAGCGCGATATTTTCGAAGGCTATAATGCTACGGCGGGTATCTATTACAAGACCCAGAACAACCTGAATACCTTCGTAATGCGTCAGGATTCCTCGGACCAGACTTCTGCCAGCGACTTTGTTATGGCCGACTATTTTGGAACTGCCCAGGGCTATTCCTTCGGTTATGAACTGAGCCTCCGCAAGGATAAGGGCTGGTGGTTTGGTGGAGTGAATTGGAGCCAGAGCTTAAGTGTCCTTAAGACAGATGACGGAACGCCTGCCTACTATCCTAGCTGGCATCAGCCTTATGCCATTAAACTTGATGCGGGTATCAACTGGAAAGGCGACGACGACTCTCTTTGGCCTCACAAGCAGAAGGGTCGCTATTTTAGAAGTTCCTTCGTGGTGAAGTATTCCGCAGGTATGCCCATCACAGAAAAGGCTGGTTACTTCTACGCCAATAACATTGATGACCGTGAATATCGTGACCGCATTATGGTGCTGGATGGAAGCCGCAATGCTTCGCGCCAGACCAACTACTTCCGCGTAGATGTTAAGGCTATTGACATGGGCCGCGAAGACAAGTGGAACTTTAGCTGGACCATTATCAATCTGTTTGATCACGATAATATGTTCTATTCCTTCTACAATACTAGCAAGAACCCGCCGGAATATAATACCATTTCTCAGTTCCCCTTTTTGCCTGTGATGCTTAACTATGAATATTACTTCTAGAAAATTGAGCCTCTCGGCTTTGTTGATGTTCTGCGTGGCATTGCTTGTCTCCTGTGATTTTCAGGGGCCGTGGAGCTATTTCCCGGAAGAGCGAGAATTGTTCCGTGGCATCTATACTTACGGCTGGATTGAATCTGGCGGAGCTCCCCGCATATGCTTTAGCAAGTTGTACGCCTTGACCGAAGCTTCCGCCGAAAACTTTGCCTTTTACGACAGTGCCTATGTGACGGTTTCCGGTAAGTTCGAAAACGAAGGTGAAACCAAGCTGGTCTTGACTCCGACCAAGGATCCTAACTGTTTCGAAGCGACATCCAATGCCTATGGTATCAAGGGTGAGTCCTACGAAATGGAAGCCTTCTTTAAGTGGGATAGTGCCGGTAGTGTTGTTTCGACAACCTACAGCGCCGTGGCGACCATTCCTCAGAATTTTGGCCTAAAGGGAATCAATGTGCCTCTGCCCATGAAGCAGTACAAGTGGGTGGATTTCACCGGGGATACGTTGAAGGCCAAGTTCCTAGAGTTTCCCTTTGACATGGATGCCTACAAGTTTGCTATGGACTATGATTCCACTGTAGGTGGTGTTATGCTGACTATGATTTACGACTCGTATAATGGTGGCGAAAGCATGAAGACCACGGTGAACTACATGCTGCAGGCTCTCACGGAAAAGGATTCCATGGGTTATACAGGGGTATCGCTCCATAACGGTTTTGAACGCCAGAACAATATGGGATTCACTGCCAATGAAGTTATTGCAGGAATTCATAGCTTGGACACCATTATGATGACTAATATGACGTTCCCCATTGCAAAGACCACTTTGCGTTTTTATGCAACGGACAAGGCTTACACAGAATACAGAAATTATGTTATTGGCAGTTTTGACGATCCGCGCATTGTTCCCAGGAGCAATATTGAAAACGGTATGGGTGTGTTCTCCGGCATGACTCGCGTAGAACTGCATATTGATATGACCTCTGATTCTTTGGTCCCGTATGAACATATCCGAAAGGTGGACTGTGCAAACATGTCTGATGATCCGGATAGCACGTGGAATTCAAAGTCTTGTAGGGCCTTTGGCGAAAGTCTTTGCGTTGATACCTTGGAAAATGATGACGGCGGATTGGAGTATGCGGTGGATCAGGATCACGGAAATTGCTACCCTATCGCTGTGAAGTTGGCAATGTCTCTGGATACGACCAAATGGTCCATCTTCTTGCCGGATACCATTTCTGAGAAGAAGAAATCTGAAGCCTATGCCGATGGTCTGAAGCGCTATTGCATTGCCAGCAATTTCAAGAGTAATTCCATCGCTGACTGTGGAAAAATTCATAATGATTGCCAGGTGACCCCGGAAAAGAACTACTGCAAGAAATACTTGTGGCAATGGTGTTCTGATAGGGATTGGAATATTGGAGACTATCCACAATGTGGTACTGGACTAGTGAGCCGTTATTACATTGAAAAACAGAAATCCAGCATCTTGGAACGAGTGGTTAACATTTGGTGTGAAGAACATCCTGAGGATGCCCAGTGCAGGTAAAAAGATTTTAGGAGAATGAATATGCCCGTATGTAAAAAGGCTTTATTGACATTCCTGTTTGCCGCCTTCTTTGTCGGCCCCGTCTTTGCTGACGTGGAGTCCGATATTAAGGACCTGCAGCTGGAAAAGGAAAAGTTGAACGCCGATATCAAGAAACTGTCCAAGCAGATTACTGCAACAGATTCTATGATCAAGGCGGACAATGCTCGCTATAAGACCTTGCAGGATCGCTATAAGTCTGACAAGGAACGTCGCTCTGCTGAAATCGATTCCCTGAATGCGAAGATCCGCAATGTGGCCGCCCAGCTCCAGGATGAACGCAACAAGCAGGCCCGCGCTAAAAACCGTAGCGATAATGTGAAGGCTAAACGTAAGGCCATGAACACTATGTTGGTGCAGATCAGCAAGCAGCTGGAAAAGCAGATTTCCCAGACCCTTCCTTGGGATCTTGAAACCCGATTGGAGCGCGCCAAGTCTTTGTCCCGCGATATTGAAAGTGGAAACGCCTCCGAGGAAGAAGCCTTTTCTCGCTTGAAGTCTCTTATTGCCGAAGAGACCCGCTTTGGCGACGAAGTGGCCATTATCAATTCTCCTTTGACTCGTAAGAATGGTGAGCTGATCAACGCTCAGATTCTTCGCATTGGCAACCAGTGGATGGTCTATAGCGACGATAACGGAACTGTTTATGGCGCTTTGATTCGCAAGGCTGCAAAGCCCGAAGCCGCCGATGGCAAGAACGTTGCCAAGGATGCTCCGGCGGTCATTACCTACGAATGGAACGAAGACTTGAATTTGGCAGAACGTGAAGCAATTCGTTTTGCCTTGGATGTAAAGCAGGCTAAGAAACCTCCTCAGATGGTGACTTTGCCCGTTAGCCTTTCTGTGGTAAAGGAGGCTGAATAATGAAAAAGTTTGCCCCGCTGCTGATTGCAGTTTCTCTCGTTGCTCCCAGCACTTTTGCATGGCCTTGGTCCGACGACAAAAAGAAGGATGAGGAAAAGGCAGCTATTGTCCAGGACTCCCTGAGGCGTGAGCAGTACAAGAACCTGCAGCGCGAAGTGGACGCACTTGTCCGTATGCGTATGGAAAAGGCTGACGCCCTTGAAAAGCTGGAGGCGGAACACTGGCGTAAGCGCTACGCGGAATCCAAGCTGACGGAAGACCATCAGGTGGAAACTCGCGAACTGGACAGCCGCTACTCCAAGCTTTCTACGGACTTGGGCCGCGTCAGCGAAGAAGTCATGGCCAGCAAGAACGTCACTACCGATGCGGAAGAAAAGGCAAAGTCCGACGAGTCTGCTTACGACGCCCTCCATACGCAAGTAAAGCTTTCCCTGGAAAAGACCGTGGGCGACATTACCGGTGATTATCCCGTGGGTATGAACAAGCGTCTTCTGAATTTGAAGGCCGCCCAGGAAGAAGCGGACCGAAAGAATCCTAACACCATGAGTGTTGCCCGCATGTTCCTGGAAGATCAGCTGGCTCGTCATGAAATGACCTACTCCCAGTCTGTAGGTAAGGAGTTCTCCCAGGTGGGAACCCGCCCTGATGTAAGTGTCAATCGTCTCCGCTTCGGAACCATTTTCCTTGGTGAAGTGGCTACAGATAATGGCGAGGTTCAGGCCTTGATTCGTTCTGGCGCATTGCAGGGTAAGATTTTCGAATGGACTACGGAACTGCCACAAGAAATGGCTGATGGCATTCGTAAGGCTGTTAGCGAGGCTGGCGCCGTTACAACAGGTTCCGCCCAGATCAGCATTCCGCTGGATGTCTTGCAGAACAAGGCTGTCAAAAATTCTATTACCGACACAAAGGAATTGACCTGGAAGGAAGAACTGCAGTCCTTCTTCAAGAAGGGCGGTATTGTGATGTATCCGTTGATGCTCGCCGCTATCGTTGCACTCCTCCTTTCCCTGGAACGCTTCCTGGTGCTCACATTCCGCGGCCGCGTCAGTCGTCGCTTTGTCAAGAAAATCAACAAGTTCGTTGAAGAAAGCAAGTTTGAAGACGCCGCCAATTACTGCCTCAAGAAGGGCAATGCCTTGGCCATGGTTCTTTTCTCTGTGGTGAACAAAGCTAAGGATGGACGCGATTCTGCAGAAAAATCCCTGCAAGAAGCCTTGCTTCGTGAACAGCCTAAATTGGAACGTCGTATGGGCCTGTTGGCTGCCATGGGCTCCATCGCACCGCTCCTGGGCTTGCTGGGTACGGTGACAGGTATTATCACCTTGTTCACTGTTATTACCGAAGTGGGTACCAATGACGCTCGCGTGCTGGCTGGCGGTATTTCCGAAGCCCTTGTCACTACGGAAACGGGTTTGATCATTGCGATCCCCGTGATGATTCTCCATGGTCTCCTGAGCGAAAAGATCGAGAAGGTGACTAGCGAACTTTATGTTCAGAGCACAAGCCTATTGAACAAGATTTTCCCCAAGTCCGAAAAGTAAACGATTGAACGAACCAAGAAATGTATAGTACTAAATCGTACATATTCATAGAATCTTTGCGAAACACCTACGAGGCTGGCGGTGTGGTTATGCTGCCAATCCTCATCTGCGGTGTGATTGGGTTCTATTTCTTGTACAGCGCTTGGTTCCGCATTGGTCGCGATTATTTCCGCAAGGATTCCCATAGGGTTGTGGAACGCTTGCGCAAGGACTTGCAGAACAGTGAAAGCGGCTTGGCAAAACGCGCTCGTGGTCGCCTGAAAAAACGCAGCGGCATTCTTGCTCGTGAACTTCATTTGGCCTTGAAAGTGGCTATCGATAATCCCGCGGGCTACGAGGACTATATGCAGGTGCGCATGATCAAAACCTTGCGTTACATGCAACAGGGCAATCACATTGTTTCCATGATGGCTGCCGCCGCTCCGCTCCTTGGCCTATTGGGGACTGTGACCGGCATGGTGTCCACTTTCGATGTGATTACCTTGTACGGCAACCAGAATCCTGTGCTTATGGCAGACGGTATTTCCGAAGCCTTGATTTCTACTCAGAGTGGGCTTCTGGTGGCGTTCCCCTTGACTCTTTTGAAACAGCGTCTGGACGAACGAATAGAGATTCTTTCTCAGCAGTTGCAGTTGGGTGCCACCGTTATCGAGAACTGGATTTCCAGTTCAAGGAACAAGGAGGGTTGCTAATGAGACTTGGAATGATTGCCGCAATGTTTTTGAGCCTTGTTGTGGTAGGATGCTCCTCTAAGGAATCGGCTGAAGAAAAACAAGTTGAAACCAAGGTGGAACCTATCGCTGAAATTTCGATGGAAGTGGTTAACGGGGAATCCTTTGTGGATGCCCGTGATAACCAGGTTTACCGTTACGTGAAAATCGGGAATGCCACCTGGATGAAGGACAACTTGAGATTTGCTTCGGCCAACAGTTTCTGCAACCAGGAATTTGGTGGCGGCTGCAACAAGGTGGGCCGCTACTATACCATCGAAGAGTTGCCCACGCTTTGTCCGGAAGGCTGGAGAATGCCAAAGTCCAAGGATTTTACCGCTATGCAGAAATCCTGCAAAAAGAATCCCGGTTTTTGCCTGTGGCATGAATTTGAAAAGCAGGGTTCTGACGAAATTGGTTTTTCCGCCTTGGCCATGGGCCGCTACGACTTGCATGTGTCAAAATATTCCGAGGTGGGAGCACAAGCCTATTTCTGGAGCGAATCCAATGGAAAGGCAAAGGACGTATTCTCCCTTAAAAAAGGCGAGTATGCCAGCAGTATTGTTCGTGCTGAAAAATCGGATGCATTTACGGTTCGTTGCATAAAGATGGAGTAAAAAATGGATTTTAACTTACCTCAGCGAAAGCAAAAAGACATGGGCATTGATATGGGCCCCTTGATGGACATTGTGTTCATCTTGCTGATCTTCTTTGTGGTAACCTCCAGCTTTACCCGCGAAACAGGTGTGGATGTTACAAAACCCCAGGCCCAGAGCGCAAGCCAGCTTGAAAAGGAAAACATCCTGGTGGCGATCACTCGCGAAGGTACCATCCATATTAACGAACGCCAGGTGGACTTGGCAAGCCTTCAGGACATCTTGAAGCAAACTTTGGCAAAGACGCCGGATCGCGAAGCTGTGGTCATTGCGGACAAGGGTGCAGAAACAGGAGTTCTTGTCCAGGTCATTGATGCTTGCAACATGTCAGGAGTTAAGAAAGTTTCTATCGCGGCCCAGGCGGAATAATGTCGTTGCGAGAAGCGGAACGATGCTGCAATTGAAGAGGATTATGTTTTGTTTTTAATTAAAGGAATACTAAAGCTTTTCAAGCGCTTTACGGTGCTGACGGTTGCTGTACTCAGCAGCCTCTTGCTGGTATTTTCTGTGACTATCGCCAATCTTTTCTTGACCGGGAATGTATTCCACGAAAAGAAATTCACAAAGACCGAAGTGGCAGTGAAAAAGACGGAAGAAGTGGAAAAGAAGGTGGAAAAGAAGAAGCAGGCCCGCAAGCCTAACCGCCAGAAATCCAATTCTCGCTCTCCCAAGGCTGGCCCTCGACTGGCAATGAACTTGGGGGCTGTAGGCGGAACCGGTGGTGCTGTCATTAACGAAGAACTTGTGTCTGATTTTAAGGGTGGCAATTTCAGTACTGAAAATGGTGACGTGGATAAAAAGCCTACAGGTCGCAGCATGCCTAACTTCCAGGTGCCGGCGCAAATTCGCGACAGGGAAATTGATGCAACAGTTCGCTTGAGCTTCTGCGTGGATGCCAGCGGTCGAGCCTATGACATCCGAATCATTGAGGAATCCCCTGCCGGCGCAGGTCTTGCCGCTGCTGGTAAGGACGCTCTTGCCAGAATGAACTTTGAACCCGCCCAAAAAGATGGAAAGTCCGTTTCCTATTGTGGAATGGAACAGCCCTTCGAAGTGAGGTTCCATGACTAGATTTGCCAATTCCATTGCGCTTGTCGCCCTACTCGCATTCGCTCAGGTTTTCGCTGCCCAGCAGGCCGCGGACATCGTTGACCGTGCTAACAATCTCTATCGTGACGGTAAATACAAGCAGGCTGTCATCCTTTACCGCAAGGCTCTTGACCGTGGCGCCGACCCTGTAGCAGTTAGCTTCAATATCGCCAACAGCTATTATCAATCGGAACAGTACGCCGAAGCTGCAGCAAGCTACCGCAAGGCGGTAGACTATTCCAACGGAAAGTTCGCTCCCGCCCTGTTTAACATGGCTAGCGTTCTTTACCGTCTCAAGCAGTATCCGGAATGCGTCGCCGCTTATCATCGCGCTCTCAAGCTGGATCCCGACAATGTTTCTGCATGGTTGTTCCTTGGCGAAGCTTATAGCAGAACCGGTGATAAGGTAGGTGCCCTCCGCTCTGTCGAAAAAGCATTCCAGCTGGACAAATCCGACATTAGCATTGTGTATCAGCTTTCTGAAGCGAACATCGCTATGGATGACTTTGAAAGCGCTGCAGCTGTAATTCGCGAAGGTTACGCAACTCATCCCGAAGAGACAGATTTCCTTGTTTACTTGGGCGACGTGTTCCGCTTAAAAAAAGATTTTGAGCAAAGTGCCGGTGCCTACCGTGAGGCCCTCAGCATTCGCTCGGATGATGTGGCGACCATGTACAAGTTGGCCGACGTTCTTGTGGAAGATGATAAGCCTTTTGTTGCCATGGACATTCTCACCAACATCCTTTCCATTAAACCGGATTTTGCCGACGCTGCCATCTTCCTGGGTAACCTTGCTTATGACGCTCATTTCTGGGAACGTTCTGAATCCGCCTACGAAATGGCTGCCAAGTCCGGTAGCGACGAGGCTGTTTACGGTTTCAAGAATTTGGCTTTCGAAGCTCGTGGTCAAAAGCGCAATGACGAGGCGTTACGCCTATTAGAAAAGGCCCAGGGATTCTATCCTCAGGACCAGACGATTGAAGCGGAAATCCTCGAGCTTCGCGACGCACAATAGTGACGCACAATAGTGACGCTCAATAAAAAAGCGGGTCTTCGCCCGCCTTTATTTATTCTTGAAAAACCGCTACCTGGTTTCTTCCGTTTTTCTTTGCCGTATAAAGAGCTGTGTCCGCATCGTTAAACAGCTTTCGGTAATCCTTGCCGTTGTACAAGGCGATGCCTGCAGAAACAGTAACGGGACAAACTCCCTGATTGTATTTTTGCACCTTGATTCGAATGGACTCGATGAATTCCTTGGCGGTGTCCAATCCGGTATCCGGCATTAGCAATACGAATTCTTCGCCACCCCAGCGAATAAACCTATCCTTGTTGGTCTTGGCTCTTAGAACGATTTTTGCAAAATCTTTTAGAACCTTGTCTCCGTTGGCATGGCCGTATTGGTCATTGACACGCTTAAAAAAGTCAATGTCGAACATGGCTGCAGTCAACGGCTGGCTCAACTCATCCTTGAATAGGTTGGTGTTTTCTTGCAAAAGGGTTTTGGTAATGTGCCTGTTATGAGCTCCGGTCAGCGGGTCGTACAGAGAAATGTATTCCAGTCTTTTGGTAGTCTGGTAATGCTTGATATAGAGATTTTGCATTACAAGGTGGGCAAGGCAAATGGCTACCCAGCAGGGAATGTTCAGGGAGAGAAGCAAGTCAATATTTGGGTAGTGGATAAATGGGTGAGTCAAGAGGATGGTGACGATATGCAATGTCTGCATGGGTACCGCCATTGTCCAGGGAAACGCGAAGTTCACGGCGAAAAATGCCAGCTGAAGAACAATGCTGCCTTCCGAAAAATGAGTCTTGTCAGGCAGGAAATAGACCGCCCACATGGTACACCAAATGCAACAATGGATGACAAAGTAGGTTGCATATCCCATGGTCTTGTAGTTCCTAGTCTTTCGACTAATCAGAATGAAGGCGGTCATGGGGATAAGGGGTGTAAGTCGTGCAGGAAGAGTCTCCCATGCAAAACGTCCACCGAACAGTTGGCAGTCAGAAACGAAGTAGGACAAGGTTCCGATAGCGGCAAAAATAACAGCCCAAAAAGAAAAGCGACGGTAGAAGTCGAATTTCGATTGGTAAAAATCCCTTGGATCAATATCTTGCGGCAATATTCTCATTGGTCGTAAAGATAATATTGCGCATGAAGTTGTGCAGTCGATAACACCCCGAAAAATTTTTGGAGTTGATGAATCTCACAGAAAACACAAGAAAAAGTGCTTGTTTTGGGATAAAAACTCCGTTTTGGAGCCTTTTTGCTCCTCGGTTGATTATTCCAAGTTATAATTGCTTTGCTACTAGTTCTACGATTTTTTCAATGGCTGCTTCTGGAGCCATATCGGTATCGCCACCGGCTGCACGCACATGACCACCACCGCCGAATTCCCGGGCGATTGCGTTCACGTCAACAACGTAGTTGGAACGCATGCTGATCTTGTACTTTCCGTTAACAGGATACAGGAATATGGTGACCTCGGTACCGCCCACTTCGCGTATGGTGTCGATGACGGTTCCCAGCTCCGATGCAGTAATGTCAAACGACTTCATTTCTTCTTCGGTAATAAAGGCGTACACTACCTTACCGTCCAGGGCGAGCTTGCATTTTTGCATCACATGGCCGGTGGCCAGAGTCTGCTTGTAGGTGCGCGTGTAGTAGGTGTCGTTGATGATGCGAGCGAAGTCAATGCCCTTGTCGATCAAATCACCTACGGCATTCATAGTGCGCTTGCTTGTGCAGCTGAACTTGAATGCTCCTGTGTCGTGAATAATGCCCAGGTAGAGACTGTTGGCAGTGTTCTTGGAAACCTTTTCCTTGCTCAGCTGGAAGAACAGAACTTCGCTGGCGGAGCTTGCTTCCGGTTCCACTACGTTTACGTTGCAAAGGTTCAAGGGATTGCTGATATGATGGTCAATGTTGCAGGTGAACTTTGCCTTCTTGAAACATTCCGCACCGTTGGCGCCCACGCGTTCAAAGGAGGGTGTGTCCATCAGGAATGCCAGATCCACTTCGCGACCGTCGTATTCGTGAACCACCTTGTCTGCGCCGTTAATCAGATTGTAGCTTGCGGGAAAACTTTCAATGAAAACTGTGGCTTCGATTTCTGGATAATTGTCCCTGATGTAATTGTAGATGCCCAGAGTGGAGCCCACGCAGTCTCCGTCAGGACGTACATGACCAAAGATGGCCACAGTCTTTGCTTTGCTCAGAATTTCATCAATAATCATATTCGTTCCTTTTTTTACCTATTCAAAGATATAAAAAGTTTTGTATAGCCCCTGCCATGCCATTAGCTTTTTTTATTTTAACGTAAAACAAATAAAAGGAAATGTTATGTCCAAGTTGATGCGTTCTATTTCGGGTATCCGCGGTATTGTTGGCGATACCCTGACTCCTCAAGTATTGCAAAGCCACGTTCGCGCATTCATTGAAATCACCAAGGCCAAGCGCATTGTAATAGGTCGTGACAGCCGCCCCACTGGTGACGCCATTGTACAGTATGTTGCTGGCATTTGCCGCCTTTCCGGTGTTGACGTTATCGACGTTGGCTTGTCCACGACACCTTCTGTAGAAATTCTCACTACCGAAAATAAGGCTGACGCCGGTATCATCATTACCGCAAGCCATAACCCGCTGGAATGGAACGCTTTGAAGTTCCTGAACAACAAGGGCCTTTTCCTGGGTCCCGATGATGTGAAGAAACTTTTTGAGTTGGCCGATGCAAACCAGTTCGATTATCCCGACTACCGCACCATGGGTAAGTACGAAGTTGCTCCCGATGCAGACGGCGTTCACATCGATGGCACATTGAAGATCCCCTTTGTGGATGTAGAAGCCATCAAGGCCAAGAAGTTCAAGGTTGCTGTAGATGCCGTTAACGGTGCTGGCTCTTACATTGTGCCTCGCCTTTTGGAACAGCTGGGCTGCGAAGTGGTTCGCGTTCACTGCGAACCCGATGGTACATTCCCCCGTGGAGCAGAACCTCTGCCGGAAAACCTGGGCGACCTTCGTGAAGCCGTTAAGGCAAACGGTTGTGCCGTAGGCTTTGCCGTGGATCCGGACGCTGACCGTTGCGCCCTTGTGGATGGTCTTGGCCGTAGCATTGGCGAAGAATACACTCTTGCTATCGCTACCGAAGAAGTCCTTTCCCAGAAGAAGGGTTCCGTTTGCGTGAACCTCTCCACCAGCCGTATGAACGAAGATGTGGCTACCAAGTACGGTTGCGAATTCAGCCGCGCCAAGGTGGGCGAAATTAACGTAAGTCTCCAGATGATCGAAAACGGCTGCATTATCGGTGGCGAAGGTAACGGTGGCGTGATCCTGCCGGCGCTTCATTATGGTCGTGACTCCCTGGTGGCTGCAGCCCTGGTTCTTAGCTGGATGGCTCATCACGATGGTGGCCCCGAAAAGTTCGTTGCCGAAAATCCTGCTTACGCAATGCCTAAGAAGAAGTTTGAACTTGGCGACAAGAAGGTAGCAGACATCCTCCCCAAGGTGAAGGAAGTATTCGCCGGCTGGAAGATGGATGAACGCGACGGCCTGTGGCTTGGCTCTGAGAAGTCCTGGGTCCATGTTCGCGCAAGTAACACCGAGCCCGTGATCCGCGTAATCGCAGAAGCACCTACGGCTGAGGAGGCTGAAGCCCTCTGCTCCAAGGTGGAAAAACTTATTTAGATGCAAAGGGGTTACCACACGTCCACATAGTGGATAATTCTCACTAAGGGCTAAAGCCCTAAGTGTTCATTTACCTTTGGCTGGTGTCATTGCGAGCCCGTAGGGCGTGGCAATCGAAGCATGAAAATAAATGTATAATGACCTGGGGTATCCTCCGGGTCATTTTCATTCGCTCTTTTTTGTAAATTAATTTTACTGAACGGTATGGATGTTTTTTGAAGGCGGCTTTATATGGTTACTGCAATTATTCTTTCGGTTATTTTTCTGCTGGGCGATGCTGGTGTCTTGTTCCTTAGTCAAAAGAGCTTTGGTCGCATCCCTCAGGGCGAACGTTTGGCCCGTGTCAAGAAATCTCCCAATTACAACGGCAAGGAGTTCGTTAACATTGACTCGGCCGCAGTCATGGTTTATGAGAAGAGCAAGCTTAAAGTCTGGAAGGAATTCCTCTTTGACAATTCCGGAGTTCAGATTGCTCCTGCAAAGGGCGATTCCATGACGGTCATCCGTACGGATTTAAAGGCCCTGCCCGAAGACAAGGATTGGCTTGTGTGGTTTGGCCACTCTAGCTACCTGATGAACTTGTCCGGCAAGAAAATCCTGGTGGACCCGGTTCTTTACGCAGGCTCTCCCGTAAGTTTTGTCAACAAGATGTTCAAGGGAACAGACGTTTACAAACCCAAGGATTTTCCCTTCATCGATTACCTGGTCATTAGCCACGACCATTGGGACCACCTGGACTATCAGGCCGTTACGGAACTGGAACCGAACGTAGGTAAGGTCATCTTGCCTCTTGGCGTGGGCGAACATTTTGAATATTGGGGCTACCCTAAGGAAAAGCTGGTCGAGGAAGACTGGTGGACCCATGTGGTTCTGGATCAAGCAAAGGATGCTGCCGGTAATGAAAAATTCTTTGAGGTTACCTTCACCCCAGCCCGCCATTTCTCTGGTCGCGACCTTCACCAGAACAAGACTTTGTGGGCGTCCTACTATTTCAAGACACCCAAGCGTAACATCTGGATTAGCGGTGACTCTGGCTACGGAACACACTTTGCCAAGGTGGGCGAAAAATTTAAGGATATCGATTTAGCAATTTTGGAAAACGGCCAGTACAATACGGACTGGGCCTATGTGCATACGCTGCCCAAGTACCTTGGTCAGGAAATGAAGGAACTGAACGCCAACCGTTACATGACGGTTCATCATTCCCGTTTTGCGCTTTCCAAGCATGATTATCGCGAGCCTCTGGAAAATGCAAAGAAGGCGGGTGAGGAATCCCAGAAGCCTGTGCTGATGCCGCAGATGGGCGAGGTGCTTTACTTGGAATAGATTTCTTGAAAAAATATTGCGGCAGACCGCCGATGAAAAAAGCCTCGCAGTTTCCTGCGGGGCCTTTCGGTATTAGAGAGAAATTTTAGAACTGCGCTTACGCGCTATTTCTAGAACTGTTCGAAGAACTTGCGAACTTCCTGAGGAACCCAGGTGCTCTGCCA
>JAKSIE010000020.1 GCA_024398995.1 Fibrobacter sp.
TCTCTATCTACAATTCTAATCACTAACCACTAATCACTAATCACTTTTCTATCTTTGCACCCATGAAATGTTTTATCTATGACACCACGCTGCGCGACGGCAATCAAGATCGCAAGATTAGTCTCTCTCTGGCCGATAAACTCCAGATTACTCGAATTCTTGACTCTTTCGGTATTGATTACATTGAAGGCGGCTGGCCTAACCCCAGCAATCCTACCGACGAAGAATACTTCCGCGAAGTCAAGAAGCTTAAGCTGAAGCATGCCAAGATTGCTGCTTTCGGCAGCACCCGTCGTCCGAAGATTCTTCCCGAGAAGGATCCGCTGCTCCAGGCTCTGGTAAAGTCCGAGGCTCCCGTGAAGACCATCTTCGGTAAGAGCTGGGACCTCCACGTTACGGATGTCATTCATACCACACTGGAAGAAAACCTGGACATGATCCAGTCTTCCATCGAATTTTTGAAGGAACATTCCAAGGAAGTCATTTACGACGCCGAACATTTCTTCGACGGCTATAAGGCTAATCCGGAATACGCTCTTGAAACCCTGAAGGCTGCCGCCCTCGGTGGTGCAGACTTCATCGTGCTTTGCGATACCAACGGCGGTACCATGCCGTGGGAACTGGAAGAAATTTTTGATGCCGTTAAGGAACACGTGGACGTACCTCTGGGCATCCATGTGCATAACGATTCTGGCCTTGCTGTGGCCAACAGCATCTATGCCGTAAAGTCCGGTGCAGAAATGATCCAGGGCGTCATCAACGGTTACGGTGAACGTTGCGGTAACGCAAACCTCACCACCATCATGGCTGACCTCAACTTCAAGATGGGCGTGAAGTTCTTTGCCGCCAAGAAGATGGCTGGACTTCGCAAGCTGTTCCTCAGCGTCGACCAGATTGTGAACTTGGCTAGCGACGTCCGCGCACCGTACGTGGGCGAGGCCGCCTTTGCCCATAAGGGCGGAGCACACATCGATGGCGTCATGAAGGTGTCCCGCAGTTTCGAACATGTGGATCCCCACTCCATCGGTAATGACCGCGTATTCGTCACCAGCGATCAGGCTGGCGGCTCTCTGGTTGTAGAAAAGCTGAAGGCTATCAAGCCGGGCATTGACAAGAAGGACCCCATGGTGGCAAAGCTTTTGCTCGCCATCAAGGAAAAGGAAAACGCCGGCTGGCACTTCGACTCCGCCGAAGCCAGCTTCAAGATGCTGGTGTATCGCCAGCTAGGTATGTTCACCGCACCCTTTGAATTCATGAACTACCGCGTCACCGAAGACAAGACCCCGCAAGGTGTGTCTGTTTCCCAGGCGAGCGTCAAGCTGAAGATTGGCGACAAGATCAGCCATCAGGTAAGCGAAGGCGACGGTCCGGTGAACGCTTTGGACGCAGCACTCCGCAAGGCTCTGCAGCCCTTCTTCCCGTACATGGCCAAGGTCCGCCTGGACGACTTTAAGGTTCGCGTTCTGGGTTCTTCCGTAGGTTCCGACGCACTGGTCCGCGTGTGGACTACCTTCGGTGACGATAAGGAACATTGGAATGTGGCAGGTGTCAGCACCAATATCATCGAAGCCAGCTGGCTTGCCTTGATGGACGGTCTGTGCTACAAGATTTTGAAGGAAACTAAGAAATGCAAATAGTTAAGGCTACTCCTAATTCTAAGGAAATTGAACGCATTTGCGGTCGCGAAGTTGCTCCCAGCCGCGAGATTTATAACAAGGTTGTAGATATCCTTGCCGACATCAAGAAGGGCGGCTACGCCAAGGCTGTAGAATACGCCCAGAAGTTCGATGGCCTCAAGGGCAAGAACATCCGCGTCTCCGAAAAGGAAATTGCAAAGTCTGCCGCCAAGTGCCCCGCCGATTTGCAGAAGGCTCTCAAGCAGGCCATCAAGAACGTCCGCGATTTCCACCAGAACCAGATGGAAGAATCCTGGCTCATGGAAGGTAAGGACGGCGTTGTTCTTGGTCAGCGCATCCGCCCCATGAAGCGCGTGGGCCTCTATGTTCCCGGTGGCGCTGGCATTTACCCCAGCACCGTGATCATGAACGCAGTGCCCGCTCTCGTTGCTGGTGTTCAGGACATCGTTGTGGTGACCCCCATCAAGGGCGAAATCAACCGCGCCGTGGCATTCGTGCTGCAGCAGCTGGGCATTACCGAAGTCTACCACATCGGTGGCGCACAGGCTATCGGCCTGTTGGCTTACGGTGCCAAGGACGCCAAGGGCAAGACCATTGTTGAACGCGTGGACAAGATTGTGGGTCCGGGTAACGTTTTCGCCGCCGTCGCCAAGAAGGAAGTCTTCGGTGTCGTAGATATTGACATGGTGGCAGGCCCCTCTGAAGTTCTCGTCATGGCCGACAAGACTGCCGATCCTGACTTCGTTGCTGCAGACCTGCTTTCCCAGGCGGAACACGGTTCCGGTTTCGAAGCCGCCATCTGCATTACCGACGACATGGAAACCGCCCAGATGATTTCTGCCTGCGTTGACGTTCAGGTGGAAAACAGCCCCAAGAAGGAACTGCTTCAGAAGGTGCTGGACAACTTCGGTCGCATTCTCGTTGTGAAGGACTGGTTCGACGGTGTTGCCATTGCAAACAAGATCGCTCCGGAACATCTGGAAGTCATGACTGACGAGGCGGAATCCATGGCCGCCCAGATTGAAAATGCCGGCGCCGTGTTTATCGGTCACTGGTCTTCTGAACCGGTGGGCGACTACTTCGCAGGCCCCAACCATGTGCTGCCCACTAACGGCACTGGCCGCTTCTTCAGCCCCCTGGGCGTGTATGACTTCCTGAAGCGTATGTCCATCATCCGCTACAGCGAAAAGGCCATCAAGAAGAATGCCAAGGCAATCGCCGCTGTGGCTATGGAAGAAGGCTTCTACCACCACGCACAGGCAGTGCTTAAGCGCCTGTAATTTGTTGCCGCGCTTTTGAATTGCGCTTTTGTGCGGCTACTTGATATTCTATGAAAAATCCTCGGGCTTGAACCCGGGGATTTTTTGTATTCCGAAAAAACTTTAAAACTTTTTGACAAACGAATTCGTTTAGACGATATAAACAATGAACAGGTTGCTCGCCAAGCTCTGACACGGTGTCAAGGTGGCGATATATCAGGATCTAAGGATTGTTTATATATGGATATTAAGTCAATTAACCGTTTTGTGCAAAAGGGTTTCCTCTCCACCCATACTTTGGGCCTCATGGGCAACCATGGCATTGGCAAGACCTCCTACGTACAGAATACCATCCGCAAAATTGTTGCTGAAAAGCACAATATTCCGTTGGAACGTGTTCATGTCATCAGCCGTTGCGTCTCCATTATGGACCCCGCAGACTTGATCGGTAATTTCCAGGAATTTGGTGGACGTACCTACAGCTGCCCGCCTAGCTGGATTCCCACCTGCAAGGAATACGATGACCAGATGGAGGCATTGTACCAAGCCAACGGCAAGGTTTACACCCGCCTTACCAAGTACGATGACATCTACGTGCTGTTCCTGGACGAATGTAAGCGCGGCAATTCCATTATCCAGGACGCCATCATGGAACTTCTTTTGGAACACCGCTTGTTCGGCGTGAACCTTAAGGAAAACACTTACGTGATCTGCGCCGATAACGACAATGCTAAGATCTATAACGGCACCCGTCGTGACCCGGCCCAGGAAAGCCGTATCAAGAATGTGACCTTTGCTCCTACGGATAAGGAATATCTGGAGGACTTCAAGAACCGTGTGGAACGTGGTGAAATCCATGAAGTGATTCCGGAATTCTTGAACAAGTATCCCGAATTCATCGTGCTGCCTACCAAGACGATTGAAGAACTTTCCATTCAGGGCAAGAAGGGCCCCTGTCCCCGAGACTGGACCCAGCTTGGCGAATGTCTCCAGGAATACCGTCGTAACGGCGACGACATTACCTCGGGTGAAACCTCCTACCTGATGGAAATTGCCTCTTCCTACATCGGTGCAAGTTATGCTATGAAGTTCGCCAACTACTGCGAAACGGACCGCAAGAACAATATCGATGCCAAGCGCATCCTGAACAGTTTGGATGAATCCTATTGCCAGTACCTTAAGGCAACCTTCACTGCAACTCCCACCTTGGCAGTTCCCACCGCCCATAGCCTGCTTGATCGTGTCAAGAAGACCAAGCTCACCGCCAAGCAGGGCAAGAACATCCTGGCATTCCTGGAATGCTGCCCCAACGAAGCTATCGCTGCCTTCGTCAAGGATTGGCAGAAGGACGCCAAGGATCAGTATCTTGCATGGCGCGTCACTCCGCCCCGTTACAAGATTTTCAACAAGGCAATTCTCAATACCGAAATCAAGAACGGCACCCGTTCTGCATATGACAACTGGGTGGCAAACTTCCTGAAGGTAAAGAACCTTACTGTTGCCGATCTTGACAATGACGATCTCATCATCGAAGGTTAATCATGGTTGATGTAGAGACTATTTTCAAGGGTACGCTCTGCAGACTGGTGTGTTATAGCCCCGTCAGCTTCAATTTGCTGGTGGGCATGACCATCATCCAGAATGAACACATGGAAACCATGGGGGTGTGCGTCAAGAACGGCCGCATTACCCTTATGTATAATCCTCAGTTCTTTGCAGGTCTCGACGAGGACGAGCGTACCTTTGTGCTGATTCACGAAATGATGCATGTGCTTCTGCATCATTGCACTCACCGCATGTCCGGTGACCGCATCCGCGCCTACAAGGAAAATGTAGCGATGGACTTGGCCATCAACTGCATGATCCACGAAGAGACGGGTATCGCCATGCCCCGTTTCAAGGAGAACATTGGAGAAAAGAAGAAGGGCGATATCCAGTGTCTTTTGCCGTCTATGTTTAAGTTTCCCGATAACTTGAGCTTTGAACAGTATCTCGCCCTGCTGGACAAGAAATTCCCGGATCCCAAGATCAAGTTCGTTTTTGGGCCGGGCTCGAACCAGTCTGATTCTTCTGATTCCAGTGACAAGTCTGGCAAGGGCAAGGGTAATGGTAAGGGTGGCCAAAGTAACGGCGATGGAGATGCTGGCCAAAGTAACGGCGATGAAGATGCTGATTACGAAGTTGTCATTGACATCAGCGAAGACTGTGCCCTTGGAAAAATCACCAAACATCGAATTGATGCCAAGCACGGTGAAAACTATGATGAAGATGCCTTCATCGATGACTATGTCCGTAATGTGGTGGAACAGACCATTCGAAACCAGCAGTGGGGCCATCTTGGTGCCAATGCGGTAGAAATGATCAAGAAGGCTCAGGAACAGCCCTTGAACTGGGGTGATATTCTTAGGCTTAAGATGGGCCCCTTCATTAGCTTTGCCAAGGAACCGACTCGACGTCGCTGGAACAAGCATTACGGCAAGCCTTTCCTGGGGTCAACAATTAAGTCTGTTGAACCTGTGGCTGTGTATGCGGATACTTCGGGCAGCGTGGGCAGTGCCGATCTTTCCCGATTCATTGTGGAAATCGAGCGCATTGCCTACTACACCGGAGTTTATCTTTGGAGTTTCGATACTTCTGTGAAGGATCCTGATAAGGAAGAACTTTTCTCCCGTTGTGCCATTGAGTCCATCGAGTTCAAGGGTAGGGGAGGGACCAGTTTTTTGCCCATCTTTGAACACGTTAAATCAAAAAACATCAGTCAGGTTGTGATTCTGACTGATGGATATGCCGAAAACGTTGATGCAAGCCAGGTCGAGGGCCTTGAAGTCATCTGGGTGATTACCAAGGGTGGCAACACCAAGGGTAAACCTGGAACCGTTGTGGAAATGAACTAGAACAAGAACATGTCGTCTTGGCCCAAGTTCATACAAACGCGGTTTCTACCGTTTTCCTTTGCGTGATAAAGGGCCTGGTCGGCGCGTTCGATGATGGATCGTACAGAGTCGTTGTCGACGCGTTCGGTAAAGCCGATGCTGACGGTAACTTGAATGGTCTCGCCAGAAGGCAGGACAATCTGCATACGTTCTACGTTTTTACGCATACGTTCGGCAATGACCTTTGCGTTGTCGGTGGATGTGCCTGGAAGGAACACTGTGAATTCTTCACCGCCGTAACGTACGGGCATGTCGGAGGGGCGCAAGCTCTTGACAATGGACTGTGCCACAGACATAAGTACCTGGTCTCCAGCAAGGTGGCCGTAGGTGTCGTTTACGTGCTTGAAGTGGTCAATGTCCAGCATAAAGGCAGAAAGACGGAAATTGCCGGCGTTGCTGCGGGACATTTCGCGGGCGTACATTTCTTCGAGCCAACGGCGGTTATGCAAACCGGTGAGGGCGTCCACCTTGGAACTTTCCTCGATACAGCGGATGTGGTATTCTTCTTCGCACACAACTTTGTTGTTGTTGCGGATTCGCTGGCTCAGGATATGTAAAAAGTTCAGGCACAGGTCGTGGGACGCATGAATCATGGCCAGGGCTGTGGTTGCGTCAATAATCAGCAAATGGCTGGGTTCTTTTGCATAGACGCAGGCGCTAGGCTTTATATTATCAAAGATGGACATTTCGCCGGCACAGTGGCCCGGGCTGATGGTGTCGGAAAAGTTGCCGCCCTGGGAGGTGAGCTTGACTTCAAGCATACCGTCGAGAACAACAATCAAACGACGGATTGGATGCTCGGGGTCGATCAAAAGGTCGCCGGGTTGAGCGAGAATAGTCTTACAGCCTAGCAGGTAGCCTGCCAAGCTTTCGAAAGATACATTCTTGAAAATTTCAAGAGTGGAAAACTCGGATCGAGTAATCGGCAATGTTTCAAGTTCTTCTTTGCTCATATCCCTATTATATATTTTTTTGACACTGGAAGTTCTTTCTATATTCAAATCATTCTTTAAAAAAGAGGAAGTTATGTCTAAGGTCGTGCTCAAGTCCGTTATGTATCAAGGAATTGTTCGGGACATTCTTATTTCTGGCAAGCGCTTTGCCAAGGTGGACCGTCCTCTGACGCCTAAGGATTATGACAAGGCCGAAATAATTGACTGCTCGGGTCTGGCTATTTTACCTCCCTTCTATAATGGCCATTGCCACGCTGCTATGACTTTACTTCGCGGTTTCGCCGACGACATGCCTTTACAGGAATGGCTGCAGAATCACATCTGGCCCTTTGAAGGCAAGATGACCCCCAAGGATATCGAAATCGGTTCACGATTGGCTGTACTTGAAATGATCAAGTCCGGTACGGTGTTCTTTGCGGATATGTACTGGCATCGCGAACAGACCATGAAGGTGGTCAAGGAAATGGGAATCCGTGCAACTATCGGCGTGACTTTTGCCCAGGGCCTTATGAGCGACGAAGCCATCGAAAATAATTTCAAGTTTATTAAGGATCGCAGGTTTGAATCCGAACGTGTAGCCCTTGCTGTGATGCCTCATTCTCCCTACATGGTGGGCGAGCCCTTGTTCAAGCGTTGCGCAGATGTTGCCCGAGAAGAAGAAATGATTCTTCATACTCACTTGGCTGAAACCAAAAAAGAAGTGTCGGATTGCAAAAAGCAGTTCGGCTGTACTCCCGTGGAACTGATGGACCGTTATACGGTTCTTGGCGGAAATTTTGTGGCAGCCCATTGTGTGCATATGAATGACCAGGATATGGCTTTGATGGCGGAGTCTGAATCTGCCGCTATCCTTAATCCCTGCTCTAACCTGAAACTTTCCAGCGGTATTCCAAAGATTCCCAAGATGCTTGCTAGTGGAATGCTGGTTGGTATCGGTACCGACGGTGCATCTTCCAATAATAACTTGGATATGCACGAAGAAATGAAATTGACCTCTCTTTTGACCAAGGTCTCCAGCAGTGCTGAAAAATTGCCTGCAGAAGAAGTGCTGAAAATGGCAACTTCCAATGTTGCCATTGCTTACGGTATTCCTGCGGGTGTTATTGCCGAAGGTTTCTTTGCTGATGCCCTTCTGGTGGATCTCAAGAACGAGCGTTTGAACCCTTGCCACAACTTGGTCAGCAACTGGGTTTACTCAGCTGATTCCAGTTCCATTCACTCTGTGATTTGCAATGGCAAGTTTGTAATGAAGAATCGCCACGTGGATGGCGAAGAGGACATTGTGCGCGAGGCAGAGGTCTGCGCCAAGTCTATTGCTTCTCGCTGCTAACAGACGGCGTTTCTGCGGGCTTTGTAGCTTCGGTTGCCTTGTCCGCGGCTGTCTTTACTGCGGTCTTTGCGGCGTCCTTTGCTTCGTCTACAGCCTTAGCTGCAGCTTCCTTTGCGGCTTCTGTTGCCTTGTCCGCAGCTTCCTTTGCGACTTCGGTAGCTTTTTCCGAGGCCTTGTCTGTAATCTTCTTTGTTATTTCGGAGGCTTTCTTTTCGGCTACGTCCACCAGGTCGATGGGTTCGGAGGAAAGTCCCATGGCTTCCAGGCCGTTTTTGTACAGGCTGTAGGAAACGGAGTTGTCGCGGGTTTCCTGGATGACTCCGCCAAAAGGCAGCACGTGCATAATTGTCAGGAGCACGGTCAAAATAAGTACAGCCTTCACCACACCAAACAGAGCACCCAGGGTTCGGTCAAGCTTGCTTACGATGGTTTCGCTGACGGCGCGGTTTACCACATGTCCAATAAAGAGGAACAGAAGGAAGGGAACAAGGAAGCCTACGCAGAGGCACACGATGGTTGCAGAAAAACTACTGCAACCCAGGTTCTCTATCACGGAGTTTGCAAAAAGGGAGTTTGCCAGATAGGCTCCGACGACAGCGGTTGCCCAGGCAATCAAACGGAAGATGCCTCGCAACAGGCCATGCCACACGCCGATAAGGGCGAGGAGGATAATAAGGACGAGGCTGACGATATCAATGGTGTTCATAAGTTACAAAACAAAGTGGATAAGGAACGCTGCTGCTGCGGCGGCAATGGCTGCACCGGTCAGCAATCCAAGAATAAATGTACTCTTCTTAGATGCTTTATAAATCGGAGGGTTGCAGAATTGGGCTTCATTCTGCATTTTTTCCTCGGATTTCAAGCCGGCAGTCCACATTCCCATGTAGGGTGTGAGGTCGCGGGGCAGGTCCTTCATCATTTCTGAAAGTTCGCTTGCGGCGTCGAAGGCGGTTAGCGGGCGGTTCTTGGGCTTCTTGGCCAGAAGCTTCAAAACGAACTTGCGTAGTCCTGTGGGGACGTTTTTATCAAATGCTTTTTCGGTAACGCGGAGCTTCTGGACTCGCTTTACGGTGTCTGCAAAATTTTCGCCGCGGAAGATGTTTTCGCCCAAAAGCATTTCGCTGGCAATAACGCCAACGGCAAACAAGTCGGAGGCGGGGGTGGCGTTTTCACCAAGGGTCTGTTCCGGACTCATGTAGGTGACAGTACCAAGGATGGCGCCAGTGATTGTCAGACTGTCTTCGGAGTCGTTCAGCGGATTTTCCGTATGGGCGATGCCAAAGTCTAGCAGGCGAATGCGTCCGTCTACGTCAATCATAATGTTTGCCGGCTTCAAGTCGCGATGCACAACGCCTGCGCGGTGTGCGTGTCCCAAGGCGCCCAGCACATCGTAAAGGATTGCCATGACAACCCAAAGAGGCGGCTGCTTGCATTTATCCAACAGCTGACGCAGGGTGATGCCGTTTACGAATTCCATGGAAAGGGACAGCTTTCCGTCCTTTTCCTTCCATAGGGCGTGAGGCTGGATGATTGCTGGGTGGTTCAGGTGGGCGAGGATGTTGCCTTCGCGCATAAAGCGCTTGATCGCATCGCTATTCTCTTCCAGGGTCTCACGCATCTGTTTGACAACCACCATGCGGTCCAAGGATGGATCGTGACAGAGCCAAAGGTTGCCCATGGCTCCGGAACTCAGTTCCTGGGTAGGTTTGTATCCACCGATTCTTGTTGGTTTATCGCTCTTGCTTGCTGCCACCCGTTATCCTTTATCCTTCTCTGTTCGCTGTTTTCCGTTTACTCAAACCACTTACTTCTTATCTCCCAGATAGATGCTCTGGTGCTTGGTCTTAGGATCGGGATTGGGGTAATCCAGAATGTAGTGGAGTCCGCGGGATTCCTTGCGTCGGAGTGCTGCAATAAGGATCATCTTGGAAACCTGGAGCGCATTCTGGAATTCGATGAAATAGAAATTCTCGGTTTCCATGTTCTTGATGGCGGCGTTTACATCCTTCTCAAGACCTTCGATGACCTTGAGACCCTGGTTCAGACCGGCCACGGTACGGACGATGCCGCAATGGGTCCACATCATGTCCTGCAAAATCTTGCGACGCTTGCGCCAGTAGGCGGACTTGTTGTAACTTACCTTTTCCTTCTGGGTAGAACGGGAGGTTGCAATCTTATTCTTGAGAATGCCGCTGTCGCAAATATCATCTACGGCGCGGAGTGCAAACACTACGCTTTCAAGCAGGGAGTTGGATGCCAGACGGTTTGCGCCATGGACACCTGTTGCTGCAACTTCGCCGCAAGCATAAAGACCGTTGATTTCGGTGCGGGACTTGGTATCCACCAGAACTCCGCCGCACATGTAGTGTGCTGCGGGAACCACAGGAATCCATTCCTTGGTCATGTCCACGCCCACTTCCATGCACTTGGCGTAAATGTTGGGGAAGTGGCTCTTGATATCCTTGGGTGTATGACCTGTCAAGTCGATAAACATGTTGGTCTGACCCAGACGCTGCATTTCTGCGTGGATGGCACGGGCGACAATGTCGCGAGGAGCCAGAGAGTGAAGGGGATGAACCTGGTTCATGAATTCTTCGCCCTTGGCGTTCTTGAGGATGCCACCGAAACCACGGACCGCTTCGGAAATCAGGAAGGGCTTCTTGAGGCTGGGTGCATACAAACTAGTGGGGTGGAACTGCATGAACTCGATATCCTGCAGGGCTGCACCTGCACGGGCTGCAATAGCCATACCGTCGCCGCAGCTATCCGGCGGGCAGACGGTGTACTGCCAGATACGTCCGGCACCGCCAGTGGAAAGAATGGTGGCCTTTGCGTAAATCTTTTCTACAATGCCGGTCTTTTGGTGGATGATCTTTGCGCCGACGCAGCGCTTTGCCTTACCTTCGCCATTGCAGATCAAATCCTTGATGTAGCAGTTTTCCAGGTAGTCGATGTTCTTTTGCTTGTGGAGTTCGCAGAGGAGGGCACGCATGATTTCCTTGCCGGTAAGGTCTGCGGCGTGAAGAATGCGATGCTGGCTGTGGCCGCCTTCCAGGTGAAGGTCAAATTCGGAATGGTTCACCGGATTGGGTGTGAACTGGACTCCCCACTTGACCAACTGCTGGATGGTTGCCGGGCCGCTCTTGGTCAGGATGTTCACAGGTTCCTTTTTGCAAAGGCCTGCGCCTGCCTCCAGGGTGTCGTCGATGTGGAATTTAAACTTGTCGGTCTTCTTGGTGACCGTAGCGATACCGCCCTGGGCGTAGTTTGATGAGCCGTCCGGTTTTGCACCCTTGGTAAGGATGACTACAGAAAGACCTTTTTCTGCTGCGTGGAGAGCTGCGCTCAAACCGGAAATGCCGGCGCCAAGGACCAAAATATCGTACATGAGTAAACTCCGTTTTAAAACTTTAATTTTGGATACCCCATAAATAGAAAAAAAGGAGTATTTCGGCATTAAATAACATGAAAATAAAACAAAATGAAAAAAAATGACTAAATTTGCTGCCATTAAATTCTAATGGAGTCTACTCTATGTTAACGTGGATTAATGAAAAAGCCAAGTGGATTATTATTCTCTTTGCCGCAGGTATCGTAGTTGGCCTGTTGGCTATGGACCGTGTTCCGAACCAGGGACACAGCTATCCGATTGGCGTAGTGAACGATAAAAAGATCTCCTATTCTGAATTCGACTCCCGTATCAAGTTGATTACTCAGAATCAGTACCAGGGTCAGCATCTCGAAGATGAACAGTACACCCAGCTCCGTACCGAAGTATTCCAGTCCTTTGTTCGCCAGATTCTCCTTGGCGACTTGTACGAAAAGGCTGAACTTCAGGCCTCGGTCGCAGAACTTGAATCTGAATTCTCTCGCAATCCCGATGGCGTTCGTGGCCGTCTGGTCCAGGAAGCTCAGAACCGTCTCTATGCTATCCAGCAGCAGGCTACTTCCCAGGAAGACCTCATGCAGCGCTCTCAGGCCTACATTGCCAGTCTGCCCAAGTTCCTCACTGATTCTACCTTCAACAAGGAAGAATACGATGCTTGGCTCAAGACTCCCGAAGCCTTCAAGTGGGGCGTAATGCTTCAGTACGAAGAAAACCTCAAGACCAGCACTATTCCGGCTCGCCAACTGCAGGCCCTGGTCGGCGCTTCCGTTCACCCGACTTCTCTCGAAGCTACCTGGGCTGCAGAACGTCGCATGACCGAATACGATCTTAAGGTTGCTGTTGCTAACGGCGCTGATTTTGCCGTCGACGAAAATACTGTCGATAGCGTTATGGTCGCTGGTTACTACAACGCTCACAAGGACAGCTTCTTTGTGACAAAGGATATGGCTCAGTTTGAATACGCTTACATCGACATTAAGGCAACCGAAGGCGATGATGCTCGTATCCGCGAATATGCAATGACTCTCTACTACCAGCTCACCGATTCTTCTGCAACCACTACCTTCGAAGACATGGCTCGCATTTCTTCCGAAGACCCGGGTTCCAGAGACGAAGGTGGTATCCTCAGTGGCGAAGCAGGCAAGGGCCTCTACGTTCCTGAATTTGAAAAGGCAGCTCTGGCTCTGGACTCCGGAGCTATCTCTGAACCGGTTCGTTCTCAGTACGGCTACCACATTATCAAGTCCTACGGCAAGTCCAAGGATTCCACCGGCGTAGAACTTGCTAAGGTTGGCCACATCCTCCTGGTCGTGAACGCTTCTTCCGAAACTATCGATAGCCTCGAATCCGTCTTGAACGCAGTCAAGTCCTCTGTTGATGCTGGCAAGTCCTTCGCAGAAGCTGCTAAGGAACAGGGCCTTGAATCCAAGACTTCTGGCTGGCTCTCTCGCGGCGCAGAAATTGAAGGCATGGGCTACCTCAAGGGCCTCTCTGCTTATGCTTGGCCTAACGAAAACCTCCCGCCGGAAGCAAGCAAGGTCTCTCCGGTCATGAAGAGCAACAAGTACGTTGCTATTGCCCTCAAGGTGGACGACCTCAAGGCTGGCGATCGTAGCTTGAAGCTCTACTTCAACAGCATCAAGTCCAAGCTGCTCAGTGCCAAGGCTTCCGCAGCAGCCGAAGCTTACCTCAACTCCGTTGCAGAAAAGGTCAAGGCTGTCAACCCCGAAGATTCCACCACTGCTGTCGAAAAGGTCAGTGTTGAATCCAAGACCGCTTCCGTTGATGGTTACGTTCCTGGCTTCGGCTATAGCAACGCAAACTTCGCAAAGGCTGTCAAGAACGCCAAGGTTGGTGAATGGACCTCCGCTATCGCTACCGACAATGGCGCTGTCATGATCAAGGTTGAAAGCAAGAAGGAACCCGAGGCTGAAGCTCTCAAGGCTGCTGTCAAGAACGATGTTGCCAATGTTTCCGGTTATGCTGCTACCGCTCTGTTCAACGAATTCGTGAACGAGATCGAAGCTTCTACTCCGGTTGTTAACAACATGGACCTCTTCTACAGAGACTAATTCTTGCTGACACTTTAGTTGTTGTTTGCTATATTTGGCGCTGCTGAAGTAGCAAACGCAATACGGTGCCATCGTCTAGTGGTCTAGGACACTGGCCTCTCACGCCGGCAACGAGGGTTCGAGTCCCTCTGGCACTATAAAAAACGCTCCAAGCATAACGCTTGGGGCTTTTTTTATGACAAAAATCAAAAAAAATGAGATTTTATAACTTTTTTTTTACGAAAATGCAAAAAAAATATTTTTAGTGTGAAATAAAGCATATATTAAGAGAGAATAGGGATTTGGTGAATTATTAATGAGATTGTTTGACGAAAAAATCATATTAAGATTGTTCCTGCTTTTTGCAGGGGTTTTCTTTGCCGCATTTATTCCGGAAATTATCGAAAGTTCAAGCAATGTGCTTTTCGTGATTCCCTATATCTTTGCGAATATTTTCTTGATTACGGTGGCGATTACCTACCGTTTCCCTTTGATCGGTAGCCGCCGCAAGATGCGTCATGATGTGACGATTGCTCAACCCCATACGGGAGCGCTTCCTGTTCGCGATATCCAGAAGGACCTTGTGGAAAAGAACGAAATGTTCCAGATGATGGTGGATATTTCTGCCAGTGGTTTCTGGACTTTTGATGCCGCGACAGGTAAGGTTTACTGGTCACAGAAGGCTGTGACACTTTTGAGGGCTGATCCTTCCAAAGTGAGCGATACCTTTGACTTGCTTAAGACCCACATTCTTGAAAGCGATTGGCTGCGTTTTAGGGATTCCTTGAACTCCGCCATGGAAAACGGCACGAATTTCACTGTGAAGGTGACCTTGCTCCAAAAGTCCACTACGGAACATCATCTTCAAATCTCCGGTAATGTCCAGAAGAGCGATGACGGTCGCCCCATCCGAATTATTGGTGCTGTTAACGAAAGTGCCGATCACACGACTCCCGAGAAGCAGGACTTCTATGCTTATCGTGATTCCCTGACAGGCGTCTATAATCGAAAGTTCTTCCTTGAAAAGCTTAAGATTGATGTGGATGTAAGCCTGCAGCGCCCTGATTACGTTTTCGCTGTGGCACTTTTGGATATCGATAGTTTTGGAGCCATCAATACTTCTTATTCCATTAACGTGGGTGACTCCGTCTTGCGCATTGTTGCGGACCGAATCAAGTCCCAGTGCCGACCCACGGACACCATCGCTCGTATTGGACCTGACGTGTTCGCGGTGATTCTCCATAACATTCAGAGCAGCGGTGCGGATTCCGAAGTCCTGCCTTTGGTCCGTCGTATTCATAACACGGTGAAGATGCCGGTACAGATGGAAGGCCGCGATCTCTATATCAGTGTTTCTATGGCTGTTGCCTTGAACAACGACGTGGATTGCGTTGAAGACGTCATGGCTAATGCCACGGCAAGTCTCCGCGAAATGAAAAAGAGCGTGAACCATGGCGGCATTCAGTTCTTTAGCGGTGGTATTCGCGAAAAGGCCATGAAGCTTTACAAGCTTGAATTCGAAATCCGCCGTGCCATCCAGGCACAGGAATTTGTGCTGATGTACCAGCCCATCATTGACATTACCAAGGGTAATCGCGTTGCTGGTTTTGAAGCTCTGGTCCGTTGGAAACAGTCTGAACAGGGCTACATTTCTCCGGCAGAATTTATTCCTATTGCAGAAGAAACCGGCCTGATCATTCCCATGGGAGCCTTGATCCTGCGCATGGCTTGTGTTCAGGCTAAGAAGTGGGTGGACATGGGCTTTGAGGATATTCAGGTGGCCGTGAATTTCTCTGCAAAGCAGTTCGCTATGGACAGCATGCTTGACGATATCAAGAAGGTGCTGTTGGAAACGAAGTTGAATCCCAAGAACCTTAAGCTGGAAATTACGGAATACACCGCAGTTTGCGAAGCTGAAAAGACTATCGAAATTATGAAGGCTTTGTCCAGCATGGGACTTCAAATTTCCATCGATGACTTTGGTACCGGTTATAGCTCCCTGTCTTACCTGAAGCGATTCCCCATCCATACTTTGAAGATGGACAAGTCCTTTGTGGATTACGTGGCCGAAGATGAAGAGGCCGCAGCATTTGCACGAATGGTGATCGGCATTGCCAAGTCTTTGAACCTGGATTTGATTGCCGAGGGCGTGGAACAAGAAGATCAGCTAGAATTCCTTAGGAACGAAGGCTGCCGTTTGATTCAGGGCTACTACTTCAGCAAGCCCTTGCCTCCGGAACTTGCTTTGGGCTACTTGAAAGAGCACTATAAGCCTGTCGACTCAGTTTGTCGCAGTTAATTTGAATTTGGCTAATTTAAGTGACGCAGAGGGGTTGGGCAAACGAAGTTTTTGCCTACTGCTGATCTATTTTGCTACAAACTGAGGCGCGAGTTTACTCGTCCCCATTCGGGGACCGGCCACACTAAGGAATAAATTCCTAAGTGTGTTTCCGCCCCTCAGACACGAGAAAATGTCCGGGTAACTTCGGTTGCACGGACTTTTGTGAGTTCGGGGGTCCAGGGGGCAGAGCCCCATGCGTCATATAAAATAACAGTTGAGGGTGTTTTCACGGCATTGCCTGTAGAGTTCTTCTACAGGTATTTTTTTGATGTCCGCCAGCATCTGGGCGGTGTAGGGAATGAATCCGGAATGGCATGTCTTTCCGCGGTGGGGGACAGGAGCCATGTAGGGGGAGTCCGTCTCCAGAAGAATCTGGTTGTAAGGCACTAGAGCGGCTGCGTCTCGAACGTTCTGGGCGCTCTTGAAGGTCACGATGCCTGTAAATCCGATGAACACGTTGGCGTCCAGGGCTAAAAGTTCCTCCACGAATTCCGGGGTACCGGTAAAGCAGTGCACATGGATGTTTTTTTCGTGGAGCGGGGCGTTCCGCAAAATTGCGAGGGCGTCGTCATCGGCTTCGCGGAGATGGAACACCAGGGGCTTTCCGGAGGTGATTCCAATGTCCAGCTGGCGTTCAAAGAGCTTGCACTGCTCACTCTTCTTGTCGGCTCCGTAATGGTAGTCCAGTCCGATTTCTCCGCAGGCCACGCACTTGGGGTGCTTCAGTAATTCTGCAACGCGCGCCTCGTCTTCCGGGGTGGTGTCGCTGACGTACTCCGGATGGATTCCGAAGGCGCCGTACACAAAAGGGTACTTCTCAATAAGTTCCACGCCTCGGGCCAAGTCCTTGGGGTCGCAGGCCACATGGATGAACGCCTCGGGCATACGCACGTTGGGGTCCGGCGCATCGGATTTGCTGCTGCTCCAGCTCTTCTGGCTGGAAAGGTCGGGGATAGGGAAGGCGGCATAGTCTTTTACTGAGTCGCCCCGCATTTGTGATTCGCGGGCGGCATCCGTAGCGGCCTGCAGACGTGCAAAAAGATCGTCCAGCTTTTCGCCGGAGTATTCCTCGTAGGCATCTAAGTGACAGTGAGAATCAATAAACATCCCGCGCAGTCTCTCTTTGTGGTGGGTGGCTCAGCCCTTAGTAGTGAACTTCCACGATTTCGTAGGTGATGGTTCCGCGAGGTGCCTGGACCTGCACGGTGTCGCCCTGCTTTTTGCCCATCAGGGCTTCGCCTACGGGGGATTTCATGCTGATTTTTCCCTGCAGCGGGTCGATTTCCTTGTCGCCTACAATCTGGTACACCTTTTCGCGTTTGGTCTTGGTGTCCTTCATCTTGACGGTTGCGCCGAATTTGATGGATCCGTCTTCGGGGGCGACGCTCTCTACGATCTTGGCTCCGTCAAGAATGCGGTCCAATTCCCTTAGGCGACGGTCAATTTCGCGGACACGCATGCGTCCAAAGGTGTAGGCGGCGTTTTCGCTACGGTCGCCTTCGGCTGCAGCGGCCTGAACCTGATTGATCATGGCGGGGCGCTCTACGTACTTGAGCTGTTCCCACTCTGCCTTGTACTTCTCAAAACCTTCTTTTGAAATCAAATGTTTCATATCACAAATGTAGAAATAAGTTGGTTCATTATGTAAAATTTTGCTATCTTTGGCTCAAGTATGAGCGTGTTGGATAAATTGCCCAAAAGAAGACAGGAACCGAAGATTAAACGATTGAGTAGGATCTACTACAATCGAATGTTCCCTAAGAACCAGGATGCTCTCCGTGTAGCATTTTCGGTATTTGCCGGTGTATTTATTGGAATTTGGCCCACAATCGGTGTGGCGATTCTTTTGACGGTTGCCTTTTGTGCTGCATTTAAGCTGCCCAAGGTTCCCGGCGTAGTTTCCTCCTTTGTTGCAAATCCCTTTACCCAGTTCGGTTTCTTCTATCCTGCTGGCTATTTTATCGGTTGCAAGATTGTCAATCCCGATAAGATTAATTTTGATTTTCTGTCCGAGATGGAGGGGCTTTCCTTCAAAAACTGCGTTACGGTGATCAAAAATCTTGCCCATAATGCTCCGGACCACCTGATTGCCTTCTTAATTGGCATTACAATTGTAGCGGCCATCGGCGGCATCATCTTTTTTATTCTAGCTTATGTCATCGTAAGCCATCGCCGTAAAAAGTGGCTGGCCAATAAGACTGGATTTATTCACAACCTAATTAGTGAAGACGAAGTTTTAATCAAAGAAGCTCACAAAGGAAAGAAACCTATGATGCACATCTATCCGTTCAAGGCTCTTCGCCCGGTTGATCCCGCCGAAGCTAAGAACATCTCTGCTCTGCCGTACGACGTGATGAACCGCGCTGAAGCCAAGGAAATGGCTCAGGGCCTTCCTCACTCCTACCTTCGCGTTACCCGTTCCGAACTGGAACTGGACGATAGCGTTGACGCTTATGACCCGAAGGTCTATGCTCACGCTCGTGAAAATCTGGACAAGATGATTGCCGACGGCGTTATTGCCCACGACAAGAAGGACTGCCTCTACATCTACCGCCAGACCATGAACGGCCGCGAACAGTACGGTTTGGTTTGCTGCGTTCCCGCAGAAGACTATTTCAATGGCATCATCAAGAAGCACGAACTTACCCGCGCCGATAAGGAAGAAGACCGTCTGCGCCACGTTCTTGGCACCAACGCCAATACTGGTCCGGTGTTCCTGACCTACCGCGACGAAGGTCAGTTCGAATTGCTGGCAGACGTTATCAAGACTGCTCCCACCTATGACTTCGTTACCGAGGCCGACGGCTTTGGCCACACTGTTTGGGTGATTGAAGACGACGCAAAGATTGCCGCTATCCGCAAGGCTTTCGAATCTGTTCCCGTTAGCTACATTGCCGACGGTCACCACCGCAGTGCTGCAGGCGCTCGTGCCGCTAGCTACCGTGCTGAAGAAGCCAAGAAGGCTGGCACCTACACTGGTGACGAAGAATTCAACCGCTATCTCGCAATTCTGTTCCCCAGCACCCAGCTGAAGATTTTGGACTATAACCGCGTTCTCAAGTCTTTGAACGGCCGTACTCCGGAACAGCTCATGGAAGAAATGGCCAAGGTGTTCAACATTGCTGAACTCCCTGAAATGCAGAGCCCCGCAAAGCAGAACCAGGTCAACTTCTACATGGGCGGCAAGTGGTATGCTTGCACCTTCAAGGCTGAATACCTGAAGAATCTCGGCCCCGTAGATAGCCTCGACGTGGCTCTCCTCCAGAAGCTGATCCTCAAGCCTCTCTTCGACGTGGATGATCCTCGTACTTCCAAGAACATCGACTTCGTTGGTGGTATCCGCGGTCTCGGTGAACTGGTAAAGCGCGTGGACAGCGGTGAATGCGCCTGTGCATTTGCAATGTACCCCACCACTCTGGATCAACTCATGAACATCGCCGACGCTGGCGAAATCATGCCGCCTAAGAGCACCTGGTTCGAACCCAAGCTCCGCGACGGTCTCCTGGTTCACACCCTGGACTAATCCTCTAGAGAATACAGATAAATCTTAAAAGCTGGATCGCAAATGCGGTCTAGCTTTTTTTGTTGTATTTAGAGCGGAAATTGTGCGCGCTTAATGAAATCTTAGTTTTCATTTTCGGCAGGCTGTTCTTCTTTCTTGAAGTGTTCCTTGATGCCGTCGATCTTATTGCTGACAGCGGAGGAAGCCTTTGTCCAGATGTCCACCACGATGGCTGTTGCGAAACGGACTCGTTTCATAACAGGTTCGATAAACTTTTCCTTGATTTTGTCGGGCCAGGCAACGTGGCTTCCTATAATTTGATTTCTGGTAAAGTAACCCAGTTCTCGGGAGTCGGGACAGTTGGTTCCTTTTTTGCAAACAAGGTAGAAGCAATCGTCCTTGACGATAATTTCTGTAATCTGCTCACCGTAGACCTTGACGGCCTGGGCCTTTTGCGTGGTGGCTGCTGTGGTTGCTTTCACGGAATCTGCGGCAACTTTTGTGGAGTCTGTAGTTTTGGTTGTGTCTGCGGTGGAATCCTGAGAGACACTTTCCGCTTCTGTTTTGGGAACTTGCATCTTGCCGTAGAACAGCTGGCGCTTGAGCTTGATGGGGGCGTTTCCCGGTTCGCTTTGGCGGATCTGTTCTTCGATCAGGTAACGGTCTTGCCAGGGGAGAAAATCGATTTCATTGAGGCTTACTTGACGGTTTGCAATCTTGGTGGAGCCCACTCTTTCAATGTTGATTTCACGGTCGCCCTGCCAAAGCGTTGTCTTCACGAGAACGTTTTCGCCCTTGTCCCTGAGGTAGGAAATGATGTAGTCCTGTTCCACATCATTCAATTCACTAAAGACCAGGGTGTCGCCGTCCTTGGGAACATAGATTCGTCGTGTCTGGATGAAGGCGTCTTCGCCTTTCCACTTGAAATTCCGGTGCTGGGACTTGACTTTACCCTTGTCGGAAATCTCGATAGTGTCGCCAGGCATGGCCAAAACGCTACGGACCTGGGTTTCATCGGAGTTCAACTTCGCCCAAACGATTTTCTGGTCTTCGAGGTCTGCGAAGCATTGGGGTATCTTGCACATCCAGACTATGGATTGCTCCTTGAATTTCGGGGTCATGGATGCGTCCATGATTTTCACCGGTTCAAAGACGTAAAGTCGTACGAAAATGGCTACGCCAACGAACATCAGGAGCACGATAAATAAAAAGAAGGCGTGGCTTTGGCTGTTACGCCTCTGCAAACGCCTAACTTTTCGGTCCAGTCTAGACAAACTAACCCCGTCTCGAATTAATCGTCGCTTCCGCCGGAGGAATTGTCGGACAAGGAAAGCACCGCGAGGAATGCCTTCTGGGGCACTTCCACAGAACCGATGCTCTTCATGCGCTTCTTACCTTCCTTCTGCTTTTCAAGGAGCTTACGCTTACGGGTGATGTCACCGCCATAGCACTTGGCAAGCACGTCCTTACGCACGGCCTTCACGGTGCTTCGGCTGATGATCTTTCCGCCGATGGCGCCCTGGATGGCTACGTCGAACTGCTGACGGGGAATAAGGTCCTTCAGCTTTACGCAGATGGCATTGGCGTAAGTGTGGGCCTTGTCGCGATGGATAATCACGGAGAATGCATCCACCGGGTCGCCGTTCAAAAGGATGTCCAACTTCACCAGGTTGTTCTGGCGGTAGCCCATGGGAGCGTAGTCCAGACCGGCGTAACCGCGGCTTACGGACTTGAGACGGTCGTAGAAGTCGAACATGATTTCTGCCAGGGGCAGGTTGTACTTCAGAATGCACTTGGTCTCGTCCAGGTATTCCATGGTCTCGAACTCGCCGCGCTTTTCGTCGCAAAGAGTCATGAGGGCGCCTACGAATTCCTTGGGAGTAAAGATCTGGGCCTTTACGTAAGGTTCCTCGATGTGGTCGTAGCGGCTAGCGTCGGGAAGCTTGCTGGGGCTTTCGATCTTCACCATTTCGCCATCGCTCATGTACACGTGGTATTCCACGTTGGGAACGGTGGTGATGATGTCCACGTTGAATTCGCGGTCCAGGCGTTCCTGCACGATTTCCATGTGCAGAAGTCCCAAAAAGCCGGTACGGAAACCAAAGCCCAATGCTTCGGAAGTTTCCGGTTCCCAGGTGAGGGCGGAGTCGTTGAGGCGCAACTTTTCAAGAGCTTCACGCAGGTCCTTGTAATCTTCCGGATTGATGGGGTAGATACCGGAATAGATCATGGGCAAAATATCTTTGTAACCCGGAAGCGGTTCTGCGGCAGGGTTGGCGGCGTCGGTCAGGGTGTCGCCGATCTTTACGTCGCTGATGGTCTTGACGTTGGCAAGAACGTAGCCTACCATGCCTGCGGTCAGTTCCGGCTTGGGGTCGCGACGCATGCTGAAGGTACCTACTTCGGTGACCATGTATTCACCGCCGGTCTTCATCATACGAATCTTCATGCCGGCCTTCAGGGTGCCTTCCACAATACGAATGTAGTTGATCACGCCACGGTAGGAATCGTAGACGGAGTCAAAAATCAAGGCCTTCAGGGGCTTGTCGCTTTCGCCCTCGGGGGCGGGTATTTCATCGACGATCTTGTCCAGCACCTGTTCCACGTTCAAGCCGGTCTTTGCAGAAATACGGGGGATCTTGTCGGGATCGTAACCCAGTAGGTCGCCTATCATCTGGGCGAAATGGTCGGGCTGTGCACCCGGCAGGTCCACCTTGTTCAACACGGGAATCACTTCCAGGTTGTTTTCGATGGCAAGATACAGGTTGGAAAGGGTCTGGGCTTCAATGCCTTGGCTAGCATCCACAACGAGAATGGCGCCTTCGCAAGCGGCCAGGGAACGGCTCACTTCATAGGTAAAGTCCACGTGCCCCGGAGTATCGATCATGTTCAGAATGTATTCTTTGCCGTCACGTTCGTACACCATGCGGATGGCGTGGGCCTTGATGGTGATACCGCGTTCACGCTCCAGGTCCATGTCGTCCAGGAGCTGGTTCATCATTTCGTTCTTTGCGACGGTCTTGGTCAGTTCGATCATACGGTCGGCCAGGGTGGATTTACCATGGTCGATGTGGGCGATGATGCTGAAATTTCGGATATTGTCGTTTTGAGCCATATAGTCCAATTTTAATTTTTTGGTAAATATAGAAAATGATGGGTATTTATAGGCTAAAACACTTGTGTTTTGGGCGTGAGAGCCACATGACAAAAACAAAAAATCTATATTTTTGACAAATTGGTAAATTTAGACGATTTATACAATGGGTTCTATGAAAATCATTAGAAGGTTCTTTGTCGCCACTTTGTTGAGCGGTCTTTTTGCTATGGGCTGTGCCGAGGGTAAAGTCTATAACAAAGATTATTCCGGCATTAAGGCTATTGAAGCGACCATTACAACTCACGAAGGTGTCATTGTGCTGGATTTGGATTTTAAGTCCGCTCCAAATACTGTAGCCAACTTTGTAGAATTGTCCAATAAGGGCTTTTATAATGGTCTGATTTTTCATCGAGTCATTCCTGGATTTATGATTCAGGGTGGCGATCCCGAAGGTAATGGCAAGGGTGGTCCCGGCTATACCATCGACGACGAGATTAGTTCCTTGAAGCATGAGACGGGTGTTATTTCTATGGCTAACCGCGGTGCAAATACCAACGGTTCCCAGTTTTTTATAACGCACACGCCCCAGCCTCATCTGGACGGCAAGCATACCGTGTTCGGAAAGGTTATTTCCGGTCAGGATGTGGTCTGCCGTATTGAACAGAACGATCCCATTATTAACATCAAAATTGTGGAAAAGAAGTAACCTATGAGTTCTAAGAAAGTTTCGTCCAAGGAAACAAAGCCGGCCGCCAAGAAGGCTGCCGCTGCCAAGAAGCCCGCTGAAAAGCCGGCTGCTAAGAAGGCTGCAAGTGCTCCTGCAAAGAAGACTGCCGCTGCCAGTGCAGCCAAGAAACCGGCTAAGGCTCCTGCCAAGGATGTGAAGGCAGCTAAGGCTGCTCCTGCCGCCAAGGCTTCCAAGACTGCTGCAAAGCCGGCCACCAAGGTTGCTGCAAAGCCCGCCAAGGCCGCTCCCGCAAAGTCTGCCAAGTCTGCTTCCGCAAAACCCGTAAAGGCTGCAAAGCCCGCCGCAAAGGCAGCTCCTGCTGCCAAGGCTTCCAAGGTTGCCGCTAAGCCCGCTAAGGCCGCTCCCGCAAAGCCGGTAAAGGCAGCAAAGCCTGCCAAGGCTGAAACCAAGAAAGCCGCTCCCGCAGCTAAGCCAGCCAAGCCTGCAAAGCCCGCCAAGGTAGAAACCAAGAAGGCTGAAAAGCCCGCCAAGGTCGTTGCCGCAAAGCCCGCCAAGGCTGAAAAGGCTCCTAAGGCCGACACAAAGAAGAAGGGCCAGGAAGAAAAGTCCGAAGAAGTCAAGCCGGTCGAAGCCAAGCCTGAAAAGGCTGGCAAGAAGGGCAAGAAAGCTGAAGATGTTGCTGTCGAACCTGTTGCTGAAGTTGCTCCGGTCGAAGAAAAGCCGGCAAAGGGTGGCAAGAAAGGCAAGGATAAGATCGTTGACGTCGAAGAAGAACAGGACGATGCAATTCTTGCCAGGGGCGTCAAGCGTTTTTCCAAGACCGTGATGTTCATTGAAATCGACGAACAGGAAGACCGCTCCAACAAGAAGAAGATGTCCTCCGAAATGAAGAATCTCGAAATGAAGCCCACCGCTTCTATCCGTCACAAGATTTCTCTCGCCGAAGAAACCCAGGAAGAACTTACCGAACGAATCCTCAAGGAACTGGAAGAACAGAACCTTGCCTTCGAACGTGAAGCTGCTTCCCAGATGTGTACTCGTTGTAACCGCAATCTTGTTTCCCCGGAATTCTGGGTGGACAAGCACCTGGGTTACTGTGAAGAATGCGCTATGATTCTTAAGCTTGGCCAGTCCAAGGAAGCCCGTAAGGTGGAATACCAGCTGGGTTCCATGGGCGGTGACTCCCTGGATGAAGAAGATGACGAAATCCTGGGACCGGATGCAGACGACCTGAAGGAAGCTGAAGAAGATTTGGAAGCTCTGGGCGATTAATTTTGCCTCGCCAAACTGCGACACAGTTTACAACAAGTTAATCAGAATAAATTAAAAGGACGCTGACTGAAAAAGTTAGCGCCCTTTTTTGTAAGGTCCATTTTATTTCTGAATTGTCCGCACGGAAACCAGAAACAGTTCCTGCGAAAAAAAAAGCCGTCGGATAAACCGACGACCTGTGTGTGTGAAATTTTGCTGTGATTAGTTCACCTTGCGCATCACGCCAATAACGCGGCCCGCAATGGAAAAATCCTTGTCGTTCTTCACGATGATGGGGCGGTAGTTGGGGTTTGCGGGGCGAAGTTCGATGCGGTCTGCTGCCGGATGGTAATACTTGACGGTAGCTTCGTTGTCTACCTGGGCTACGATGATTTCACCGCGGTCTGCAGTCTTCTGCTGGCGGGCAAAAATCAGGTCGCCGTCGAAGATGCCTGCATTGATCATGGAGTCGCCCTTGACGCGAAGAGCGAACACATCGGAACGGCAAGCCAAGAAGTCGCGGTCGATGGTGACGGTGCCCTCGAGGTTCTGCACTGCCAGAATGGGGGTACCGGCGGCAACGCGGCCAACGATAGGAATTTCGATGGTGTTGCTGACGGTTTCGGAGGCTTCGGATTCGTTACCGGTGTTCAGAATTTCGATACCGCGGCTCAGACGGGGAGAGCGGTTAATGTAACCCTTTTTGATGAGGGCTGCAAGAATAGAACGAACGCCATTGGTGGAAGAAATTTCAAAGCGATTGCCGATTTCGCGAACGGTAGGCGGCATGCGGTTTTCCTTGGAGTACTTCTTGATGTATTCCAGGATTTCTTCCTGGCGGGGAGTCAAGCCCTTGCGCTTGCTTTCGCCGGCTTCAATTTCAGATTCGGATGTATTGAACTTGTCCATTTTGCACCTCATAGAAAGGTTTTACAATTACCGTTTCTAAATATAGTGTACAAAAAGGCATTTGTCAATAGGTTCACTGCACAAAAAGTAACTTTTTTTAGACCGCTTCGTAGGAACCGCAGGCCTCGCTTAAACTTCCGGCGCCCATACGGCGGGCAAGTTCAATGAGTGTCTGCACGCCAAAGCCGGTTGCGCCGTAGTCGGTGTACTTCCACTTCTTGTCAACGAAGGCGGTGCCTGCAATGTCCAGATGGGCCCATGCGGTATCTGCGGGCAGGAATTCCTGGAGGAAGAGTGCGGCGGAAATTGCACCGGCATCGCTTCCGGTATTCTTCAGGTCGGCAAACTTGTCCTTGAGGCCGTCGGCGTATTCTTCTTCAAGGGGCATGCTCCAGAACTTTTCACAGCAGTCCTCACCGCAGTTGATCACGGCGCGGGCAAGGTCGTCGTCATTACAGAAGAAACCTGCCACGGCGTAACCCAGGGCGCGAACCATGGCGCCGGTAAGGGTTGCTAGGTCCACAATGTGGGTCGCCCCGATGAGACCTGCTTCTGCCAAGCCGTCCGAGAGTACAAGGCGGCCTTCAGCATCGGTGTTGTCCACCATGACGGTCTTGCCGTTCTTTGCGGTAAAGATATCGCCAGGAAGTACGGACATGTTGCCGATGGCGTTTTCTGCAAGGCAAAGGACTGCACTCACCTTCATGGGAATCTTGAGGGTGGCTATGGCTTGGATTGCAGCCAATGTGGTTGCTGCACCAGACATGTCACTAATCATTTCGGGCATGGATTTAGGCGGTTTAAGGCAGAGGCCGCCGGTATCAAAGCAGAGACCCTTGCCGACAATTACCAAATGGTCTGCGGAGGTCCTATCTGCGCGAGAACCACGCGCAGGCTTGGTTCCGTCGTAGCTCAAAGTCACCATAAACGGCGGGCGAGAACTGCCCTTGCCAACGGTAACGTGGCCCATGAAACCTTCTTTTTCAAGTTGCTTCATATCGCGGACTTTGATCGTAAGGCCATCAGTGTACTTGGCGATAGTTCTGGCTCGTTCCACGAAGTCGGCGGGAGTCAAGTCTGCGGCAGGGGTGTTGATCAAATTCTTTGCAAGAACAATTGCCTTTTGTTCTACAGCAACGTCTTCTGCGATCTTCTTGAATTCTGCAGTGTGTTCGCCAGCAATGATTTCAAAGGTGACCTGGAAAGATTCTTTCTTGATGCTCTTGTAGGCATCAAACTTATAATCTGCGTAGGCGAGGCCGTGAGCGATGGACTTGAACTGTTCGGGGGCAGCGTCGGCAAGCATCAGGCTTACCACAGGAATCTGCTTTTTAGAAGCGCGTTGAGCCAAGCGGTATGCGGCCATACGCAAATGGTCCAAACTGGAGATTCCGCGTTCCTTGGCTGCGTTTACGAATATGGTTGCAACTCCATCGATTTCAAGAAATTCAAGGTCTTCGAAAACACCATCACTCATTCCGTTCAGAACAGATTCTACCTGTTTTTCGCCATCCTCAGTAAGAATGGCTGAGAATTGGACTGATTTCTTTACGAAAAAGAGGGCTTGGGCGTTAGATTTGCCCGATTCTTTGGCAATAATGTTCAGTTTCATACAAGAAAATTTAGTAAAAACCCTGTTTTTTTCACTAAAAAAAGGAAAGTGTGAAAAAAAAGTTGATTTTACGCAACTTCAACTCGTTTTTGAACTTCAAAACATTGTATATTTTTTCCAAACATTTTAAGGAGGAAAATTATGAATATTCGTTTCACTTCTATTATGGCTGTGCTCGCTACAGCTGCTACCGTGTTCGCTGCAGAACCTGCAGCCGAAACAGCAGCTCCTGCCGCAGAAGCTGCCGTTGTTGCTGCTCCTGCCGCTGAACCCGTCGCCGAACCCGCCGCCGAATCCGCTGTTGCCGCAGCCCCTGTCGAAGAAGTTGCAGCCCCTGCTGAAGAAGCTGCTCCCGCTGCTGTCGAAACTGCTTCCGACGAAGCACCCGCTCCTTCTGCAGTTCGTGGCGGTAAGAGTACTAAGACTATCGTTGTTGAATCTCGTCCTGCATCGCAGAATGTTTATGTTCAACAGAACGCTCAGCCGGCTACCGTTCAGCGTACCCGCAATTACGAACCTCAGAAGGTTTCTTACGGTGTCCAGGCATTCGTTGGTTCCTTCTTCTTTATGGACGACATTTTCGACTATGACATGTCTGGTATGACCTGGCGCGCTGGTTTGCACCTGTCTCTCCCGCTGAATGATTACACTTCCGCTTTGAAGGTTGCCTTGCTTTATGAACAGAGCGATGCATCTACTTCCGACGACAACAGCTACAGCTCTTCCCGTAAGATTAAACAGCGTAAATTGAACATTCCTGTTCTCTTTGACTTCAAGGGCCCCCGCTCTGTCGTTTCTTTCGGCGTTGGTGCTAGCGTAGATATTCCGCTGACCGATACCTTCTCTTACATCTGCCACGGTACCGATACCAAGGATCGCGGTAACCTCAAGCATACCGATGGAAATGGTGGTCGTCATAAGTTTGATATGATCGATTCTGACCAGCGCAAGTCTGTGGACTACAACCTGCTTCTTGGTTTCTCCATTCGTCCGCACAAGATGCTGAGCTTCGATCTTCGCTACGAACTTGGCCTCAACAAGCTCTATGAAGATGACTTCGATCTCGGCGTGGATAACACCTCCAGCGCATTCACTCTGGGTCTGTCCTTCTACGTTCCCTAATATTAAGCAGAAACACATATGCTAATCCCTGCAATAGCTGTTATCTTTGGTTTAATAGTTCTTGTGTGGAGCGCAGACAAATTCGTGGACGGCGCCGTTGGCGTCGCCCGTTTTTGTGGAATGAGCACACTACTTATCGGTATGGTAATCGTGGGCTTTGGAACCAGTGCTCCCGAAATGGTTGTCTCTGCTTTGTCCGCAGTGCAGGGTAATCCTGAATTGGCATTAGGCAATGCTTACGGCAGCAATATTGCAAACATCGCTCTGATCCTAGGTGTTACGGCCTTGATTTCTCCGATTTTGGTTCAGAGATCCGTTCTTAAGAAGGACTTGCCGTTGCTAATCGGGGTAACGCTTCTGTCCATAGGTCTTCTGCTGGATGGTTCTGTTTCTCGAATGGATGGCGTCATTTTCTTGCTGGTTTTCTTCGCCGTGATGGGCTTCAATATTTATAAGGAAAAACGAGCCGCAGGCGAGGTTGTAGAGTCCGCAGCTTCCGAGGCGTCCTCTAATTCGTCCGAGGCGCCCATGAGCCTAGGCAAGTCCATAGGATTGCTTGTTCTTGGCATGGCTCTTTTGGTAGCTAGCTCTAGGGCGCTTGTGTGGGGTGCAGTTGAAATTGCCCGTAGCCTTGGCGTAAGCGATCTCTTGATTGGCTTGACTATCGTGGCTATTGGCACGTCTCTTCCGGAATTGGCCAGCTCCATTGCCGCCGCCCGCAAGGGGGAGGATGACCTGGCCGTAGGTAATATCATCGGCTCCAACTTGTTCAATACCTTGATGGTGGTTGGTATTGCCGCGACGATTGCTCCTATGCCTAGCATTGAGCAGGATGTGCTTTACCGCGATATGCCTCTGATGGGGGTATTGACCTTGTCACTCCTGGTGCTTGGATTCCGTCGTAAGGGGGATGGACGAATCAACCGTATTGCGGGTGCCGTGCTGCTTATGGTTTATGTTCTGTATTTGCTGAGCTTGGTCCTAAAGTCAACCGGAAACTGGCCGTTCTAAGGTTTGCCTACGGAGGCCGAATGGGTTTATGCTGCGGGCCCGATGATTACGGCCCGCATAGACTCTGCATTACATAGCTTTAAATAACGAATCGCCTGCGGTTACATAGGCGGGAAGAAGATGTAGGCGATGGCGATGGCGGCGATGACGCCAACGGCATCGGCGATGAGTGCGCAGGTCACGGCGTGACGAGTCTTCTTTACTCCGACGGAGCCGAAGTATACGGCAATGATATAGAAGGTGGTGTCGGCGGCGCCCTGGAACATGCAACTTAAGCGGCCGGCGAAACTATCGGGGCCTAGGGTTTTCATGGTGTCGATCATCATGCCGCGGGCACCGCTGCCGCTAAGAGGCTTCATTATGGCGGTGGGGAGGGCGGGCACTACGTCGTTACCAATGCCGAACAATCCGAGAATCCAGGAGACGCCATTCAGTAAAAGGTCCATGGCTCCGCTTGCACGGAATACGGCCACACCGACGAGAATTGCAACCAGGTTGGGGATGATCATAACTGCGGTATGGAATCCGTCCTTAGCGCCTTCCACGAAGGCCTCGTAGGCCTGAATCTTGCGGTAGCATGCAAGGCCCAGGAATGCGACGATGACGCCAAACAGGACCAAGCCGCTAATGAGGAGGCTGGAGGTGCCGATGGCTTCTGCAGTAAGGTGGCTGAAATAGAACATGATGGCGATAACGGCAGAAGAAAGACCACCGAGCCATGCCATTGTTACGGGATCCTTCAGCTTAACCTTCTGGAAAAAACTCAAGGCGAAAATGCCGGCCATAGTGCTAAAGAATGTAGAAAGCAACAGGGGGAGGAATACATCGCTGGGATTTGCCGCACCCATCTGGGCGCGGTAAGTCATAATGCTAACGGGAATCAGGGTAAGGCCGCTGGCATTCAGCACCAGGAACATAATCTGGGAGTCGCTGGCCACGGTCTTATCTTCGTTGGGATTAAGTTCCTGGAGTTCCTTCATGGCCTTGAGGCCCATAGGGGTTGCCGCATTATCCAGGCCAAGCATGTTGGCACTGATATTCATGAGCATGGTTCCCACTACAGGATGGCCTTTGGGAATCTCCGGGAAAAGACGACTGAATAGGGGCTGCACCAACTTGGCTAAAATCTGTATTGCGCCGGCTTTTTCGCCGATCTTCAAGATACCAAGCCAAAGACTTAGAATACCTGTAAGACCTAGGGCGATTTCAAAGGCCGTCTTGGACATGTCAAATGCTCCGAGAATAGCCTTGTTGAAAATACCGCTATCGCCAAAGGCAAGCCATTGCACCATACATGCAATGAAGGCACCGAAAAAGAAGATGAGCCAAATTACGTTCAGGACCATTTTATCGCTTAATCACTTCGTTTTTTATTGACGTTTTTACTCTTCTTCAGAGGAAGAACTGCTGGACTTTGCTCTGGAGGAGCTACTTTGCTTTTTGTTCGGTGCAACGACCTTATCGTCCTTCTGGTTTCCCACAATGCCTGTGGGACCGGTTTTGTCGATAGCATCGACACCTGTGGCGATAGTGTCTGCGCTGCAAGCGATGAAAGCCGTGACGGCGAATACGGAGATTGCTGTGAGAATAATCTTTTTCATGTTAAGCCGTCCTTAGAAGTTGATGAAGCCACCAAAGTTTGCAATGAAGTTGTTTCCATTGAAACCTGCCAGCGGGTTGTTGAAGAAGGAATTGTTGATCGAGGCTTCCAGAGCGAAGTTCTTGTACTGGAAACGAACGCCGGCATCCACGTTAACGGTGTTGGACTTCATGGCGAAAGCGTTGATATCGGAGTCGCCTTCATAGAGGTATTCCGTTGAAAATACGTTCCACACATAACTTGCTCCACTGAAAACCATCCAGTTGTCGTTCAGGGCCAGTTCTGCAAGAATGTTGGGGCTTGTGTAAATGCCAATGCCTAAGTGGTCTTTACGAACGTAATTAGTCTTGTTTGCAATTTCGTCATAGATCGACATAGGAACGTTTGTATTCAAACCAAGGAACACGCGGGCGTTGTTGGACTTGAGAACCTGCAAACCGATGTTGAAGAATGGTTCGATTTGAACACGGGAGTCCAATGTTGCCAAATCGGTTTCTTCGTCACCGTCGATAGTTTTTTCAGTCAAGTTGTGACGAAGGAATGCCAAACCTGCGGCCCAGGAGAAAATCTTGTTCTGGGCGGGAGTGTTGCTTACGGTTGCCTTGGCCTTTACATCCCAGTAATCGTGTTCTTTCTTGACGTAGTCATCTGTTTTCTTGGCGGTTGCTTCGCTGGATACTTCCGGAGTCGTGGTTAGCCAGCTGGCTTCAATGGTAAGGTCCAGGCCACCTAAGGGCATGGAGTAAATGGCGCCGATTTCATCGCCGGCGTAAACAGTTGTGCTGTTGAATTCGCGGTTGGGTTCGTCACGAAGGGTCCATGTCTTGCTGACGGCACCGTAGATTTCTACACCGAATGCTGCAGTTGCAAAACCTGCGGTTAAAAAGCCGTGGTTTCCGGTGGTGTTTCTAAAGCTAAGGAAATAGGTGTTGCTTTCGCCGAAAGCAATTGCGGCGTATTCCAGGGATGGTTCCAAGTAGACGAGCTTGCTGCCATGCATTTCGTGGGGCTTGCGCAAGTTGTCCGCGATGGTGGCTGCTGCTGCCTGGTTACCTACGGTGTTGTAGGCACGGGTGCGGAGAACATCAAAGTTTGCCTTGGCGGTGTCGGTGACGGATTCGACGGCCAGTTCAGAGGAGGCTGTTGCTGCCGGAACTTCTTCAACCAGGGTTGCTGCAGGTGCAGAAGGTTCTGCTACGGATTCCTGTACCGCAGCGTCGGAAGATTCTGCAGGGGCTGCTTCGGTTGAGGCTTCCTGTGTGGATGCCTCTGCTGCGGGTTCCTGAACCGGTGCGGTTGCTTCGGCTTCTTGTGCAACGGCTGCAGAAACTGCAAGTGCTGCTGCGACAGAAATTAGTTTTAAATTCATTGGTTCTCCTTTTTTCCAATATACCCTGTAAGATAATAAAAAACAGGCTCCACTTTTGTGGAACCTGCTTTTAAATTTGACCGAGAAAAGTCGATTACTTCTTAGGCTCAATCTTTTCCATGCCGCCCATGTACGGACGCAGCACTTCAGGAATCAACAGGGAGCCGTCCTTCTGCTGGTAGTTGTCGCAAATGCCAACCATCACGCGAGGAGTTGCAAGTCCAGAACCGTTCAAGGTGTGGATGAAGGTGTTCTTGCCGTTGATCTTGGTCTTGATGTTGGCGCGGCGGGCCTGGTAGTCTTCGAAGTTGGAGCAGCTAGAAACTTCCAGCCACTTCTTTTCTACAGGAGCGTAGACTTCAAGGTCGTAGCACTTTGCAGCGCCGAAACCGAGGTCGCCCTTGCAGAGAGCCAGACGGTGGTAGGGGAGGCCCAGCTTTTCGAGAAGCATTTCGCCGAAGCGGGTCAGTTCTTCGTGATCTTCGTAGGAACGTTCCGGATGAGCGAAGTACACCATTTCAACCTTGTTGAACTGGTGCAGGCGCAGAAGACCGCGGGTGTCCTTGCCGTAGGAGCCAGCTTCGCGGCGGAAGCAGGCGGAGTAGGCGCAAATGCGCTTGGGGAGTTCGGATTCCGGAATCACTTCGCCAGAGTACAGGTTAGTCAGAGGAACTTCTGCAGTAGGAATGAGGAACAGGTCGTCATCCTTGTCGCAGCGATACATGTCTTCTTCGAACTTGGGGAGCTGACCAGTACCACGCATGGTGTTACGGGTTACCAGGTACGGAGGAGTGAATTCTTCGAAGCCAGCCTTCTGGTGTTCGTCCAGGAAGAACTGGATGAGGGCGCGTTCCAGGCGAGAGCCGAGACCGCGGTAGACCGGGAAGCCGGAACCGGAAATCTTTGCGCCACGTTCAAAGTCGAAAATGCCAAGGCGTTCGCCGAGGGTCTTGTGGTCGACGCGGGCGAAGTCATCGTTCTTGGTGTAGTAGTCGAAGGGAATCGGACCGTCCTTTTCGACCTTATTGTCGCTGGAGTCCTTACCTTCGATGGAGCGGGGAGCGATGTTGGGGACGTGCATGAGCATTTCGGTCTGCTTGTATTCCAGATCCTTCAGCTTCTTGTCCATTTCGTCGATCTTGTTGCCCAGTTCGCGGGTAGCGGCCTGAGCTTCGTCTGCGTTTTCGCCCTTCTTCTTCAGTTCACCGATGAGCTTGGACTGAGCGTTACGTTCGCTCTTGAGGCGTTCCACTTCGGTGAGGAGGGGGCGGCGTTCTTCGTCGATGGCGAGAACATCGCGCAGGCTCACGGTAGTATACTTCTTTTCGGTTTCAGCAATATAATATTCCGGATTTTCGCGGATTTTCTTAATGTCAAGCATTTTATGCCTCGGTTAGATAAAATTTTACGGGCTATAAGATAGCTTTTTTTTCGTGAGTTGGCTTGGTGTTGTAATCTTTTACATCACGATTTAATCGGAACAGGAAACATTGGGCCTGTTTTGGAGTAGATTGTAAATTAGGTTGGTTGTAATCTGCGTCATGCAGACTTTAAAGGAGTAAAATAATGAAAGTTCTTCCCCTGCTTTTAATTGCAGCGTCTGTTTCCCTTGCCCAGTGGGGTGGTGGTGGCGGAAAATCCATCAATGACTATAAGAAGGTGTCCGTTTCTGGTAGAGACGTCCATGTGTATGCACCGTCTGGTTTAGCCCCCAAGAGCCCTCTGCTTCTTTCTTTCCACGGCATGGATCAAGACCCTAATTATCAGCAGCAGAATACCCATTGGGAAGCCGTTGCCGATACGGCAGGTTTCCTTGTTGTTTATCCGAGAGGCGGAACCGGTTTTAGCACTTGGGATATTAGTGGCGACAAGGATACCAAGTGGGTCACAGAAATTATTGCCCAGATGGCCAAGGATTACGACATCGATACCAAGCGTGTCTATATGTCCGGTTTCTCCATGGGCGGCATGTTCTCTTACCATTCCATGGGTAAGATTGCCGATAAAATTGCCGCCTTTGCGCCTTGTTCCGGTTACCTGATGGGTGGTGCAGGCACCGCAATGCGCCCTGTTCCAATTTTCCATACCCACGGTACTACTGATGACGTAGTGGGCTACAGCGGTCTTGAAAACAACCTGGGCAGCTATCGTAAGCAGTTCAATTGCCCGTCTCAGGCCGAAGTGACCAACAACTATCCCCACACCGGCGATAGGGCAACCTTGTATTCCTGGGGCCCTTGCGATGGCGGCGTCTATGTGAAGCATCTTAAGCTGGAAGGCCGCGGCCATATGCCATCCAAGAATGAAGTTTCCGATATCTGGAATTTCGTGAAACAGTATTCCTTGGACGGTGTTGCTGCCGCCATCGAAGTTCCTACCAACAGAGATTACGTATTTAATGGCGACTTCTCCGATTCCTTGAAGACTGCAGGATGGGGCCTGACGGTCCATAGTGGCGAAGGTACCTTTAAGTTTAATGAAGGTAAGGGCGAAATCGCTGTTTCTAAGACCGGTACCAACGCCTACGACGTTCAGGTTATCCAGAAGGGTATGCATTACGAAAAGGGCCAGAGCTACAAGCTGACTTTTGACGCTTATGGATCTGTGGCTAGAAGCCTGGAAGTGAACCTGGAAAAGGATACCGATCCGTGGACAAGTTACCTTGGTGAAGCTAAGACTTTTGAACTCGGCACCACCTCCAAGTCTTATGAAATCAAGTTCACTATGAATGAGCCTACCGACGAAAACGGCCGAATTTCCTTTAATGCCGGCCTTGCTACGGGTAGCGTTTTCATTGATAATGTGAAGATTGAAAAGATTGACAAGGTGGAAGATGATCCTGTTGTCGTTCCTGAAGACACCAATAAAGTTCAAGGCATTGCTTTCAAGAGCATTCAACTTCTTGGCGAACAGACTTTCTCCGTGTTCAATACCAAGGGTGCCTTTGTTTGCAAGCTGAACGGCGTTCGCATGAACGATGTTCAGACTCAGCTGAATTCCATGAATCTTGACAAGGGCTTATACATTGTGAGGGGCAATGGCGCTCACAGAATCTTCTCTGTGAAGTAACCGGCACAAGTCATCCCGATTGGGCTGCACAATGTCATCCCGGGCTTGACCCGGGATCTTCTATTTAAGCAGGACTCTCTGTACGGAGAGACCTGCTTTTATTATGTATGCACCAGCGTTGCCCATGGGTACAGTCGTCGTGCCGAGGGCGCGAACCAGCTTTACAAGGTTCCCGTTCATATCAAAAATTTCAACGCTTCCGGAAAAATTCCTTACCAGGATACTCATTCCGCTTGTTGCGATGGTAGGGACGAGTCCAGCTGATGTTGCAACCACATGTTCTGTTGCCGAGGAACTTTCCGCAATGGTTACGCTTGAAGAACTTGATTCTAGCGGAATTCCAGAGGAACTTGAAACATCGGGCTTGGCAGAAGAACTGGATTCCGCGGGGATGACGTCTGTTATTTTCCCCTGGATTCCGTTGGCTATGATCTGGGCCAGTTCCTTGGCTCCTGTGGCGTTTGGGTGGACCTTGTCGTCTTGCAGCCATTCGGTCTTGTTGAATAAAGTGCGCAAGTCGATAAGCTTTACGCCTTTGCTGTTTGCTGCGGACTTGATTATAGGATTGATGGTGCTTACAATCGCCGTATCCGTAATGAACCATCCTTCGTGGGGGTGGTTGGCATAGGGTTGTAACGTTGCGTAAATAATCGGCTTTTGGGGCTGGTGTGCGAAAGTATCAATTAGGGCTTCGTAGTCCCTGGTCATTTCAGAGATTAAAGCGTCCTTGGTGATGTTCTTGTACTCGTAGAAATAGTAGTTGTAGTTGGTGCCGTCGCCGCTAAAGAAGTATTTGGAATCGTTTGTTCCCAATTCAATGACTACGATATCCGGGGCGAAATTGTAGGCTTTTTTGAATTCGTCCTGGGCCCAGTAGGATTCGCCGGAACTTTTGTGGAACATCTTTCCTGAGTTGCCGTAGTTGTTCACCTCGTATTCGCTACCGAGAATTTGTTGCAGGTGCTGTGGGTAGGTGGTTGCCCCGTTTAAACCGTAGCCGTAGGTGATACTGTTGCCGACGCATGCCACCTTGGTGGCCGTTTGTGCTGAAATAGCTGTGGTCGCAAAAAATGCTGCGCCCATGATAGCCCAAAACTTAGATCCCATAATAAGCCCCTTTTTAACCGAATAAAAAAATAATATAAAGCAATCTGGATGGGAAATTTCTAATTTAGAGCCATGATGAAAACGTTGAGAGTCTCGCAAGTGTTGAAATTTGCCTTGTTGGCCTTGGTTGCTAGCCTTTTTTCGGGCTGTTACAGCTTTACGGCCAGTACTTTGCCGAGTCACATCAAAACGGTAAATATTCATGAGGTCGACGATAAAATCATGGATGCCGTGCTTGCAAACGATATCCGTACCGGAGTTGTCGATATGTTCAAGAAGAATGCCGGTGGCGTTCGTATTGTGAACGGAGAGGCTAGTTCTGATTTTACCATTACTTTGCTGAGCTATACCAATAAGCCTGAAAACTATAACAGCAATAGCGATGTGGAAACTTACCGCGTGACTATTCGCGTGGCCGTAAAGTTCTACGATAACGTGAAGGAACGTATTATTTACGAATCCAAGAGCCTTTCTGCCGAAGGTGTCTACGATGTGCAGGCAAATGAAACCGAAGACCGCCATGGTCAGGCCCGCGCCATCGAAAAACTCCAGGACCTCATCATCACAAATGCTTTGGCAAAGTGGTAGCAAGGTTTGCGTCGCGGTGGAATGCTTGCATTCCGACATGACCAAACCGCAGCTAACAAAAATCGCGAAGCGATTTTCAGTGGTAGCAAGACTTCAAACCTACAAAAAAGGCCAGACAAGGTATTTCAGGGAACCTACGTCTGGCCTGGAGGTTGGTTTGGAGTACCCTTAAGATACATTTAACAAACCCTTGAAAACATGTTTTTCGCTAGGCGGGAAACTTTTTTTTATTAAAAAAAGTCCCGTTTTTATTAAAACGGAACTTTCTGACCCAAAAAATCAAAATTGTACTCTTTTATACGAAATCCTGCCAGCGTACAGGTTCCTCGTTCAAGAGGGCTTCTGTCAGGGTACTACCCTTGTAGGTGAGCTTCAGGCTAAAGAAGGGCTCGCCACGTTCCAGCAGTGCCAGGAAAATCAGGTCGCCGTCCCAGTGAGGGAGCTTTGCCACGTCCGCCTTGGGTACCCATTCCAGGTTTCCTTCGTCACATTCTTTCAGTTCGCCGGTCCACTGGGTGGCGGTGAACAAGTGCATGAATTCCGTTTGGTCCATGCCATCGCTGATGAAGGTGACGATGCCGCGATACTTGGGCTTGATGAGGGTAAGGCCGGTCTCTTCCAGGGCTTCGCGCTTGATGCAGTCTTCGGGGGATTCCCACTCCTCGAACTTGCCGCCGATACCAATCCACTTGTCCTTATTGATGTCGTTCTTCTTTTTGACGCGGTGGAGCAGCAGGTACTTGTCGTCCTGTTCGATGTAGCAGAGGGTGGTGTTAATCATAATTATGCCTCAAAGCGCTTGCGGAGCCAGTTGATCAAGGCGTAGGCGATAGGTGTGGCGCAGATTGCCTCGATGGCCAGCTTGCCCGGGAACTGAACCACGATCATGCTGATCAAATCTTCGGTGGGGACGGTGCCTGCAAAGGCTATCAGCACGAAAATGGAAGTGTCCACGATGTATCCGAAAACGGAGGAGCCGATGGTGCGTACCCAGAGCAGCTTGCGTCCGGTCTTTTCGCGGATCTTCACCATGGTCCAGGCGTTAGTCAGTTCGCCCAACAGGAATGCCACCAGGGAGGCCACAGTAATGCGGGGCACAAAACTGAAAATGGTGGAGTAGGCGCTGGCGGTTTCTTCCGTAAAGTCGGGGTAGGGGAGCGCCGTTCCGATGAAGGTGAACGTGGCCATGAAAACCTGGCAGAAGAACGTGAGCCAGATGACCTTACGTGCAGTCTTGAAACCCCAGATTTCCGTAAGCACATCGCCCAGCATGTATGCCAGCGGGAAGGTAATGGTTCCTGCGTCAAAGATGGTGATCCCGCAGACCGACAGCAGCTTTACTGCCATCACGTTGGAGGTAAGGTAGCAGGCGACCATAAGGCCTGCAATAATTACCAGCGGCGAAAAGGGATCCTTCTTGGCGCCAACATCAAATTCTTCATTCTTCATAGTGGCGTAAAGATAGCTTTTTTAAGTCGTATGAAAAAGAGTGTATATTTATACCAACAAATAATGAATATGGTTTATGAGAAGCGCTCTATTAAAAAATGAAAAAGTATTTAATAGTTCTGTGTTTCATATTTGTCGGATGCTGTCCATTTTTCAGCAGTGACTGCTTTTACACCATTGAAAAGGATGAAAATGTAGAACCTATCGAAAAATATCGTGATACGGAATATTACCTAAGTTTCAGTTCGTATGATTTCGAGAATGATAGCCTACAAGAAAAGTTTTATAACGCTTTTCGTTTGTACATTGATTCTGTAAACGTTTATAACCTAGAAATGCCTGTTTCCGTAGCCGCTTTTATAACAGCTGAGGGAACCACTCAAAAAATTGATTCTTCTTTGGTTGAATACAGAACCGTAATACGGGGAATGCTTGGAATTTTTATTTATAGAAAATTTACGGAGCCATCAAGTCGTTTAAAAATTGTTATCAAGAAAGAGGACAACGAGCATATTTTTGAATTCGACATCACGCAGAATGCATACAAGTCAAGACATTCAAAAAATTGGCTAAGGTTTATATCGTTTTAATGGACTATGATGGACTATGACGTGAATAACGAAAAAAGACTCATCATTAGATGAGTCTTTTTCAATGGAGATCTCGTCCTTCGCCGGGATGGCCAAAGGCGGCTACAAGACCTTGATTTCCTCGGGGGTGAGTCCAGTGGATTCAACGATAACGTCGATGGCAACGCCACGGTCGCGGAATGCCTTGGCAATCTTACGTTTCTCGTCAGCGCGGGCTTTCTTTTCGCGGATGTTGAGTTCCTGTTCCAGAGTCATATAAGCCTTCTTTGCAATCGGGTCTAGTCGGTACTTTTCCACGAGCTCGTGGATACGCTTCATTTTCTCGGATTCGTGCTTCTGCGTGGAGAAATACTCCATGTACTCGCGGGTTGCCTCATCCTTGATGTTGGCGTATTGGTTAAATATATAGAAATTTTTGTAACAAAGATCGTTCAAAAGAATCTCGTGCTCGAATTCCTCGCGCACAAGCACGTCAAAGCGTACGCTCTTGTGGAACGGATCCTCTTGCGTCGTGGCCTCGGGGATTACAGAAATCTTATCATGAGAAATATCTCTAATAAAAATCAACAAGTCCACAAAAAAAGACTCATCATTAGATGAGCCTTTTTCAATGGAGATCCCGGCCTTCGCCGGGATGACATTATAAGGGGTTAATGCACTCCGTTGCCTTCCGGAAC
>JAKSIE010000021.1 GCA_024398995.1 Fibrobacter sp.
AAGATAGAAAAGTGATTAGTGATTAGTGGTTAGTGATTAGAATTGTAGATAGAGATTCGCAAAGAAAAACGACCCTTTTGAGGGACCGTCAAAAACTCAAGTTCAATTTTTATTTGAGAAATAGGGGAACTTACTTCAGCGGATTCATGTCGCTCTTGTACCATTCCATAAACTTGGCGATACCGTCGTGAAGGCTCCAGTGGGGCTTGTAGTCGCACTGCTGTTCCAGCTTGGTGGTATCCGCATTGGTTTGGTAAACGTCGCCAGGCTGCATGGGCAAGAAATCCTTCTTAGCAGGTTCACCGTAGGCGTTTTCAATTTCGCTGATAAAGTCCATCAGTTTCACGGGATTGCTGCAGCCGATGTTGAAGATGCGGTAAGGCACACCGTTTTCGCACTTGGCCGCATCCGGTTCGCGGTCCAACACATGGATGGTACCTTCGGCAATATCATCGATGTAGGTAAAGTCGCGGATCATGTCGCCGTTGTTAAACACCTTGATAGGTTCGCCCTTACTAATTGCCTTGGCAAAAAGCATGGGAGACATATCGGGGCGACCCCAAGGGCCATAAACCGTAAAGAAGCGAAGGCCTGTGACCTTGATTCCATACAACTTAGCATAAGCGTGAGCCATCAGTTCGTTACTCTTCTTGCTTGCGGCATACAAACTAACAGGCGAATCTACCTTGTCGTCTTCGCTGTAGGGCACCTTGCTGTTCAATCCATAAACTGAACTGCTGGAAGCGAACACCAGGTACGGCACCTTGCTATTACGGCAAGCTTCGAGAATATTCAAGAAACCCACCATGTTGCTCTGCATGTAGGCGTAAGGATTGGTAATGGAGTAGCGGACTCCAGCCTGGGCAGCAAGATTCAAGACCTTGTCAAACTTTTCTGCAGCAAAAAGAGCATCCAGAGATTCCTTGTCAGAAATGTCCATACGGACAAAGCGGCAGTTGCGCCACTTGGAACTTGTAAGCATCTTGCCAAATTCAAAATTGTCGTCGGGCTGAACAAAGCCGCACTCACGAAGACGTCCATACTTCAATCGCTGATCGTAGTAATCGTTGATGTTATCAAGGCCGACAACATCGTCACCACGTTCAGAAAGCATCTGCGTGATTTTAGACCCAATAAATCCCGCTGCACCGGTAACAAGAATCTTCATGTAAAACCAGCTTACTTCTTCTTGCTGTAATAGCCCTTACCATAGTAACCACGGCCATAATAGCCGTAACCACCATAGTAACCGTAACCACGGCCTTCATGTTCGCAATGGTTCATCACAAAAGCCTTAGGCTTGTCGCAGCAGCGTTCAACCTTCAGCATGGCTTCCTTGATTTGGTCCATGGAATGACGGCCATAATGCAGAACGAACAAAGCAAAGTCAACAACAGGGAAAATAAGTTCAGAGTCCGTGACCAGATTCAGCGGAGGCGTATCCACGATTACCATATCGAACTTGGTTCGAGCTTCATCCAAGAGATTCTTGAATTTTTCGCCACGAAGAAGTTCACTGGGAGTGACATCGGAGTTGCCTGCACCAAGAACGAACATGTTCTCCGTCAAGGATTCCGCAATAGCAGCATCCAAGGGGCACTTGCCCGAAAGGACATCACCCAAGCCAACCTTATGCTTGCTGTAGACTACGCCACGGCGCATGTCTGCATCGATCAGCAAAACCTTCTTATTGTTGTTTGCATAAAGCGCAGAAAGATTCTTTGCCACAAAGGACTTACCCACGCCAGGAACCATGCCCGTAACCATAAGAACCTTTTCACTAGCAATGGAGAAATCGATTGCAGTATACAAGGAACGGAATGCCTCGCTGGCAGGATCCTCTGGAGACTCCTCCACCAAAGGTTTAATGTTCTTACCCTTCTTGCGATGATTCAAAATGGAGTTGTCGGATTCTGGAATCTTGGCATAGACGCTGATTCCAGTTTCACGTTCAATCTCAAGAGAACCGCGAACACCACGGCGGGTCAACTGAAACAAGTAAATAAGCAATGCTCCCAGCAAGAAAGCGCCGGCGACGCAACCGCCGAAAATCATCTTCTTGTTAGGCTTGCTGGGGCGGCGTTCAATCTGGGCGTAATCCACAATACGAACGTTACCCACTTCACCTGCGCGAACCACGCGAAGCTGCTGGATATTGTTAAGCATAGAAGTGTACTGAGCGTTGTTCACAGCAACTTCTTCCTGCAGGCGGAGAACTTCCTGCTGAGTCAAAGGCATTTTTTCTGCAGAAGATTTCAATTTGGCGAGCTCTGCACGAATACGGCTTTGCTGCTTCACTATAGTCTGGACAGAAGGATGCTCTTCCTTGAACAAACGTGTTGCTTCCTGGCGGCGCTGTTCCAGTTCCAGAAGTTCCCTTTCCAAGGAGGAGGACTTTTCTAGATGTGCACGAGTTTCACCACCCATATCCACAGAGCCAATCTTGTGACGATAGTCTGCCAAGGTCTTTTCAGAGGAATCCAACTTGGCCTTGATGCCCGGCAACTGCTTTTCAAGGAATTCCAAAGTTTTTTCAGCTTCAGCACTACGCATTTCAACATTTTGGCGCAGATAAATGGTGGCTACAGAATTCAAAATGGAGGCGGCACGGTCAGGATACTGATGAGTAAAGGACACTCCGATAATACCGGTCTGCTTACCCTTTTCAGCCACATTCATACGACCGAGAAGACTGCGGTAGGCATCCAGAGGATCCATCTGATGAAGAACAAAAAGCTGGCCCGGTTCTGCGCGCATCTTCTGCACACGGATTTCCAGGGTGTCACCATAATAGTCCGCGGTGAGAAGTTCTCCCACGGAACCACGAACAATTTCGGAATCTTCCGGTGTAATCACAGCGAATTCAGTTTCGCTGATAGTCTTAGCCATCCACTTTTCACGAATCGCAATTTTTGGAATCCGAAGGTTTTCCAAGTCCATGCGACCTTCCTTGTGGGTCAAACGATTTAACGCACCAACAGGAGAAGCGACATAGCACAAATGTTCCTTGTCTACCACATAGCTTAAGACCATGCGGCTCTTAAGCAACTCGATTTCTGCTTCAGCAGGGCTTGCTACATCAAGAAGGGCACCCATTTCGCCCATGGCGCGGCTGGCCTTGTTACCCTTGACATTGACCTGCAGCAAAGCATTACTTGTGAACTGGGGGCGAGCCCAATTAGAAGCTAAAAAACCAACGACACATCCGAGGACAATGCAAATTCCGAGGAACAGCTTGTGTTTGCACAAAACACCCAGGACTTCCAGCAGATCAATTTCGTCATCTACCGGGGTTTGCGCGGAAGGCTGCAACATTGCACTTGCCTGAGAAAGATTCTGATTATTCTGATCCATACAACTCTAATTTAAAAGTTTCCATGGATATTATAGCAAATTTGTAACAAAGTACGAAAGATGTAAAACTGAATAAACAAAAAAACGCCCCGTTTTTCACGGAGCGCTTTTTCTACCCAGAATGGTAAATACTATTTACGATTACTTGGATTTCTTAGCCTTAGCAGCCGGCTTGTGCTCTACGAGCACAATCCAATCGCCTCGATCATGGGCATGCAAGCATGCCCGCGACCCTCGGCTTACTTGGACTTCTTTGCTGCAGCCTTCTTAGCGGGAGCCTTCTTAGCCTTGGGAGCGGAAGCCTTGCAGAAGTCAACGTAAGCCTTCAGCACGTCGCAGAACACTTCGTCCGGAGTGTTGTCGCCAACGATGTGAGAAATGATCTTCTTGTTGTACTTGGAAAGAACCTTGGCGGTGGATTCCTTGTAAACCTTGAGACGGTTCTTGATGACGTTTTCATCAGCGTCGTCCTTACGGCCTTCGATCTTGGCGCGGTTCAGGAGGCGAGCAACGATGGTAGCTTCGTCCTTGATGTCGAGAACGAAAATGTGCTTAACGTCAACGATGGATTCGATGAGCTTAACCTGTTCAACAGTACGAGGAATGCCGTCCAGGAGGAGAGTGTCCTTTTCCGGATTCAGCTTGTTGGTGTTTACCAAGCCTTCAACGTAGCGGCCGAAGATTTCAACGGTAGCTTCGTTAGGAACCAGGAGGCCCTTGCTAGAGTAGGAAGCGAGGAGCTTGCCGGATTCGCTGGAAGGAGCGATGCCGCGGAAGATGTCACCAGTGGAAAGGTGCTTGAGAGAAGTGGTAGCAGCGAGCTTAGCGCCCACAGTACCCTTACCGGAACCCGGTGCACCGAAGATAAGAACGGCAGAAATCTTTGCCATGATGTAGTCCTTTGGTTTGTTGTTTTGATTTACGAGTTAAAAGATAGTTAATCCTGATGGTTTTCACCATCGCCTTCAGAAAGTTTTTCGCACTTAAACTTCAACTTGCCATCCACCACGTCGATGGTGATTGTGGAAAAGTCCGAATAAATTCCCAGAAGCAGGCCTTCCGCAATTTCATCTTCGATCAGCTGCTGGATAGAACGGCGAATGGGACGGGCACCCAGGGCGGAATCGTAATTATGGCCAACAACGAATTCCTTGGCTTCCTTGGAAATTTCCAGCAAGATGCCGCGTTCAGACAGGTTCTTCTGCAGGAACATAAGCTGGATATCCACAACAGAGGTCAAGTCGCTCTTGGTCAGCGGGCGGAATACAATCTGTTCGTCAATACGGTTCAAGAATTCCGGAGAGAACACACGTTTCACTTCTTCGCGGATGGCAGTCTCCATACGTTCGTAGTCGTCGGTCTCCCCCATCTTGGTAAAGCCCATGCCAGAACTATGGCGAACTTCGCGGGCGCCAGCGTTACTGGTCATGATGATGATGGTGTTCTTGAAGTTAATCTTGCGACCATAGCTATCCGTAAGGATACCGTCGTCAAGAATCTGCAAAAGCAGGTTGTAAACATCCGGATGTGCCTTTTCGATTTCGTCCAGGAGCACCACGCAATAGGGGCGCTTGCGCACCTTTTCTGAAAGCTGGCCTCCATTGTCTTCGAAACCAACGTATCCCGGAGGCGCACCGATGAGGCGGCTAATGCTGTGCTTTTCCATGTATTCGCTCATATCGATACGGATCATGGAGTCTTCGCTACCGAAAAGGCTAAGGCTCAGCACCTTTGCAAGTTCTGTCTTACCTACGCCGGTGGGACCCAGGAACAGGAAGCTTCCCATGGGGCGCTTGGTATCGCGGATACCTGCGCGGGTACGGCGGATAGCCTTCACCACGGCATCCACAGCCTGGTCCTGACCGATAACACGTTCCTTGATTTCGTCACCCAGCTTAAGAAGTTTCTGAGCTTCTTCACCAGCCAAGCGGCTTACAGGAATACCCGTCATCTTACTAATGCAATCGCGAATTTCGTTTTCATCAACCACAGGCATTTCGCTGGAGTCTTCCTTGTTCAAGGCGTCGCGACGTTCTGCAATGCGGTTGGTCAAATCCTCAATCTTGTCACGGAGGGAGGCCGCAGTTTCATACTGCTGATCTGCAATGGCGTCTTCCTTCTTCTGCATGGCTTCTGCAAGTTCGTCTTCCATTTCCTTCAGGTCCTGAGGAGTCTTGATGGAATTCAAACGGACGCGGGCGCCAGCCTCATCGAGGACGTCGATGGCCTTGTCCGGAAGGAAACGATCGCTGATGTAGCGTTCAGCCAAGGTTACAGAAGCGCGGATTGCCTCCGGAGTGTAACGCACCTTGTGGTGCTGTTCATACTTTGCACGCAAGCCTTCCAGAATCTGAATAGAATCTTCGGAAGAAGGCGGATTTACGACGATAGTCTGGAAACGACGTTCCAAGGCTGCGTCCTTTTCAATGTACTTGCGGTATTCATCAATGGTTGTTGCACCAATACACTGCAATTCACCACGGGCCAAAGCCGGCTTAAAGATGTTGGAAGCATCCAGGCTACCTTCGGAACCGCCTGCGCCAACGATAGTATGCAATTCATCGATGAAAAGAATCACAGAATTATCTACGCGCTGAAGTTCCATAATAAGGCCCTTCACGCGTTCTTCGAACTGGCCTCGGTACTTGGTACCTGCCACCATAGCAGCCACATCCAGGCTCACCACGCGCTTGTTGGCCAAAAGTTCCGGGATCTTCTTCTGGGCAATCTTCAAGGCAAGACCTTCAATGATAGCGGTCTTACCCACGCCCGGCTCACCAATTAAGGCTGGATTATTTTTCTTGCGGCGGCAGAGAATCTGAATCAGACGTTCGATTTCTGCTTCGCGGCCAATAATCGGGTCAAGCTTGCCCAAGCGGGCCATTGCAGTCAAGTCACGCCCAAAGTGTTCCAGAATTGGAGTCTTGGAACGATTTTCACGGCGGACCTGCTGACGGGTTTCACCATTGCCGCGGGGCTGTTCGGATTCAAAGCCGGAGCCTTCTCCAGACATTCCATCTTCGGAAGATTCACGCTTAAGCTGGTTCAGTACAGCCTGGAAGTTTTCAAAGGTTACACCGAAGGAAGACAGAGTACCAACTGCGGCAGATTCGCTCTGCTGGAGGATAGCAAGCATCAAGTGTTCGGGACCAATGTACTGATCGCCTTCGTTCTTTGCGATCTTTGCTGCGTTATAAAGTACAGCCTTGCAACGATTGGTAAAGGAAAGCAAAGCACCGTGGGAATCGCCCACAGTCATAATGCCGCCATTGGAGGTCAAGGCACGCTGAACGTTCTCACCAAGTTCGTTCAGATTCACATGAAGGGCCTTCAGGGCTTCGGCAGCAAAACCGGAGTCCTCGCGGACAAGCCCCAGCAACAAGTGCTCAGTGCTGATACTGTCACTACCCAGATTACGGGCAGCCATACGGGCGGCCTGCAAAACCGCCTTGGCTTTCTTAGAAAAAATTCCATTGATATCAGACATTGTTCAACCTTATTCCTATTCAAAGCTCTGTATCAAGCCACCGTGCATCACCACGCGACGCTTGGCAAAAGATGCCAATTTTTCGTCATGGGTAACAATAAGGAAAGCCTGATTAAATTTCTGATTCAACTCACCAATCAATTCATTCAACTTTTCGGAGTTTGCTTCGTCCAAGTTGCCGCTGGGTTCATCAGCCAAGACCAAGTCCGGATTATTCATCAAAGCGCGGGCAATGGCAATACGCTGGCGTTCGCCACCGGAAAGTTCACGAGGCAAGTGCTTCAAGCGATCCTTGAGTCCCACGGTTTCCAAAAGCATTTCTGCACGTTCGCGGCACTCGTGTTCGGTCTTGCCCATAATGCGGCCAGGAACGCAGACATTTTCCAAGGCGGTGAATTCGCTCAGCAGGTGATGGAACTGGAAAACAAATCCCACGTGAGCGCGATGGTACATATCGCGTTCTTCGCTGCTAAACTTGGAAAGAGCCTTTCCGTTAAAAAGAATCTCGCCAGAAGTGGGAGTATCCAGCATACCCACCAGATTCAAGAAGGTGGACTTGCCAGAACCAGAAGAACCTGTCAGGGCAACCAGTTCGCCAGCATTCATGGAGAAGTTTACGCCCTTCAGGATTTCAAGCTTTTCGCCAGTCTCACTGAACACACGGCGCAGATCGCGGGTTTCAAGCAGAATATTACTCATGTCTGATAGCCCCCACAGGATCAAGACGGCTAGCCTTCCAAGCCGGAAGGAGTGTCGCCAGAACGCACAAACTAATACCGATTACAAAAATCAAGACCACGTCCATCATGTGTACGGAAATGGGGAAATAGGGAATCACGTAAACGTCGCCAGGCAGCTTGATGAAATGGTAAGCCTCTTGCAACTTGCAAAGCACAAGACCGACGGTTCCGCCAACAAGGGTTCCACCCACACCGATAAAACTGCCCATAAGCATGAACACGCGCATTACAGCGCCCTTGCTAAAGCCCATACTACGGAGGATACCGATTTCCTTAGTCTTGTCAATGACCACCATGATCAAGGAACTGATGATATTAAATGCAGCCACAAGAATAATCAAGCAGATCACCGCAGCCACAATGAACTTTTCGTAATTCATCCACTTGAGCAAAGTGATATTCTTGGTCTTCCAGTCCATGGCGTAGTACGGATAGGTAAGCCAGTTTGCCATGCTATCCACAGCGTCACTTGCATCCCAGTGATTGTTCATTCTAAACTGGATGCCTGTTACAGCATCGCCCATACCAAGCAGTTTCTGCAATTCGGGAATTCCCACATAAGCCAACTGACCATCGTATTCGTAAGTTCCCGTTTCGAAGATACCACTAACGACGCACATCATCATCCTAGGGCCACCACCAGCAACCGCTTCATCAGGGCTTTGGAAGGTCTGAAGCACAAGCTTGTCCCCCACCACCACACGAAGACGGTTGGCCAGGCCAGAACCAAGCATAATGCCAGGACGGATTTTTCCACTCAAATCCTCGAGACTGTCCACAGAGTAACGGCCCCACTTGATGTACTTATGAATGTCCGTAACGCCCTTGGAAGATTCCCCATCGATACCATAAATCACGATACCGTCGTTTACCTTCTTGCTGCTGATACCCACCTTGTAGATAATGAATGGAGATGAATTAGTTACGCGAGGTTCGTGGGCACGGACTTCCTTGGTCAGGCTATCGTAAGACGTAATGGGATTACCATTGTAAGCCATGATTTCAAAGTGAGCGTCCTTGCCGATCATCTGGGCAGTAACCTCCTCTTCGAAGCCGTTAACTGCAGCCAGAGCCACCACCAGCGCAAAAACGCCGATGCTTACACCAAGCATACTGAAAATGCCAATCAACGAGACAAAGAGACTCTTACGCTGAGCCCCTAGGTATCGCCAGGCAATGAGAAATTCAAGTTTATTCATGTGGGAGTGGTTAGTGATTAGTGGTTAGTGATTAGTGGTTTTGAAGAACAAGACAGCCGCGTCTTTAAGGAGGCTAGCATTTTTCCGATTTCATCTAACATACTAAGCAAATTTTGTGACTCCGTATCAGAGCATAGTCCAACACGCTCACATAAGATTACTTGTGTTTCCAATTCAGCTTTTGATCCCATTGCTATGCTTGCAAAATGAGCAAATTCGTTTTTTGATTTACGGCCTTCACCCTCAGCAATATTACTAGCAATGGAAACAGCAGCCCGTCGCATTTGAGAAACCATACCAAAAAGTTCTTCCTTTGGAAAAGACTTCGTCACCTGGTAAACAGCAATAGACAAGTCCATCGCTTTTTGCCAAACAACAAGATCCTTGTAACTTTTAGCCATTGATATTCTCTACTGCGACACTGTTTACTAACCACTAACCACTGTCAACTTAATCGGCTTCGCCGATTAGACTTCAGGTTTCATCAACGGGAAGAGCTGCACGTCGCGGATGGTTTCCTGGTTGGTCAGGAGCATCACCATACGGTCGATACCGAAGCCTACACCGCCGGTAGGAGGAAGGCCAGATTCGATAGCGTGCAGGAAGTTTTCGTCCATGGGGTGAGTTTCGCCTTCACCACCGCGGCCACGGCGGACCTGGTCTTCCAGAAGTTCGCGCTGACGCAGAGGATCGTTAAGTTCGGTGTAGGCATTACCCAGTTCCCAGCCGTTGGCATAGGGTTCGAACTGTTCGATGAGGCCTTCCTGGGTACGATGCTTCTTGCAAAGCGGAGTAGATTCGGTAGGCATGTCCATGATGAAGGTGGGCTGGATCAGCTGTTCTTCAACGGTCAGTTCGAACAGTTCCAGAATGCCACGACCACGGCTGAATTCACCATCCAGATGGCCACCCAGTTCGTCGATCTTTGCCTGGATCTGCTCATCGGACAGGTCGTCCACCTTGATGCCGCCGAACTTTTCAATAGCACCCTTCATGCTGTAGCGGGGCCACGGAGCCTTGAAGTCGATTTCCTTGCCCTGGGTCATGATCTTGGTGGTGCCGTTTGCAGCGATACAGGCGCGTTCGTAGATGTTTTCGAAGTGAACCATCATGTCGTTGTAGTCGGCGTAGGCTTCGTAGAATTCCAGACCGGTGAATTCCGGGCTATGGGTACGGTCCATGCCTTCGTTACGGAAGTTCTTGGAGAATTCGAAAACCTTTTCCATACCGCCAACAATGCAGCGCTTCAGGTAAAGTTCCGGAGCCACACGCATGTAGAGAGTCATGTCGGCAGCGTTATGGTGAGTGGTAAACGGACGAGCGTTTGCACCGCCATAGATGGGCTGCAAGGTCGGGGTTTCCACTTCGATGAAGCCCTTTTCGATGAGGTATTCACGGATGGACTGCATGATCTTGGAACGCTTGATGAACACTTCCTTCACGTCGTCGTTCAGGGCCATGTCCACATAGCGCTGGCGGTAGCGGGTATCCACGTCGGCAAATTCGTTGAACACCACCTTGTTGCCATTTTCGTCGATCTTTTCCTTGGCAACGGGGAGCGGGCGCACAGCCTTGGAAAGCATGGTCACCTTCTTCACGCGTACGGAATATTCGCCGCTCTGGGTTTCGAACATGGTTCCGTTTACGCCGATGAAGTCGCCAAGGTCTGTCATCTTTACGATTTCGTAGTTTTCTTCGCCAACTTCGTCGCGGGCGCAAACCACCTGCAAGCGACCATAACGGTCCTTCAGGTGCATAAAGCACATCTTGCCCTTACGATTGAAACGAACCACACGGCCAGCAAAAGCAACATCTTCACCGCTAGCGATCAGGGCGTCCTTGTTTTCCTTAAGGACCTTGGAATCGTGAGTGCGGTTGAACTTGTGCGGATAGGCTTCGATACCCATTTCCTTGAACTTTTCGAGCTTGTCAAGGCGGGCCTTCACCTGGTCATTCATATCGGGCATATTGACGTTAATCATGTTATCTACCTTATAATTGTTAAGGGATTAAATTTTGAACGACGGAATATTAGAAATTTAGTGTTGGTCCGTTTTGCGTTATATCGATAAAAAAAGCCAATTTGTCAAATAAATAGGGATTTTTTCGTTTATACCCCACAGCGTTTTTCGTTTTTATCCCACCGCACGGAGCTACATACAAACTAACAAACAACATAATACAAGTCTTATCACCCCTATTTCACGAAAGAAAAAAGACGATTTACATTCTTTTACTACATTTTTTCATGTTACACGGCGGTTTTCCGCAAAAAAAAAGGATTTATTATGAAGAAGTTTTTCGCAAGTATTGCAGCCATCGCTTGCTGCGCCATGTTCCTCGGTTGTAACGATCAGAAGAATGATTCCAAGGCCGACGAATCCCTGAATAAGGTAAAGGCCGCCGGCGAATTCGTGCTGGGCCTGGACGACTCCTTCCCGCCCATGGGCTTCCGCGACAAGGACAACAACATCGTGGGTTTCGACATTGACCTGGCCGCCGAAGTTTCTGCTCGCCTGGGCGTAAAGCTCAAGACCCAGCCCATTTCCTGGGACGCCAAGGAACAGGAACTGAACACCGGCAAGATTGACTGTATCTGGAACGGCATGAGTGTAGACTCTGCCCGCGCAGCCGCCATGAACCTGAGCGACGCCTACCTGCAGAACCGCATGATCTTCACCGTGAAGGATAAGGCTCTTGCAAACCTCGAAAGCATCAAGGGCAAAAAGATTGCCGTGCAGAACGGTTCTACCGCACAGAAGCTGCTGGAAGCATCCGACGCCGGCAAGGCCGCTAAGGAAATCGTCCCCTTCGATGACAACCAGACTGCATTGATGGACCTGGACAAGGGCGGTGTGGAAGCCGTATTCCTGGATGAAATCGTCGCCAAGTACTGGATTACCTCCAACGGCAAGGATTTCGTGGTTCTTGAAGAAGGCCTCAGCGACGAAGTGTACGCTATCGGCTTCCGCAAGAAGGACCAGGCTCTCCGCGACGCCGTGAACGAAACAATCAAGGCGATGAAGGCCGACGGCAAGTTCGACGAAATTCACGCCAAGTGGTTCGGTAAGTAGTGATTAGTAGACAGTGGTTAGTAAACAGTACTTGGCAGAAATTCTAACCGTCAACTACGAACCACCCATCACCAATCGCTAACCACTAATCACCAACCACTAACCACTATTCAATATGTCTGATTTAGCAACTCTTCTTCCGGTTCTCTGGGGTGGCTTTTGTACCACAATGGCCATCTTCGGGTTGACCCTGCTTTTCTCCATCCCTTTGGGATTGCTTGTGGCAGTCCTAAAGATGAGCAAGTACCGCATTGTCCGCTACCCGGTGAGCTTCTACATCTCCGTGATGCGTGGCACTCCCCTGCTGCTGCAGATTGTAGCCATCTATTTCGGTAGCTACTACCTGAGCGAGTATTCGGGACTGGGAATTTCCTTTGACCGATTCCCGGCGGTGGTGGCTGCATTCAGCATCAACTACGCCGCCTACTTCGCAGAAATTTTCCGCGGCGGCATCCAGGCCATTCCCAAGGGCCAGTACGAAGCAGCCACTATGCTAGGTTTGACCAAGGGTCAGACATTTTTCCGCATTATCTTGCCCCAGGTGATCAAGCAGGTGGTTCCTGCCAGCGCAAACGAAGTCATTACCCTGGTGAAGGACACTTCCCTTGCCCAGGTAATCGCCGTAACGGAACTGTTCTCCTTGGCCAAAAAGCAGCAGGCCGCCTACGCCAGCATTTATCCGCTGTTCGTGGCAGGCGTATTCTACTACCTCGCAAACCTTCTGCTCAGCTGTCTTTTCGCCTATGTGGAAAAGAAGCTGAACTATTATAAGTGATACATCTCGGTGTCATTCTGAACGAAGTGAAGAATCTAGGATAAAAGGTTAAAGGTGAGTATGAACGCAGTTTTGAAAGTTGAACATTTGAAGAAATCCTTCGGTGAAAATCACGTTCTGAAGGATATATCCTTCGACCTGGAAGAAGGCGAAGTCCTGTCCATTATCGGCCCCTCCGGTTCTGGCAAGTCCACGCTGTTGCGCTGCATTACCCAGCTGGAAACCATGGACGCAGGCGCCGTCTGCGTCAACGGTAAGGACATGATTGTCGGCACCGACAAGAAGGGTAATGCCAAGTACGCTCCCGCAAACGTCCTCCGCGACATCAGGCTGTCTACCGGCCTCGTTTTCCAGAATTTCAACCTCTTCCCCCATTTGACGGTGTTGCAGAACCTGACCATCGCCCCCATCCGAGTGCTGGGAATGGACCGTGAAGAAGCCCGTAAACGTGGCCGCGAACTTTTGGAACAAATGGGCCTCGCCTCCAAGGAAAAGGCCTACCCCTGCGAACTTTCCGGCGGTCAGCAGCAGCGCGTCTCTATCGCCCGCGCCCTCGCCATGAAACCCAAGATCCTCTTCTTCGACGAACCCACCAGCGCCCTGGACCCGGAACTGACCGGCGAAGTCTTGAAGATCATCAAGGGTTTTGCTGACCAGAAAATGACCATGGTCATCGTCACCCACGAAATGGCCTTCGCCCGTGATGTTGCAAACAAAGTAATTTTCATGGACCAGGGTGTTATCGTGGAGCAGGGCTCCCCCGACTTCGTTTTCAACCAGTCCGGAAACGAACGCCTGGCTAGCTTCCTGAGCCGCTTCGCCCAGGGCTAAACATCTGCTACAAGAACGAATTCGAGAAAGGTCGCACCAGTGAAGGTGCGGCCCTTTTTCCAGATTCGACCCCTGATTAAATCACGACGTAGTCCACACTTACGTTTTTTTCTTATTTTTTCCCTATGAGGTTAGGTTTTCTATTTTTTCTTTGGCTCTGTGTCGCAGCATTCGGTCAAGAGGATGCGGCTGTCGCAAGTTCAACGGGTTCAGCATTCCGTGACACAGTTTTTATTAAACAAATTTATCGCGACACAGTCTATATTCAGCCAGCACCCATCATCGACACGATCTATGTCAATGACAGCAAGAGAATTCCGAATAATTCACCGGAGACTCGTGACAGCAGCATGGCAATCACCTCCAATGAGCAGGCTGCGGTTTCACGTTATATACCAAAGAACGACTCCAGCCTCCACAAGAACTCGTTCATTTTGCAAGTTGATGCTATCAGCTTACTCGTTTCAACACTCGATCACCCTGCCGTAGACATAGCCCTTGAGATACCCTTCACCCTAAAGCATTCTCTCCTACTGGGTTTCGCTTACGCAAAGAAATATCCCGACAGTACCGGCTACTCGGACACATTCAATTCCATTTATTCCGGAGACATTAGCCAAATTACATTTGGATTCGCCTACCGTTACTGTTTCCGTCCAACAGCAGCTACAAAGTTCATTGAATTTGGAACCCATTACGTCCAAAGAAAATCCAACTACGACAACAGCTGGGACAACACCAACTACATCAACGACAGACCTCATTCCGAACACAAGATCCATCATGGTGCGCAGGCTTTTGCACACTTCGGTCTATTAAGAAGAGGCGACCGAATGGGATTAGCTCTTTTGGGAGGTTTGGCATACAATTACGTTCCCACTTTTAATGATGAAATCTTAAAGGGGCATGGATTCTACATCACTCGAGGCATCCAACTTGACACCAAAATAAACGTTAGTGTGGGGATTCTATGAGCTTAAAGAAAATGCATTTTTCAATTATGTTCATTACCCTTGCCTTGCCCGCCATGCTCTTCGCAAACGAAGCGGAAAACACCATCGCGCAAGCAAATCTTGTAGACACAATTTATGTGCAGGAGCACATCACCGACACCATCTACCTTCCTGCCTTAAGAGACACCGTGTTCATCGACACCTCCAACGGCGGAAACGTTGTCCTTGAGGTAAACAGTGACTTTTTCAAGAATAAAGAAAAACTCCCCGAACGAGAAGAAACTGAAGAGGAATTCCAAAGACGAATCACCAGAGATTTCGTCTATCCAGAGGATATTCCCCCGACTTTCACAAGTTGGCTCAACCCCGCGATTGCAGCCGACATTATCCTTATCGCACTAAAGGCACTTTTCATAGACTACACATTTGAAAAGGAAAATTGGAAAAACGGATCCATTCTTGTTAATTATGCAGCCGTAATGATGTTTGGCGACGCAGGTTTCATGAGCGACCCTCAATGGAACGGTTTCAAGTCAACGATGGCATTGCCCATGGGTTATCGATACTACTTAAACATTTCTCAAAAACCCGTAGATATTACAAAGGCAAAAGCCAGGCATCGATACACCCCTCATGGAAACACATCCCTATTCGTAGAAGGTTTTCTTGGTCCATCCTTATCTATTGAAAACGTCAATTACATCGAAGAAGACAAATCCTACAGCAAGTTCGACGTTGGATTTGTGGGTTCAATCGGCGTTGGAATCGCAATGAATTTCCATAATTTCCTTTTTACCATAGGAGCTGACCTTGGTTACCAATACTGGGGTGACAAAGTCAATAATCAAGCTATACTTTGGGACGATTCAGACAGTATCGGCTACTCTTTAGCCTTTGGAACAACGTCAAAAGGCTTCTTTGTCAAACCGCAATTCTTGATCGGTTTTTAATTTTCATCCAGCCATCTTTGCAAGATAATCTGGGCAGCCAGCTGATCGATCACAGCCTTGTTCTTCTGCTTTTTCTTTTTGCTGAAGTGGGAGGTGCAAGCCTGGGCCTGCACGCTGGAGTAGGATTCGTCCTGCGTAAACACGGGCATTCCCGGAAAACGGTCCTTAAGGTCTTGCACAAACTTTTCCACCACCACGTTTTTTCCGTTGGCGCGGCCATCAGGGTGATAAGGCATGCCCACCACAAAGGCGTTCACCTTGTTCACCTTCACCAATTCATCCAGACGGACCCAGAGATTGGTTATCTTCTGGTCGATAGTTTCGCGAGCAAAAGCGAATTTCAATTCAGAATCGGCAAAAGCCACACCGACTCGGTGTTCGCCATAGTCAAGACCTAAGTAATTCATGCCCTAAAATATAAGAAGAAACCCCGTTTTTTAGGGATGAAATTCACATCTTCTTTTACACTTTTTGCTATTTTTGCACCCACTATGAGTAATATTCAGAATGATTTATGGGTCGGTGTAGACGTCGGTTCTACCACAGTGAAGATTGCCGTCGTCGATCCGGAAACCAGCAAGCTTTTACATTACACTTACCAGCGCCATAACGCCATGCAAGCCCAGAAGGTCCATGAGGTGCTGCGTGAAGCCCACGGTCTTTTCCCGGGCAAGAATTTTAGAGTCGCATTCTGCGGTAGCGGCGGCCAGCCCTTCGCCGAAGCAACCCACGCATTTTTCGTACAGGAAGTGGTTGCCAATGCCCTCGCCGTTCGTGCAACCTACCCCGACACCCGCGTCGCCATCGAATTGGGAGGCCAGGACGCAAAGGTCGTATTCTTTGAAAAGGACCCCACCACTGGCAAGCTCATTGCTAGCGACATGCGTATGAACGGTGTCTGCGCAGGCGGTACCGGTGCATTTATCGACCAGGTGGCCGAACTCCTCCGTATCAAGACCGAAGCTTTCGAAGGTTTCGCCAAGCGCGGCCAGAAGGTCTACGAAATTTCCGGCCGTTGCGGCGTGTTCGCCAAGACCGACATCCAGCCTATGCTGAACAACGGTGTCGCCAAGGAAGATATCGCCCTTTCCTCTTTCCACGCCATTGCAAAGCAGACCATCGGCGGTCTTGCCCAGGGTATGGAAATCAAGCCCCCTGTCATTTTCGAAGGTGGCCCGCTGACCTTTAACCCGACCCTCGTCCGCGCCTTTAAGGAACGTCTCGGTATTAGCGATGAACAGGCTATTGTCCCCGAACATTCCGAAGTACTCGTAGCTATGGGCGCTGCACTTTCCGTGGGTTCCATGTTCGCTGGTCAGGAATGCTTCTACCGTCAGGAAGGCTCCCTGGACGCCCTGGTCCACTTCAACGAAGTCCGCCAGGCCGAACACAAGGCCAAGGCAGCAGCAGACCTCTTCTTCCAGAACGATGCCGAATACCAGAAGTTCCTTGCCGACCACAAAATGGCAAGCAACAACTACCCTCAGCCCGTATCTGGTTCTGAACTGAACGTTTACCTGGGCATTGACGCAGGTTCCACCACCACCAAGTTCGTCTTGATGGACGAACAGGACAACATCGTCGACGGCTTCTACGCCTCTAACGACGGTGAACCTCTGGCAGTGCTCAAGCGCGCCATGAACGAACTTATCGACCGTTACGAAGAATATGGTTGCAAGCTGAACATCCTGGGTGTGGGTACCACCGGTTACGGTGAGCAGCTCTTTGCCAAGGCAGTCCACGCAGACTACCATACTGTGGAAACAGTGGCCCACGCCAACGCTGCCCAGCGCCTCTGCCCCGACGTGTCCTTCATCTTGGACATCGGCGGTCAGGACATGAAGGCAATCTCCGTCCAGGACGGTGTGGTCACCGGTATTATCCTTAACGAAGCCTGCTCCTCCGGTTGCGGTTCGTTCATCGAAACCTACGCACGTTCCCTGGGCATCCCCATGGAAAAGATTGCAGAAATGGCGTTCAACGCCAAGAGCCCCTCTCAGCTGGGTTCCCGCTGCACCGTGTTCATGAACAGTTCCATCATTACGGAACAGCGCGATGGCAAGCAGCCCGAAGACATTATCGCAGGTATCTGCCGCTCCATCATCAACAACGTGTTCACCAAGGTGATCCGTATCCGCAACCTCAACACCCTCGGTAAGAAGGTTGTGGTTCAGGGCGGTACCTTCAAGAACAACGCTGTGCTCCGCGCCTTTGAACAGTACACAGGCCTTACCCCCATCCGTCCGGAACGTCCGGGTGAAATGGGTGCAATCGGTATCGCTCTTCTCACCAAGAAGTACATGGAAGAAAAGCGCAAGACCGACCCGACACTCAAGTCCAGCTTCATCGGCCTCGACGCCATGAAGACCTTCAGCTGGCACAACCAGCCGGGCCAGCTCTGCCAGTACTGCACCAACCATTGCTCACGTACCATCGTTACCTTTAGCGACGGCCAGAGCTTCGTCACCGGCAACCGTTGCGAACGTGGTGAAGTTACCGCAGACCCCAACGATCCGAAGACCAAGGCACTCATTGCTGAAATCAACAAGAAGATGATGTCCGTGCCCGACATGATCAAGCGCACCAACCAGCTGTTGGTCAAGGACTACGCCCCAGCCAAGCTCCGTGAAACCCAGCTGAACCTGGACGGCACTCCCAAGACCATCGGTATTCCCCGTGCTCTTGAATTCTGGGCATCCCTCCCCTTCTGGAAGGCATTCTTCACAAGCCTCGGCTACACTGTTGTTGTTAGCCGCAGCTCCGACTACAAGATGTTCGAAGCGGGCCTCCACAGTGTGCCCTCCGACACCGTGTGCTTCCCGGCAAAGCTTGTTCATGGACACGTGCTTAGCCTTGTGGACAAGAAGGTGAACCGCATCTTCTTCCCCATGATGGTTGCCGTTCCCAGCGACCACACCAAGTTCGACGCTACTGCTGTCTGCCCGGTGGTCCAGGCATACCCCAACGTCTGTAAGAACACCGACGAACCTCAGAAGAACTATGGCGTCCCCATGGACCAGCCCATCTTCCACTGGTTCAATGCCAAGCTCCGTCGTTCTCAGACCATTGACTGGTTCAGCGAAAACTGGCACCTGGACAAGAAGCTCATCAACAAGGCTGTGGACGAAGGCGAAAAGGCCCTCAACAACTACCGCACTACCTTGCTGGAAGAAGGCCAGAAGATCTTGGATGATGTTCGCGCAAAGAACACCTTTGCCGTGGTCATCGCCGGCCGTCCCTATCATGTGGACCCGCTGATCAACCACAACATCGCCACTCACTTTACCGCCATGGGCATTCCGGTCCTCACAACCGAATCCCTGCCTGGCGTTTACGATCAGGATATTCCTAGCCATACCCGTGTGGAAATCAAGAACACCTTCCACCTCCGTATGCTTGGTGCAACCATGATCGCCACCAAGGATCCCAACATCGAACTTGCTCAGATCGTAAGCTTCGGTTGCGGTCATGACTCCATCTTGACCGACGAAATGTCCCGTATGCTGCACCGCGATTCCAACAAGGAAATGCTGATGCTGAAGCTGGACGAAGGCGACGCCCGTGGTCCTGTTGGCATCCGTATCAAGAGCTTTATCGAAACCGTGAAGGCTCGCCGTGCAGCAAATCTGCCCGACAAGCCGGAATCCAACGAACCGCTGTTCACTACACCGTTCACCAAGGACGACAAGAGCAAGCGTACCATCTTGGTTCCCAACCTGTCCCCCGCATTCAGCGTGCTGGCAGCAGCCTACATGCGCGCCAAGGGTTACAAGGCATCTCCGCTGCCCGTTGCAGACAAGCGTGCTATCGAACTGGGTAAAAAGTTCGTCCACAATGACATCTGCTTCCCCTGCCAGGTGAACATCGGCGAAAACCTCCTTTGGTTGGAACAACATCCGGAAGCCAAGCAGGAAGAAATCTCCATCGGTCTTGCAAAGAACTGCGAAAACTGCCGTGCCGTGCAGTACGCAGTACTTGCCCGTAAGGCTCTGGACGAAGCTGGCTACCCCAACGTTTCCATCATTACCACCGGTTCCGACAACAAAAACATGCACCCGGGTTTCCTCCTGGGTCTGGACTTCCGTCTCCATATGCTGTGGGGCCTCGTTACCATGGACGGTCTTGAAACCATGTACCGCGCACTGCGTCCGTACGAAGTGAACAAGGGCGACACCCAGAAGGTCTACGACGAATGGATGCCCAGAATCATGGAACGCGTTGCAGTTCTCTCCAAGATTGAACTGGCAAAGCCCACTGCCGTGATCAACCTGTTCAAGGAAGCTATCGAAGCCTTCAACAAGGTGGAAATCACCGAAGATCGTAAGAAGGGCATCCGCAAGCCTCGCGTGGCTGTGCTGGGTGAAATTCTTATGAACTACCACCCCAGTGCCAACGGCTACATCGAAGAATACTTGATGAACAACGGCATGGAAGTCTACCTGCCGGGTATGACCGACTTCTTCCGTGTAGACGAAGTGGTCCGAGCCGAAAAGATCCGTCGTGGATTCTCTCCCAACCCCATCGAGGACCGCGTTATCGGTGGTGCAACCGCCAAGGTTTACACCCACGCCATCAACGTGGCTCGTCAGGCAATGGAAGAGAACTTCAAGCTGTACGAACACCACGCCGACTGCTATGAACTGGTGCATATGGTGGGCGACATTATCGACCCGTCCTACAACACTGGCGAAGGCTGGCTGATCCCTGGCGAAATCCTGTACAACTCTCAGCACGGCATCAACAGCCACATTATCCTGCAGCCGTTTGCCTGCTTGGCCAACCACATTTCCGGCCGCGGTCTTACCAAGGCTGTGAAGGAACGTTGCCCCCATATCCAGGTGCTGTCTCTGGACTATGATCCGGACACCAGCTTTGCAAACATCGAAAACCGTTTGCAGATGCTGATCATCAACGCCCGCGAATTGGAAAAGGCTAACCAACACTAATTACGAATATCTATGCTGAATGTTTCTAATGTAAGTCTTCAATACGGCAGCCGCGTCCTCTTCAAGGAAGTGAATCTTTCCTTCAAGCCGGGCAACTGCTATGGTGTTATCGGTGCCAATGGTGCCGGCAAATCTACCTTCCTCAAGATTTTGAGCGGTGAACTGGAACCTAACACAGGTGAAGTCACTAAGAACCCTGGCGAACGTATCGCAGTCCTTAAGCAAGACCACTTCGCCTACGAACAGAATACCGTTCTGGAAACCGTCATGATGGGCTTCCCGGAACTTTACGAACTGAGCAAGCGTCGCGAAGAGCTTTACGCCCTTCCCGAAATGACCGACGCCCAGGGCGAAGAAGCCATCAAGGTGGAAGAACGCTTTGGCGAAATCGGCGGTTACGAAGCCGACTCCAGTGCCGCAGTCCTTTTGAAGGGCCTTGGCATTCCTGAAGAATTCCACTATAGCCTCATGGCCGACCTGGATGGCAATCAGAAGATCCGCGTGCTCCTGGCACAGGCCCTGTTCGGAAACCCCGACATTCTCCTGCTTGACGAACCGACCAACCACTTGGACCTGGATACCGTCGCCTGGCTGGAAGACTACCTGGAACGTTTTGAAAACGTGGTGATCGTGGTGAGCCATGACCGTCACTTCCTCAATACCGTCTGCACCCATACTTGCGATATCGACTACGGCAAGATCAACATCTACGGTGGTAACTACGAATTCTGGTACGCAGCAAGCCAGCTGGCCCAGAAGCAGCGTAAGGACCAGAACCGCCGCGCCGAAGAAAAGATCGAAGAATTGAAGGCATTCATCCGCCGCTTCGCATCTAACGCCGCCAAGGCAAAGCAGGCTACATCCCGTAAGAAGCTCCTGGACAAGATGACCGTTGAAGAAATGCCGGCTTCCAGCCGTAAGTTCCCCTGGGTCAACTTCAAGATGGAACGCGAACCGGGCAAGATTGTGCTTGAAGTCAAGAACATGGACATTGATGGCGGTGACGGCATCGTCTGCAAGGGTTTGAACTTCAACCTGAACAATGGCGACAAGGTTGCTCTCGTTGGTGAATACGGCACTCTCAAGACCGCATTCTTCCAGATGATCGCTGGGGAAATTCCTACCGACGAAGGTGTAGTCAAGTGGGGCAATACCATTACCCAGAACTACTTCCCCAAGAACAACGACGCCTACTTCCAGAGCGACCTCTCCCTGGTGGATTGGCTGCGCCAGTACAGCAAGGAACAGGATGAAACCTTCATCCGCGGTTTCCTTGGCCGTATGCTCTTCACCGGCGAAGAAGCCCTGAAGTGCTGTAACGTTCTTTCCGGTGGTGAAAAGGTCCGCTGCATGCTCTCCAAGATGATGCTTTCCAACGCAAACTGCTTGCTGCTGGACGAACCTACCGCTCACCTGGACTTGGAAGCCATTACCGCCCTGAACAACGGTCTTACCGCTTTCCAGGGACCCATCATCTTCTGTACCCAGGACCACGAATTTGCACAGACCGTTGCAAACCGCGTTCTGGAACTGACACCGGATGGCGTCGTGGATCGTTCTATTACCTTCGACGAATGGTACGCATCAAAGTCCGCAAAGTCTAAGCGCAAGTAAAAAAAACGTCTCATAAGACTTTGCTCTCGCAACAACGACCGGTCAATACCGGTCGTTTTTTGCTCACATAAGTCCGCAAAGTCTAAGCGCAAGTAAAAAAACGTCTCATAAGACTTTGCTCTCGCAACAACGACCGGTCAATACCGGTCGTTTTTTATATAGCCAGCCGAATAAAAAGGGGGCTGTTATTTCGCAATAATGATTCTATTCGCAAAGAGAATTTTGCTGCCGTCATCGATACGGACAAAGTAGTTCCCCTTAGCGCTTATCAGTTCCTTCAACGGAATTGAAGCACTGTGGCTGTAAACCTTGTTAACCATCAGTCTTCCTTGCATATCGTAAACAGCAAGGTGCGCTGCAGAATTCTTCACAGTAAGTTCGAGATTACCATGAACATAGGTAACACTTGCACCTGAAGGCTTCACAGTAGTTTTTACAATACCGGTAATTCCACTGGAATTCGAATTGGAGGAAATCATACCAAAGGATATTGGTGCACGAACAGCGATGCCGCGACCCGCAGTACTCATGTACACAACGCCATAAGTATTCATATCACCCATAACGAACTCACCATTTGCCAAGCCACCGAATTCATGATTGTCATCGTTAACACGGGTCCAGGTTTTACCCTGATCGTCACTGCCGAAAACACCAGTTTCATTGCCGATGGTGGCGAATGCATAAATGGCTGGGTATCCCTTACCGGTCTTGGAAATGCCGAAACCCACAGCTTCGCAGTAACCAACACCTTCTACAGCAGCCCAAGTCTTACCACCGTCTGTGGAATGCATCAAGGAACCCGCCTTAGGCATTCCCTTTTCATCCTGTTCTGCAATGGGCAGCCACAAGTCGCCTTCGTAACCAGGAATGGCGCGGAACTTTTTGAAAGCACTCTTGCCGGGGGTTCCAACAGCAGTAAAGGACGCACCCTTGTCTGAACTCTTGTAGAAAGTTCCTTCTGTCTTGTTGTAGGCGTAGAATACATCCGCATTTTCAGGATCACCCACAACGAAAGAACTATTATCAATACCAGAAACCTCCGTATAGGCAGCGTTGCTGTAACGGTAAACGCTAGTACTACCTTCCATAGGAACGAACAGTGCAACGTCCCCATCCGTAGAAATGGCGGCAGTACCGTTCGCAATTTTTTCGTCAAGTTTGCAGTAGGTGCCTACAGTCCATGTACGGCCAGAGTCACTGGAGAACTGCAACGGTTCAATAGGCACGTCATTATACTTGCCTTCATAGGCACGGGCATTAGCAACCTTCACCAACTTGCCGGACTTTGCCGCATAGGCCAGGCCCTGGGTCGTTCCCAGCGGGACTGGAGTGCCACTAACATCAGTCATGTGGCGGTACTGCGGGAACTTGGAAATATCCTCGTGACGGAAACCATCGTAGTCACCGATGACGGAAATCATGGGACCGCCGGGAATACTTACCACTTCGAAGGGTACAGTTTCTTCCACACCGTGGGCGCTGAAATGCCAAACCTGGTTCATGGTAATCTCATCGGAAGACCAGGAATTTTCCGCCTTCTTGATGGTATAGTCATTCAAGTTATCTGTACGGAAGATACCGTTACCGGAAGTCACAAACACGCGGTTATGGTCAAAGGGATCCATGGCAACGCTACCAGCCCAATGAATGGAACCGTCATGCATCCAGCCAATGCCATTGGCGTCCATCTGCTGCGTTGTGGGATAAACGCCACCTTCCATCCAGTAATAACGGAAAGATGCAACCCAAGTTTCGCCACCATCGGTAGTATGGAAAATGTTGGAACCCCAGCGGTCACTCCAAATATCCTTACCATCCTCCCCCTTCTTGTACCAGAACTGAGGACCGTTGTAACCTTCCGTGGTCACCACCATTTCGTCGGAGTCTTCCGGATTAATGGTAATGCCACCGTAGGGTGCAATGTATTCGTACTCCTTGGTATTGGAGTAATCCGTCATATCATACTTGGCTTCTCCCTTTCCGTCCAAATTGTCTTCCGGAGAGACATCAGTCCAAGTACCTGTTTTCAAATCGCACTTCAGCACAGCTCCGCGGCCAAAGCCATCCCAGATGGGGCCCCAGCCTTCGTCCCAGCCCATGGAATGAGGGCCGGCACCATCGGCAAAAGTCACCACCATGGCGCTTCCGTCGTTGGTTATTACAGCTCGCTGGGGCATCAAGCGAACAACGCCGCCACCAGCGGTAGTGCGCAATTCGTCGGGGATAGGCAAAGCCTTCCAGGTCTCGCCACCGTCTTCCGACTTAAAAACGTTTTCAAAGGTTTTGTTCTTTGCGGAACCTTCACGCAAGAAACCCGCATAAATATTCTTGGAGCTGCCAGGCGCATACTGCACAAAGCTAAAGCCGGAACCATTCCAGGTTGTGTCGGATCCAGCGGCTTTCGTCCAGGCATCCACATGGCTCCAGCTGGTTCCGTTATCCTCAGACTTCCACAAGCCCTTATTCTTGGAGCCGTAGAACATGATTTTGGAATCATTGGGGTCGATAGCTAGAGCCTCGCCGTTACCGCGGCCCATGCCATTGCCGTGGGCACCAAAGCTTTCCACCTTCGTGCCCTTGGTTCCGTCAACGTCCCAGGTATAAATGATTTCCCAGTTATCGCCCTTGTCCTTACTGCGGAGGAAAGCCGTACGACCATTGTTCCAGTAGCTGGTTCCAGTCATCATGTAGACCACATCCGGGTCCTTGGGGTCCAAGGCGATTGCTTCCACGCCGAGCAAACCTCGCTCCGTAATATCAACCCAGTCCATGAGTGAAATCCAGCGAGCCGTGGATTCATCCCAACGATAGGCGCCACCCACGTCCGTACGGGCGTAGAACAAGCCCTTTTCCAAGGGAGAAGCTACAATGGCGGAAACAAAGCCACCGCCACCCATATTCACGCTACTCCAGTTAAATTCAGGAGCCTTGTCGGCAGAAAAGGAGGGCACCGCAAGCATGGAAGTCAACAATAGACTAGATAATCCTTTTTTCATAAACAATCCCATTTTAATCCAAAAACCGGGAATCGAAAGATTCCCAAACACCTAACCTCAAAATACAAGTTAATCGCCCACAATGTGATATTTAATTGAACAGCATTATAGATTCCCTTGCGTAATTCTCAACACTTGGGCCCTTGCTGTTCGTAAGTTTTTCCCGCAAAAAAAGCCCCGCGACTTTAAAATCGCGAGGCTTTATTGGACTAAACCTTAGAAGGTTCTAGGCGGATTAACGCTTCTTCTTACCCTTCTTGCCGGAAGCCTTAGGTTCTTCCTTCTTGGGTTCTTCCTTCTTTGCTTCAGGCTTCTTGCCGCCACGGAGGTCATTCATCTTGAAAGACACGTTGACTTCGGCAGTAGTAACCTTGGAGTAGAGTCCACCCGGGTCCTTCACCTTGAAGGTGAATTCATCCAGGCCAGAGAAGCCCTTGTTCGGCTGGTAAGTGAAGGAACCATCCTTTTCATTCAGGTTGATCTTACCATTGCGGGGCTTCTGAACCAGCTGTACAGAAACCGGCTTTTCGCCATCCGGGTCGTTCACACCAGACATAAGACCGTCGACAGCGGACACCTTGAGGAGTTCGCCTTCCTGGGTCATGTAAGTCTGGGACTTTGCGACAGGAGGATCGTTCACAGCAATCACGGTGAAGAGAGCGGACTTGCTTGCAGAAGCGCCATCCGGGTCGGTCACGGTGAAGGTGATACGTTCCGGCTTACCGTTCCAGTTTTCATGGGGCTGCATCACGAATGCCATTTTCTTGGCCTTGTCGTGCTTAACAACCAGGTACTTGTTGCCAGTGAAGGTCCACTTCAATTCGTCGAAGCGGTGATCCTTATCGCGAGCAAACTGGTCCAGCTTGATAGCAGCGATAACACCCTGCTTGTCATCTTCCTTGATGGTGTAGTCAGGAATGTCGCGCATAATCGGAGCTGCATTCACGTGCTTGACAACGAACTTGGCCATGGACTTGTCCATTGCACCAGCCGGGTCGGAAGCGGTGAACACCAGAGTTTCTTCGCCGAACCAGTCAGCCTTCTTCGGGCGAATAACGGCTTCACGGCCAGCAGAGATTTCTACAGCAAGGAACTTGGCGCCGGTAACCTTCCACTTGATTTCATGGGGTTTGTTATCCGGGTCGGTTACGAACTGATCGAGTTTGATGGGCTTGAAGGACTTGCCTTCCAAAGTTTCCTGGCCAGGAATCTGCTTAACGATCGGACGGTCGTTAACAGCCTTGACAGTGAACTTCACGTCAACAGAAGCCTTTTCACCAGCCGGGTCAAATACGTTCACAGTCACGGTTTCAGAACCGTTCCAGTACTTGTCCGGGATTTCAACGGTGAGGACACCGCTTTCGCTAATATCGAAGCGAAGTTCATGCTTGACAGCCGGAGCTGCAGGAGCGGGCTTGCCCTTCTTCTTACCCTTGGCAGCCGGAGCGTTCTTAGAAGCCTTGGATGCCGGGGTTTCGTTGTCCAGAGTCCAAACCAGTTCTTCCAGCTTGTTATCCGGATCATTTACGAACTTGGAGAAGTCCACAGGAGCAAAGGTCTTCTTTTCTTCGATAACGAAGGGCTGTACCGGCTTGAGGGTCGGAGGATCGTTCACCGGAGTAACTTCGAAGGTAGCCTTTGTAGAGGCAGAGGCACCAGCGATATCCTTAACGGTGAAGGTCAAGGTTTCCTTACCGAACCAGTTGGGGTTCGGAGTGAGGATCTGAGCACGAGAGCCCTTCACATCAACCTTAAGTTCCTTATTGCCAGTGATAGTCCACTGCAATTCATTCGGCTTGTTATCCGGGTCAGTTGCAGCCTTAGACAGATCAACAACCTGGAACTTTTCCTTTTCCTTGATCTTCTGGCCAGCAATCTTACCGATTACAGGAGGATCGTTCACCGGAGTAACTTCGAAGGTGATCTGCTGGGAAGCCTTAGCACCTTCCGGGTCATATACGTCAACCTTGATCTTTTCGGTACCGAACCAGAACTTGTCCGGAGTAGACACAACCAGCTGCTTCTTGGCATTGATAGATGCCTTGAGAGCGCGGCCCGGAGCAACTTCGAACTTCAGCTGTTCGAACTTGTGGTCCGGATCAGATACGAACTTAGCAAGGTCGATAGGAGCAAACTGCTTCTTTTCTTCGATGGACTGGATAGGTACCTGCTTGAATTCAGGTGCATCATTCACAGATTCCACAGAGAAGAGAGCGCTTCTAGAGTTGGTTGCACCTTCCGGGTCCTTAACGGTGAAGGTAACCTTGCGTTCGCCATTCCAGTACTTGTTGGGGAGCTTGATGCGAGCAATGTTCTTGCTGTCCACTTCCACCTGGAATTCGTCAACAGGTTCCGGTGCCGGTTCTTCAGGTTCTTCAGCCTTAGCGCCCTTCTTTGCAGCCTTCTTAGCAGGCTTCTTTGCAGCCTTCTTGGGAGCAGGAGCAGGAGCGGCAGCGGCAGCAACCTTTTCAACCTTGATAGTCCAGGAAAGTTCTTCCAGCTTGTGGTCCGGATCCTTCACGAACTTGTTCAGGTCGATTTCCTTGAACTGGCCCTTTTCCTTGATCTTCTGATCAGGAATATCCTTCATCATAGGAGCGTCGTTCACAGAGGTGATTTCGAAGGTCACAATCTGAGAAGTTGCCAGGCCTTCGGGGTCCTTCACCATGAGAACCATGGATTCAGGAGCGCACCAGAAGTACTTATCCGGAGCAGAAACAGTAAGCACGTGGCTCGGAGAAATTTCGGCCTTCAGCTTCTTGTTGCCGGAAACGGTCCAAATGAGTTCACTCGGCTTGTTATCCGGATCCTTGACGAAGTCGTCAAGCTTGATCTGAGCGAAGGTTTCCTTTTCCTTGATCTTCTGGTCAGAAATCTTCTTCACAAGAACCGGAGCATCGTTCACGCGGGTCACTTCGAACATCATCTTGTGGCTTGCAGAAGCGCCTTCCGGGTCGGTTACAGTGAAGGTTACCAGTTCCTTGCCATTCCACTGATCGTTGGGAACAGCGACGATAACGGTGTTGTCCTTACGGATGTCAACCTTCAGCTGCTTATTGCCAGAGACACTCCACTTCAACTGAGAAGTCTTGTGGTCCGGGTCAGAAGCGAGAGAAGTGAGGTCGATAGTCTTGAAGCGGCCACCTTCGCGGATGGTTTCACCCTTCGGAGCCTTTTCGGAAATCTTCGGAGCATCGTTCACGGAGCGAACTTCAAAGCGAGCGGTCTTGCTTGCAGTTGCGCCTTCCGGGTCAGAGGCTGTAAAGGTAATGTCGGCTGCACCGTTCCAGAACTTGTTGGGGATAGCGACAACAGCAACACGTGCGCCACCTTCACCCTTTTCAATCTTTACAGCGAGAGTTTCGCCAGCAGGAGCTTCTTCTGCCTTAGCGGACTTCTTACCCTTAGCAGGAGCAGCAGCGCCAACCTTCACAGGCTTCACGTTGAAGGTCCAGGTAATTTCGGAGCCCTTATGATCCGGGTCCTTAACCAAGTCTTCCAACTTGATCTTTGCGAATTCCTTCTTTTCGTCGATAGACTGATCCTTCAGTTCGCGAACGAAAGCAGGAGCATCGTTTACAGATTCAACAGTGAATGTTACAGAACGGCTGTCAGTTGCACCTTCCGGGTCGGTAACGGTGAACTTGATGGTTTCAGAACCATGCCAGAACGGGTTAGGCTGAGTAATAGAAACATTGTGGCTAGCGTCCATAGCAACCTTAAGTTCCTTGGCGCCTTCAATCTTCCACTTCAGCTTGTTCTTCGGGTGGTCAAGGTCTTCAACAAATTCATCCAGGTTGAAGGACTTGAAGGAACCCTTTTCCTTGATGGTCTGGTTAGCAATATCCTTCATGACCGGAACGTCGTTGATGGACTTCACGGTAAAGGTTGCCATAGTCTTGGCAGAAGCACCTTCAGGGTCAGTAACAGTGAAGGTCAGCTTTTCAGTGCCGTTCCACAGCTTGTTCGGGGTCTTAACAGTAACTTCGCCATTCTTAGCGACATTGACCTTAAGATCCTTGTTGCCGGTAACTTCGATCTTGAGCTTATCAAAGGCGTGGTCCGGATCCTTCACGAGTTCAGCCAGGTTGAAAGCAGCAAATTCCTGCTTTTCTTCAATGGTCTGATCCTTGATCTGGCCAATAGTCGGAGCATCGTTCACAGAGGATACGGTGAAGAGAGCGGTGCAAGTAGCCTTGCCACCTTCCGGATCTTCCACCTTGAAGGTGATCTGTTCGGCACCATTCCAGTACTTGTCCGGAATAACAATCTTTGCCATGCGCTGGTCATCAACGGTTACGGAGAGCTGCGGAGTGTAGTTCTTCGGAGCACCCTTGGCAGGCTTAACGTCGAAGGACCAGGAGAGCTGTTCGGACTTGTGGTCCGGATCCTTAACGATATCGTTCAGGTTGATGATTGCAAATTCACGCTTTTCCTGGATGGTCTGGTCCTTAATGGGCTTGACGAATTCAGGCAGGTCGTTGACAGATTCAACGGTGAAGGTCACGGTACGCTTGTCAGCAGCACCTTCCGGGTCGGTGACAGTGAAGGTGATCTGTTCAGAACCATTCCAGTACTTGTTGGGAGTAGAAATCGTTGCAACCTTGTTAGCGTCGACAACAACCTTCAGTTCCTTGTTGCCAGAAACAGTCCACTTCAAGTTCTTCTTGTCGTGGTCTTCGTCAGAAACGAAGTCGTTCAGGCTAATAGTCTTGAATTCACCCTTTTCCTTGATGGTCTGGTTAGCAATGTCCTTCATGACCGGAGGATCGTTGATGGACTTCACGGTGAACACGGCTTCGGACTTAGCAGATGCGCCTTCCGGGTCGGTAACAGTGAAGATAACCTTTTCAGAACCATTCCAGAGCTTGTTCGGGGTCTTGATGGTTGCAACACCATCCTTGGAAATGTCAATCTTCAAATCCTTGTTGCCAGCAACAGTCCACTTCAAATCCTTGAATGCGTGGTCAGCATCAGCTGCAAGTTCAGCAAGGTTGATAGAAGCAAATTCCTGTTTTTCGTCAATCATCTGGTCAGGAATCTTCTTGAGGGTCGGAACATCGTTCACAGACTGAACAGTGAACAGAGCCTTAGAAACAGCCTTAGCGCCTTCCGGGTCAGTGACAGTGAAGGTGATTTCGTCAGCACCGTTCCAGAGCTTATCCGGGATAATGATCTTTGCGACATTCTGTGCATCGACTTCAACAGTAAGGCCAGCTTCCTTGCCCTTAACAGTTGACTTTACGTCTACGGAGAAGGTAAGATCGCTAAGCTTGTGGTCGAGATCGCGAACCATTTCGCCAAGCTTGATGGGCTGGAACTGACCCTTTTCCTTAATGGTCTGGGGCTGGACCTGCTTTACAAATTCAGGAACATCGTTCACAGATTCCACAGTGTAGGAAACGGTACGTTCGTCGGTTGCGCCTTCCGGGTCGGTCACCTTGATGGTGAGGGTTTCGGAACCATTCCACTGAGGAGACGGCGGCACAATCTTCATGACGCGAGACGGATCGATGGTAACCTTGAGTTCACGATTACCAGTAACGGTCCACTTCAGCTTTTCCTTAGCGTGGTCCAGATCTTCAACAAACTTGTCCAGTTCAACAGGCTTGAACTGTTCCTTTTCCTTGATGTTCTGTTCCGGGATGTCCTTCATAACGGGAGGATCGTTGATGGACTTCACGGTGAGCTTCATCTGGGTCTTGGCAACGCCACCTTCCGGGTCGGTTGCAGTAAAGGTCAGAGTTTCAGAACCATTCCAGAGTTCGTTCGGAGTCTTGAAGGAAACTTCGCGAGTCTTCTGGTTCAGGTTAACCTTGATATCCTTGTTACCGGTAATTTCGACCTTGAGCTTGGAGATGTCGTGGTCGGCATCGGTCAGATATTCATCAAGGACGATAGAAGAAAGTTCGTTCTTTTCTTCAATGGTCTGGTCAGGAATCTTGGTGAATACAGGAACGTCGTTAATGGACTTTACAGTCAAAGTAACGTCCTGCTTGATGGATGCACCATCCGGGTCTGTACAGGTGAAGGTCACCACAGCGGTACCGTTCCAGTAGGTATCCGGGATTTCGATAGAAGCCACATGGGATTCATCAATATTCACATTGAGGGTACCGGATTCAGGTTCCTTACCCTGGTGCTTAACGTCAGCTTCCCAGGAGAGTTCGGAATTCTTGTGGTCGGCATCCTTAACAAATTCATCAAGCTTGATCTTGACGAACTGCTTCTTTTCGTCGATAGTCTGGTTAGGAATGGCCTTGGTGAATACCGGCACATCGTTCACAGAGTTCACGGTGAAGGTGTTTTCGGATTCAGCGCATGCGCCAGCCGGGTCACAGACCTTGAACTTAATAGATTCGTAACCATTCCAGAGTTTGTTCGGAATGACAATCTTTGCAGTCTTGCCGGCAATGTTTACCTTCAGGTCCTTGTTGCCAGAAACAGTCCACTTAAGTTGTTCGAAGGAGTGGTCAGGATCCTTAACCAGCTTATCCAGTTCGATGGGCTTGAATTCCTGCTTTTCATCGATAGTCTGTTCAGGAACATCCTGTACAAATTCAGGAGGGTCATTGATGGACTTCACGGTGAAGGTGACCTTGGACTTGGCAGAAGCACCAGCCGGGTCAGTTGCTGTAAAGACGAAGGTTTCGGAACCATTCCAGAATTCGTTGGGGATCTTGATATTTGCGGTACCGTACTTGTCGATATCGATCTTGAGATCCTTACCGCCTTCCACAGTCCACTTAAGCTTAGAAACATCATCATCGATGTCGCTTACATAATCCGTAAGGCTGATGGATTCGAATTCGTTCTTTTCTTCGATGGTCTGGTCAGGAATCTTCTGCATAACCGGAGCATCGTTGATGGACTTGACCGTAAAGGTTGCAGTCTTGGAGTCGCTAGCATATTCGCCGTCGGTAGCGGTGAACTTGATCTTTGCAGCACCATACCAGTTGGTATCGGGAATCACGATGGTTGCAACACGGTTTGGATCAATTTCAACATTCAGGTCGCCTTCGGCCTGATCCTTGCCCACCGGTTGGATATCGAATTCCCAGAGCATCTGGTTCTTGGGATGGTCGGGGTCAGTAACAAAGTCGTCGAGACGGATCTTGGTGAACTGCTTACCTTCGTCGATGGTCTGGTCAGGAATCTGAGCCACCACCGGCGGATTGTTCACGGACTCCACATTGAAGTTCACTGTTTCAGAACCAATGGCACCCTTGGTATCGGTAGCAGCGAAGGTAATATCTTCGTTACCATTCCAATACTGGTCAGGGGTTTCAATAGTAGCGACGCGATCCGGAGAAATGGTTACCTTGAGTTTCTTGTTTCCAGAAACAGACCACTTCAGCTGAGCAGGCTTGTCCGTATCGTCGGAAACATACTTGTCCAACTTGATCGGTGCAAACTTGCCACCTTCATCGATGGATTCCCCCGGAATGCCATTCACTGACGGAGCTTCGTTTTCAACGGCTGGAACGTCGGAAGCTTCCTGGGCGATACCCCAAGAAGCCAACAACCCTGCAGAAGCCAGGAGAGCCGTTACAGACCAATTTTTACGTTTCATTTATGATCTCCCATAAATACATCTATCCACATTTGCTTTAAAAATCATCAAAGCACGCTAGTGGTTCATGCGTGTTTTATAAATCCAAATATAATGATTTAAATCACAAAGTTTACAAAAAACCGCTTTTTTACCATAAAAAACGCCACTTTGTTTCCAAATCATTTCTAAAAAAAATCGTAAATCATTGATACTCAACGAGTTACGTGCATCTCACCGTACAATTGTAAATTTTTTGAAAAAACTGCATTTTTAAGGGTGATCCAAGGTCAAACACCCCTTGATTTTGATGACAATGGCCAGTAAAAAGGTTATCTTTGTAAAAAAAACAACGAAAACACACAAAAAACGGGTAAAAACAATGAAATTCGTTTTCCTCTGCGACGCCAACTATCTCAAGGGCGACATGGTCAACTTCGTGAACAACTTCCCCACCAATCACGAACTGGTCACCATGACTTCTGATGAACTTCTCCAGTCCAAGGCTATCTTCGACGGTACCTTCGCTGTTCTGGCAGAACGTTCCACCTGGCAGAAGAACTTCAGCTTGTTCCGCTATTTCAACCTGCTTCCACTTTTGGAAGTGCTCCCCCTCGGTGTCGTAAGCCGTTCTCGCCGTAGCGAACCCCTCAAGGGCCGTACCCAGAACCGCAACCAGGAAATCTACTTCAACCCGTCCGCTTCCGCAGAAGAACTCTATCTGCAGATCGACAAGTTTGTTGCAGTTCCTCCCGCAGGCTTTACCTATCCCCGCGGCACTCAGAAGGCTTAATCCTTAGAGAGTCTAGGTGCAGAAAAAGGTTCTGGACAACTTGTTCAAGCAAGGCGGCCTGACCCTTTTCGCCTTCCCCGGCGAATCGGAGATCCCTCTAGAATCCTTGCAAAACTTTGCGCTGGCGATGAACGTCGGCGCACGTTTTGTTATTGTGGACTTTTCCGGAAAGAACCATTTCAAGGGCAATACAGCATTCAGCTGCGATTACCTCTTCAACAACATTCTTTCCAAGGAAGAGTTGGACAAGTTCTCGGCCGAAGAATCAAGTTGGACTATTACCGGGGCAAGAGCGCTCCCCGTGAGCGATGAACAGTTCCGCAATCTCTACCAGAATCTGCAACTCATCAAGAAGGTGGTTCCACAAGTCGTGGGAATCCTGCCTTCTGAAATAAACGAAGAAGAAGCAAAGCGAATCTCCCTCGTAGCTCGTCTGCTGATCATTGAAAGCGACAGCGTCGAGAATGCATCCATCTATCTCGAAGACGCCCCAAGCCTACAGACCGCTCCCCTGCTGTGGCTATTGCCTACAAAGCCCGTCAAGAAACGTTTCCCGAGAGCTGCGAAGGCTGTTGCCAAGAGCGAGTCCGCCTGCACAGAAATCCGCAAGTGCAACTGGCAAAAGGATCCAGCAGCCTTCGCAAAGATTGTGGAGAACCTTCACAAAATCGGCATTCTTCAAAAGAACCCGCTGGATGGTATTTCCAAGATTTTCAAGAAGACTTTCCCGCTGTTCCTGCTTATAGCCATGGCGCTCCCCTTCTTCTTTGTAACTAAGGTGGATCCAAGCATATCCAACTTGCGCGACCGCAGACACGAACGCGACAAGATTGCAGTGGCGCCGTCCTTCGAATACACATTCGACGGTAAGGAAAGCATGCAGCGCATCGCACGCTACGCCATCGGACGATTCAACGCTCTCATTACAAACGAACGCATGATCCGCCAGTACGTGGACGTCACCTTGGAAGAAAACGGTTACCCGCTTGATTCCTGGGAAAAGAACAATTTCAACATTCCTCCAGAAGGAACAATCCTAAAGTTCTCACGTCCGGACTTCTTCCATAAAACAGCATCCGACTCCATCGGCGCCGCCTGGAAATACTGGACATCAATCGTTTCTGACAGTGTCAGCTACTTAACGGAATTCTACCATGCCACCGCCACTGCAAACATGCGTCAGCACAACGGCATCGACTTGGCAAGCCGCCAGGGAGCCCGCATCCTCGCCCCCTTCGCAGCAAAGGCCTGGACGAGTCGCGACGAACGCGGTGGCGTGATCATCGGCCTCGTCCGCGAAAAAGACGTTATTTTGTTCATGCACTGCGACAAGCTGCTTTACCTCGATGGTCAGGAAGTTATGGCCGGCGACCCCATCGCAACAGTCGGCACCACAGGACATACTACAGGCCCCCACGCCCACGTGGTTACTGGCCTCATCGACAAGAACGGTTCCAAGAGAATCGGCAATGTTAGGTACAACGTAATCGACCCGATTCAATGGTTTTATAAGTTCAAACCGAACAGTCCTTAATATGATTCGAGGGAGGGCTGAGCCCCCCTCGAACTCCCCTACGAAAACTTTGATTCTCAAAGTTTCCGATAGAGGGGCATTCCCCTCAACCCCTTTAGATTCTTTTGTTTCAAGAGTAGGTAAACTCCCTGCTCAGGGGGCCCCTACCCCTTTAGAGTCTCCACTCACAAAAGTCCGCTACACGGACTTTTTCTCGTTTTCTGAGCGGCGGTAAACAAACAACTCTGGGATGGACCTCAACCCCTTTAGATTCTTATGTCCTGTTGCGTTTTACACAACGTCTAAAGCGCTGTGACATGCCTCACGAAATAGTGACAAAGCCCCCCAAAACAGGGATTTTTCATTTATTTAAAGCGTTTTGTAAGAGAAATGTTACCTTGTCTATCTCGACAATTTTTACACAATTAAATAACTTTGTACATGGAATTAGGGATTTGGTCAAAAAGGGTTTATCAAAAGGAAAAATCAATGAAGTTTAGTGTTTTGGCTTTCTCAACCATGACCGTAGCCCTCCTCGCCGGATGTTCCGGAATTGTCACTCCGAAGTCCGAACTGGCATCTCACGAACCTGGCAAAAACATTCCCGCAATCGACAACATGATCGTGTCCCTGAAGCAGGAATACATCGACAAGTGCTACATGCCCGTTGTAAAGCGCAACCCTCCCGAAAACCAGTGCCAGTCCGAACTTTTCCAGACTCTGGAACGCCGCTATAGCCTGAACTTCAATCAAAACCACGTGGCCATGGCCGCAAACATCCTGATGTTCAAGGACGTTGATGCAAAAATCATTGAAATGTCCCGCCAGGATCCCGAAGTTCGCGAAGCAATCCGCGGTGGTGCTTTCACTAGCACCGACGACATGTTGGCCTACTACAAGGAAAAGTACCAGTTCAACACCCAGCTGGAAGAATACTAATTCCAGAGCTTTAGAGCGTAAGACTTAAGATTAGAAGCACCTGCCAACAAGCAGGTGTTTTTTTACGTGCAAGCTCCACACCAATCTAAATACAAGAAAACCCCGGAACAGGTCCGGGGTTTCTTAAAGTTTTCGACTTACGGATTAAAGGCCGAAGGCATCCAGGAAGCCGCCCATCCAGCTGCCATTGTAAGCTTCGAAGCCACCGCAGTTCTTGAAGCACCAGTAGTGCCAAGACATACCGTTTGCTTCAGCAGCCTGTCTTGCATTCTTTGTCCACTGGGCACGCTTTGTGTCGGAGACGCCGCAAACCTTAGCAACACCGAATTCGCCCATGTTCAGAGGAATGTGGCCACCGTTAAGGTCAGGATAGGCAATCGTTGCCTTGTCCGTGTATTCCTTCAAGTCAGCAGTTGCCTTGCTGGCGTATGCAGCATCACCACTGCAAGAACCATCGCCGCTATGAGAACCCTGATGAGAGAAGGTATACGGTTCGTAGTAGTGGCCAGTAAAGATGATGTTGCCATCGGCAGGCATGCTTACCTTAGCAACCTGGCTGAACTTGGCGTAATCATTACCTTCGAACATGATGGTCTTGCCCTTGGATACGGAACGGATTGCTTCATAACCGGTATTCATGATCTTATCCACGGCGTCGGCGGAGATATCGTGGGGTTCGTTAAACACTTCGAAAACAAGCATGTCGTCAGCGAAGGAGTCGAAATTCTGCGCAATCTTTTTCCATTCGCCAGAGAATTCACTCAGCTTGCTGGTAAAGGTGCTTCCACCGGACTTTGCAGCCTGAAGCATGGGTTCGTAGTGATGATAGTTGATAATCACGACCAGGCCAGCATTGATTGCTGCGGTCACATGGCTCTTGACACCAGAGAGTTTGCTATCCATACCGGTGTACCAACGGACCGGAATACGAACAGAATTGAAGCCGGCAGCCTTTACCTTGGCGAAATCGCTAGGATCGATGGGGTTGCTCCAGCCAGCGTCATTGGAGCTCGGAGCGTCCCAAGAGTTACCGAAATTGATACCCTTGCCAAGCTTCTTATTCATGGCACGGCCCTTGGAATAGTCCACCGGAGTATGAGCGGCCGGAGTCCAAACGGGAGGCACGCAAACATAGAACTTAGAGTTATAGGTCTGAATTTTACTATACTTGGTATCATCGCAAGCGCCTGCAGTCGCAGCAATCATGCTATTTGCGATTTCATCGGCAGAAGCCTTAACCCAGAACTTCTTCTTACAGGTGTAGTAAGTGCCGGCGTTGTCCTTCATGACACCTTCATTTGCAGAGGTGCATTCGCCAAGAACCGGAACCAGAGCGATACTGTTCAAGATATCCTCTGTAACAATGCTCCACTTGCCTTCGGAACACATAAAGGACTTGCCAGAGTTTGTACTCTTCGTATTGGAGCAGGTTGCAAGAACTCCATCTTCAACACAGAAGCCCAGGCCATATTGAACGCCCCAGAATCCAGCTATCTCCCTTTCAAAATAGCTAACAGGCTTGCCTACATATGCCTTAAGAGAGAGCACAGAAGGGTTCACTGGCAAACCGAAGGCGTCGTCACCGAACTTTGCCTTGGCAGATTCGTCATCCCAAGTACCGTCAGCAGCAATGTCTTCGGTGATGTACTTCAGGAAGCTGTTGAAGGACGTTCCGTCAAGTTCACCCATGAGAGCGGAAGTCACTGCAAGAAGATTTGCGCCAGCCTGAGAGCCGGAGGTAATGGAAATGTCTTCAAACAGCGTGGAATCAGACGGAAGGCCAAAAGCAAGGCGAATTTCCTTTTCTGCCTTAATCTTTGCATCGTTAAAAGTCATGCCGTTTGCAGTGACCAACGTCTTGACACGAGCGGCTTCAACGTGGGTCAGGACATTCACGTTCAAGCTAGTCTTGCCGGTAACATTAGCGACGGCATCCAAAGTAACGGGGCCATAACTTTCATCGAGAATGTAGTTGTAGTAAGATCCGGTTGCGGACACAGTCACATAGGGAGAACCCACGGAACCGGAGAGCGTAAAGTCGCCATTGTCGGTAGAAACGGTTGCCTGAGCTGCGGTGCCCATAGTGGCAAAAGACGAAGGATCGATGCCAGTAACGCTTATGGTTGTACCCTTTTTCATGGGGCCCACTGCAGCGGAACCCGTAAGGGAGATACTGGTAGTAGCGACATTCTGGTTAGGAACGGTGGTAATTGCAGCGTTGGGGTCATCCACCTTGATTGCAGAGCTAGAACTTTCTGCAGGAGTATCACCACCACCAATGGTGGCGCTGGAAGACGGGTCGTCGGAACCCTGGGAGGGCTTCGGATCGTCACCGCAAGCCCAAAGACCAAAAGACGAGACCATTGCGGCCAAAACTAAATAAGGGTATTTCATAGCTAATTTCCTCATTTTTTTGCCAATATATATATAATATAGAGGTTTTTAAACATTTTTGGACCATTTGCTGTATACAAGCGTGTTCAATATGATGTAACGCACACAACACCCACAACAAGCCAAGTCCTCCACGGATTTTACCAAAATTGCTATATTTCCTCCCGATTTTTAGAGGTCTGCGTAAAGTAGACCTACGGTTTTTTGTAAAAAACAACAAACGAGACACAATATGGGAAAATCATTATACCAGAAAATTTTCGAAAGCCACACTGTTGCTAAGCTCCCCAGCGGCCAGTGCCAGCTTTTCATCGGTCTCCACCTCTGCCACGAAGTGACCAGCCCCCAGGCATTCGCTTCCCTTCGTGAAGAAGGCACCAAGGTCCTGTTCCCGGAACGCACCTTCGCTACCGTCGACCACATTATTCCCACCACTTTCCCGGAACGCAACCGCCCCCTCCAGGACGGCATTTCCGAAGAAATGTTCTCCCATATCGAAAAGAACACCGAATCCAACGGCATCAAGTTCTTTGGCCCCAAGACCTGCGAACAGGGTGTGATCCACATTGTTGGCCCCGAAGAAGGCGTTACCCAGCCGGGTATGACCGTCGCTTGCGGAGACTCTCACACTGCTACCCACGGTGCTTTCGGCGCTATCGCATTCGGTATCGGTACTAGCCAGGTTGCCGACGTTCTCGCTACCCAGACTTTGGCCATGAGCCCCCTCAAGACCCGCCGCATCAACTTCACCGGCAAGCTGAAGCCGGGTGTTACCGCCAAGGATGTCGCCCTCGCCTACATCGCAAAGCTTGGCGTGAACGGTGGCGTTGGCTACGCTTACGAATTTGCAGGCCCTGTTATCGAAGCTATGAGCATGGAAGGCCGTATGACCATCTGTAACATGGCTATCGAAGGCGGCGCACGCGTTGGCTACTGCAACCCCGACGAAAAGACCTTCGAATTCCTGAAGGGCAAGCCCTACGCTCCCAAGGCAGACAAGTGGGATGAAGCTGTCGCTTACTGGAAGTCCGTCGCTACCGACGCCGACGCTCAGTTCGACGACGAAATCGAAATCAACTGCGACAACCTGGAACCCATGGTGACCTGGGGTATCACTCCGGCACAGGCAATCCAGCTCAACGACAACATGCCGAAGATTTCTGAATTCGAAGGCTCCGAAAAGAAGGTCATCTCCGAAGCTTATGAATACATGGGCTGGGAAGAAGGTGGCAAGATGATCGGCACCCCGATTGATATCGCCTTCGTAGGCTCCTGCACCAACGGTCGCTTGTCCGACCTCCAGGCTGCAG
>JAKSIE010000022.1 GCA_024398995.1 Fibrobacter sp.
GCCATGAGACCGGCAGGACCAGCCCCACAAACCACTACATCATACTGGTTTGATGCAAAAAAACTCATTTCGGCCTAAAAATTAGCTTTTATTTATTGAGTTTTTTTTATTTGATGTGTAGTTTTTCACATTTTTTTAGTTATTTTAGGGCTATACGATTTATCATCCTTAAAAGGGAATGTGTTAATATGAATATGAAGAGAGTATCCAAGTTCGGTCTCTGCCTCATCAGTGCCTTGGCAATGAACGTCTTTGCCCAGGATAACTGGCAGGGTAAGGACCTGAACGTTTCTTTTAGTAATAAGAAGATTGACGGCTATAATTTCTCCAAGGCAAAGGCTGTCAAGAACACCACCGACTTCCGTCGTGCAACTGGTGAAAAGCCGAATTTCTCAAAGGCTATCCTTGACGAAGTTTCCTTCCAGAACGCTGTGATTAGTGACGCTAACTTCGAAGGCGCTTCTCTTAAGAAGGTGATCATTAGCGGTGCAGACATCCGTAACTCCACCTTCGAAGGTGCCGATATGGAAGGCGCAAACCTCTACCGCGCAACCCTCCTCGGTAGCCAGTTCCCCGCAACCAAGCTCATGAACGCCCGTCTGGACGCTATGAAGGTTGACGAAAACACAAGCTTCGAAAAGTCTGACCTTACTCAGGCTTCTTTGATGGACGTTGACCTTACCGGAGCTAACTTCTACAAGGCCAACCTCACCAACGCAAACTTCTCTCGTGCATTGATGGCAAACTCCGACCTTCGCAAGGCAACCCTCGTGAAGACCGACTTTACCGCATGTAACCTGATTGCTGCAAACTTCAAGGGTGCCGACCTGATCGACGTGAACTTCGCCAAGGCCGGTCTTTCCCAGGTCAACATGAAGGGCGCCGACTTCAAGAACGTCAACTTCCAGGAAGCCGACCTCTCCTTGACCGAATTCAACGATGTCGACCTCTCCAAGACTCAGCTCCAGAAGGCTAAGTTCGCTCAGGCTACCGTCAAGAACATGAAGTTCGATGGCCAGGACCTGACCGGCGTGGTATTCGATAAGGGTACTCTCGCTAAGAGTTCCCTCGAAAAGGCCAAGCTGAGCAAGACTTCCTTCTTCGATGCAACCGTCGAAAAGAACTCCTTCAAGGAAGCAGAAATGCTGAAGGCCGTGTTCGATGGCGCTTTCGTGTTCAAGAGCATCTTCGACAAAGCTGACCTGACCAAGGCTAACTTTGCAAACTCCAACATCCAGCGTTCTGACTTCATCCTGGCTCAGCTGGGTGGCGTAAGCTTCGCCGGTGCAAAGCTGGAATTCGTTAACTTCACCAACGCCAACATGCAGGGCATCAAGATCGACGCCGATACCAAGATGAACGACGTTGACTTCTCCGGTGCAAACCTGGAAGGAGCTAAGATCGAAAAGTTCACCGCTAAGAAGGTGATCTACGATAACAAGACTCGTTTCCCGTCTGGTTTCGATCCTCGTCAGTACGGCTTCACCAAGCGCGGCGAAAAGGCTGCCGACGTGAAGGTTGAAGGCAAGAAGAAGAAGCGTTCTTCTGATGACGACGAAGATATGCCGAAGAAGAAGAAAAAGAAGAAGCGCGTCGTTGAAGACGACGAAGACGACGAATAATCTTACTTCTCTTCATAAGTTTAAAAAAGACGTTCGAAAGAACGTCTTTTTTTATGCCTGCCGCTGCGGGGATGGTTGCGTCGCAGGTGATACAACCGCGAATGTGGCCGAGTCGCACAGGTCCGGCGAGCACGGCAAGCTACTTCTTGTCCATAAGCCAGTTCACGGCTTCGCTCAGGCTATGGACTCGTTTAATACTCATGCCGCTAGTATTCTCAGGCAAGGCGCCACTAGCAGGAACGATAGCCTCCGTCATGCCAAGGCGGCGGGCTTCCTTGAGGCGTTGGTCCAGCAGGTTCACCCCGCGGATTTCGCCGGACAATCCAAGTTCACCGATGGCGATAGTCTGACGGGACAGAGGAATCCCCAGGTGGTTGCTGGCGATGGCCAGGGCCAACGCTAGGTCTGAGGAAGTATCCGTCACCTTCATGCCGCCGGCGATGGTGGCAAACACGTCGGTGGTTCCAATGGTTATTCCGCCGAATTTTTCCAGCAGGGCTAGTATGATGGTCAATCGTTTGGCATCGATGCCGGCGGCCACACGTTGTGGAACCGCGTAATTCGTCTGGCTGACCAAAGCCTGAGTTTCGAACAAGAGGGCGCGGGAACCTTCCATCGTACAGCAGACCACGCTGCCGGGAGTGGGCGGCATGCCCTCCTGCAAGAAGACGCGGCTGGGGTTGGCCACGGGCGAAAGTCCGTGACTTGTCATCTCGAAGACACCGATTTCGTCGGTGGCCCCAAAACGATTCTTGATGGTACGCAGCAAACGATACTGGTGATTACGATCGCCCTCGAAATAGGCAACAGTATCCACCATGTGCTCAAGAATGCGGGGGCCCGCGATCTGGCCGTCCTTGGTCACATGGCCAATGACAATGGTAATGCAGCCCGTATTCTTGGCAAAGACCATCAGGTCCAAGGTACATTCACGCAACTGGCTTGCACTACCCGGGGTGCCCGCCAAATTCTCCTTATACACAGTCTGGATGGAATCAATAACCAGAACCTGGGGCTTGATTTCCTTGGCCTGTTCAAGAATCTTATCCAGGCTGGTTTCGCAAAGCAAAAGCATATCGGAGCCAGCCACATCCAGGCGTTCGCTGCGGAGCTTGACCTGCACAGCACTTTCTTCGCCGCTAACATAAAGAGCCTTGACGCCGGCCGCATTCATAGTCGCCAAGGTGGACAGCACCAAGGTAGATTTGCCGATACCGGGATCGCCGCCGATCAGCACCAAAGAACCTGGGGCAAAGCCTCCACCCAACACACGGTCAAACTCAGAATTTGCGGTACTCAATCGCTTTGTATCTTCTACTGCCACATCCTTAAGGGCAACAACCTGATGCACCGGACCACCCAGCCCTCGCCCACCACGGCCAGCCGCTGCATCGGTCACTTCAACCACATGTTCCTTAAGGGAACTCCAGGCTCCGCAGAACGGACACTTGCCCGCCCACTTGGGAGTGGTGTTGCCGCACTCTGTACAAAGAAACTCAATTTCTTTTTTTGCTTTAGACTTATTTACTGCCACCATGTGCACTAATTTAATTAAATCCCGCTGACAAAATGTGTCAGCAGACAAAAATAGTGCACAAAATTTCACTTTTATAAAGGACACTGTATACCCACAATGTTTAAATCCTGCCCAAATGTTACCCCAAGTTTACATTTAGGCGGTTTTGGGAGAATTTGCGCTTGAACTGACCCTGCTTGACTGCGGTTTGACTGCGGATGGTCATAAACACGGAAAGTATACAGTGTCTGTTTGTTAGCTGCTCTTTTGTGTACGGAATGACTTGACAGAGCCTTTATAAAAATTCCAGTTCAAATGATACGATTCGTATCATCCACAACTAATCCACGTTTTTGTTTTGTCAATTTTTCATAATTTTTCACATTTTTTTTAGAGTTTCGTATCATTTATAGCCACCTTTTGTACAACTAAATCTAGATTAAGGGTATGAAACATTGGAGGTTACCATGAACAAGAAAATCAATCTCATTAAGGCCCTTGCAGCAAGCATTTGCCTATGCCTCTCCCTGGTAGGTTGCGCCGATGATAGTTCGCCATCTGTGCCCACCTCCTGTCAATCGATTTGCGAACCTGATGCGGAAATTTGTGCGGACATGTGCGAGCCCATTGATCAGCCAGAACTGGATACTGATACCGATAGGGAAAGTGTCGACGTGTTGATCGCAGATGATTCCTGCATGAAGGATGGTGGCTGCTAGCTTCAGGATCAAGTAACTAAATTTCGGGTGAAGATGAAATCGGTTATAGAATATCGGGATTACCGCCAGTTTATGCAGGACTTTTACGACGAACGTAAGAGGACTTCTGTATTTTCGTGGAGAGAGTTCTCAAAATTGGCGGGATTCGCTTCGCCCGTTTATCTGAAGCTGGTCTGCGAAGGCAAAAGCAGCCTGAGTCGCGTTGGAGTAGACCGTGTAGCTGCCGCCATGAATTTGAGCGACTATGAACAGGACTATTTCAAGTTGATGGTTGAATTTGGCAACGCAAGCAAGGACGAAACGAAAAAGAAATTCCTTGACAAGATGGGACAGATCGCGATGGAACATCGCGTACGTCTTGTCGATGCGGAAGCCTTTGAGTATTACCAGGACTGGACCTACCCTGTAATTCGCGAACTTGCTCCCATGATGCCAGGAGCAAAGCCCGGCGATTTGGCAAAGGCCTGTTGCCAGGAAGTCTCCGCAATTGATGTCCGCACGGCACTTGGTTTCCTTGTAAGACGAGGTTTTCTTGTAGAAAAATCCCAGGATGTTTACGAGCAGACCGAAAAGGTTGTGGCGGGATCCAAGGAAGGATTGCCTCTGGCCATTAGAGCTATGCATCGTGAAATGGGTGAATTGGGTGTGAAATCCCTGGACAAATTCAATAGCGAAGAACGCAACGTAACCGGCGTTACTATCGGTGTAAACCGGGAAGCCTACCTGCGGATTGTGGACGAACTGAACGCATGCAGAAAGCGAATTATGGATATTGCATGCGAATACGAAAATTTGGATCAGGTGTACCGATTGAATTTGCAATTGTTCCCGCTGACAAAAAACGTAAGCGAGGTTGAAAATGAAAAGAATAATTAGTCTATTTGCAGCCGCCCTTATTGGCGCGACGTTTTTTGCCGCCTGCGGTGAAAAAACAGCCGGTGCTTCAGACGATCCGAATACAATCATTGCGTCTAACAGCAGTTCCAGTGCGCAAAGCAGCTCTGGCAAGCAAGATGGCGATATCTCAGGCGATATCGTTGTGGACGTTTGCGACACCTGTGATTACGGGACACAGTCAACACGCCCGCAAGAAGAACTCGTCCGTAACGACAGATGCGACATTACTTTGTATCCGTTGACAAACTCCATTTTTGCAAGTTTCCTGAATTGCAAAATGGATTCGACAAACGTCTATGAGCGAGTTACGGTTGAGACCTATAAGCTAGGAGAATCTGTAAGCTACTCTCTAGAGGGCGAGTTCTCCTGGGAATCGCAGAGCTGCAATGATAATTATGAAAAATTCATTGAAGGCTGCATCGCAAGAGGAGGAAGTTTTGTCGAAAATATTGCAGATTGTTCAGAAGGAGCGCTGGACTTAAGCTGCAATACAACATATACCTCCAGAGAAGATTTATTGCGAGATTTGGCTAAAGATGCCGCAAATTGGTGCAACGCCATGGAAATGTCTGCGGCATGCCCGGAACAGCAATAGGATATTCCCTACGTGGACTTAGACGCAAAGAAATTCGTGAATCGGGATTAAGACCAATACGTTTACTGTTTCCAGATCTTACAGGCGTATTCCGCTTCTTGGCCATTCATGCAGTGTTCGCCCAGTCGACCAGTCTTCAGGCCCTTTACAGGGACAAAGTCAACTTCATTTTGGCTATTTACGATGATTGCCACACCAGTGAGGTAATTCGGCCACCTCTTATAGCCTTCCCTATTCCAGCCGTAGTTGTGGAAATCAAACCCAATTTTACGGTTGGTCACAACAATCAGGAACGGAGTGATAAATTGGTCATGGGATGAGGCAAACGTGTAATCGTGCATATTTTCGTATGTAAAGTACTTCTGCACAAAATCGTTAACGCGTTCATCTGCATTATAAAAGTCCTGTGCGCAGACCTCGGGATTATAAGCGGCCTTGGCGTAGGATTCCCAATCTCCCGTACCGCATTGACCGCCACCGGGTTTCTTGAACCATGATCCCTTAAGGTCTCCATCACTGGTCTGAAGGTAATGTACACTTTCTGTTGTAGAGTAAATGGATTGGTCAAGAATATTTTCGCCCTTACCTTGAGAAACATTTAAAACCGTTCCCTTGGTTCGGTAGACGTTTGTACTCATGTAATAGAAATCAGGAAGATTCAATGCGCCCAGCTTATTGCCAAGGTATGTAGCCTGCTGTTTGCCAGCGTTGTTCAAGTCGCATTCTGTTCCCGTACATTCTTCATCACGTTCGCCATGTCGAACAATAACCGCAATTTTTTCACCCGGAAGCAGACAACCGTAAACATTTTCCAGAGGAACAAAGTCTGCTTCTGTGGCGCGCAGGTCCTTACATTCCTGGGAAAGTTCCACGACAATACTGCTGGAGGATTCCGGCTCGGAGCTGCTGGACTCGACGGAGCTGCTGGACGGGATATAGTCCTGACCGTCCTTGCCGTCCTTACCGTCCTTACCGTCGACGCCGTCCTTGCCGTCAAGGCCGTTCCAGATGTAGGTGGGTTCGCCGTTACCGCACTGGATCATGACGCCGGTTCTGCCATCTTCGCCTGTTACATTTGTAGAGATACAGCCAACGCCATCTTGACCGTCCTTGCCATCGGTACCATTCTGGCCGTCTTGTCCATTTTGGCCAGGCTGACCATCTTGTCCATTCTGGCCGTCTTGTCCATTTTGGCCGGGCTGGCCGGCTTCACCAGTATCACCCTTGTCGCCTTTATCGCCCTTGTCACCCTTTTCGCCCTGAGGACCTTGGGCTCCATCTTGGCCGTCTTTACCATCAACACCGTCACGACCATTACGCAATTCACCCACCTTTTCAGTTCCGCAGTAAACATCGTAGCCGTTGATTGCCGCATTTGCAGTCACATAGCAAGAAGTTCCGTTCGTACCATTCTGGCCATCGACGCCATCCTTGCCATCAGTACCGTTCACACCATCCTTGCCGTCGGAGCCATTCTGACCGTCGGCGCCGTTCTTGCCGTTCTTGAGTTCGCCAACCTTCTCGGTACCGCAGTAAACGTCATAGCCGTCGATTGCAGTGTTCGTCACGATGTAGCAAGAAGCACCGTCCTTGCCATCCTTACCGTCGGCACCATCCTGGCCGGCTGCGCCATCGGTACCATTCTGGCCATCCAGGCCGCTCCAGATGGTGGTTGCTTCGGCGTCACCGCACTTGATGCTTACGCCGGTTCTACCAGTGACAGGGTCCGTTACAGCGGTATTCGTGCAGCTTGCGCCGTCCTTACCGTCAGACCCATTGGTTCCATCCTTACCGTCGGCACCGTCCTTGCCGTCAGCACCATTCTTCAAGGATCCGACCAGCTTTTCGCCACAGTAAACATCAAAGCCGTTGATTGCGGCATTTTCAACTACGTAGCAAGAAGAGCCATCCTTACCATCGGCGCCATCTTTACCATCAACACCGTCTTTACCATCGGTGCCGTTCCAAATGTACTGAGGTTCACCATTTGCACATTGAATGAGATAGCCCGTTTTGCCAGTTTCTGCATCCGTTGCGGCAGTTGCAGTACAACCTACCCCATCCTTACCGTCAACACCATCTTTGCCGTCTACACCATCTTTACCATTAATGCCGTCTTTGCCGTTAACGCCGTCTTTGCCATCGACACCATTTTTACCGTCAACGCCATCTTTACCATCGGTGCCGTTCCAAATGTACTGAGGTTCACCATTTGCACATTGAATGAGATAGCCCGTTTTGCCAGTTTCTGCATCCGTTGCGGCAGTTGCAGTACAACCTACCCCATCCTTACCGTCAACGCCATCTTTGCCATCGACACCATCCTTACCATCGGTGCCATTGGTGCCATTAACACCATTTAGCAAAACACCAAGGGAATCTCCGCCACAGACAATCTTGTGTCCGTCGATGCCTTCCAAGGGAATAATTGTACAGGAAGCGCCATCAGCACCATTCTTACCATTGATACCATTAAGGCCGTTCAAACCATCTAGACCATCCTTACCATTGGCACCATCTTTACCATCCACGCCATTGATACCATCTTTTCCGTCTACGCCATTGGTACCGTCCTTGCCATCCTTACCGTCGGCACCGTTCAAGCCATTATAGACCACGCCGATGGAATCACCGCCGCAAATGATCTTAATACCAGAACTATCGGCAAGACTTTCGGTGGAACAGGCCAGCTGCACACCACCGTTGGATTCATTTTTTGAAACATTTTCGGAAGGTTCGTTGGCGGACTGGGTACATGCACCCAAGAAAGCCAAACCAACAAAAGAATACGCCAATAGCGATTTTTTACCCATCGTTACTCCCATCTAAGGTTTTATTCGAAACAAATAAATCCTAAACACCGATACAAAAATAATCTCTTGAGCATGTTTTTTAAAGGATTCCTACGAACAAAGTGTATACAGGAAAAAACAAAGTGCGTAAAAAACGTTTAAATCCAACGTATCATACACTTTCTGTAAATTTGCGACCATAAAAAAGCCCTGGCTTTTGACCAGGGTTAAATTGTCCTCAAAAATTCAAACAACTTTGCGCTAATTTGTATCGGCGCAGGTTGATTTCTTTGGCTACTGCGGTTTTGAAACCACCGGGCGGATACGCTTTCCACAAAGGGTCACCACAATGCCCGCCTGGGCGAACATGTAGTAAGCCGTATCGCGGCTGTTGTTCAAGGTGGACTTGGGATCGTAATCATCCTTGGTCACAAATACTTCAGCAACACCAGAAAGGCTCACATCCAAAGCGCAGCGTTCACAGGGGAAACCAATCACATAAAGTTTGGAGCCGGCAGGAACCTTACCGCGGGCGTAATGCAGGGCGTTAATTTCTGCATGAACCATGAAAGGATACTTGTTGGCTTCGAATTCATGATGGCTTAACAGTTCTCCTGAATCAGCGTCCAAAAGATCATATGCCAGTTTCTGCTTTTCACGGGTGTAAGGCACGGTTTCGTCATCGAAGCCTGCGGGAGCGCCATTGTAGCCGGTACTAATAACGCGGCCATCGGCACTGACAAGGACTGCACCCATCTGGGTGTTCTGATCTTTACTAAGACGAGCCTGTGCCACCATCATCTGAGTGTAGACTTCGTCGCGGAGCTTGGAGCGGGAGGAATTGTTATTCATATTTTAAAATATATATAAAATATTAGATCCCGGCTCAAGGCCGGGATGACATGGTAGAAAGGAGATCCCGGCTCGGAGGCCGGGATGACATGGTGGAATGGAGATCCCGGCTCGGGGCCGGGATGACATGGTGGAATGGAGATCCCGGCGCAGAGGCCGGGATGACATAAACAAGGGCCGGGGCGATAAAAAAACTGGTGGTTGCCGAGGCCACCACCAGCTTTTTTGGGGGTTAGGAGGATTCCGTTTACTGAACGTTTGCGGCCTTAGCCAAAGCGTCAGTCAAAGTCATTCCAGTGTAATCCTGAGCGTTGAACCAACGGCCGCTCTTCTTGTCGTCCAGAAGGACACCCATCATAGAGCCAGGAACAACAGTTTCAGGAGCGTTAGGAGCGTTGGGGCCACCAAGATCGGTGCGGAGCCAACCCGGGTCCATGACGTTCATCATCACGTCAGTGCCGTTCAGCTTCACAGCAAAGTCCTTCACGAACTTGGTGAGAGCTGCCTTTGCGCAAGCATAGCCCATCAATTCTGGTTCATTAGCGATACCGCTGGTGGTGAGCTGCATACGGCCGAAGCCACGCTTGATCATGCCCGGCAAGAAATGGTAGGCAATCTGGATGGGAGCATAGAAGTTCACTGCCATAGCATGATGGAAGTCTTCCATGGTGTTGGACAGGTAATCCTGGAAATAATGGCTCATGAGACCGGCGTTATTGAACACCAAATCCACCTGAATGCCCCAAGAATCGATTTCAGCGAGGGCGGCAGCCACTTCGTCAGCGCTTTCGAGGTTACAACCAACGGCACGGACTTCGACACCATAAGGCTTGAGTTCTTCAATTACTTTGTCTGCATTAGCCTTGCAGCGGCCCTGAAGAATAATGTTTGCACCAAGCTTTGCCATTTCAATGGCGGTGAGACGGCCAACACCACGGCAGCCGCCGGTAATCAAGGTCCATTTGCCCTTAACGTCGATCATTTTACCAATCCTTTGCAACTTGATTGCGTTGTATCCACAAGATACCCATTTTTTTGCGGTTTTTGCAACTTTTTTCATCTTTTTCTGTATACAGCAGTAAGCGGGCTAAATTAGGACCTATGCTAGGGGTGATTTAGAGCACACTTTTCGTGAAGATGTACAAAAATTCTAAATTTTCCGCGATTATATATAGGACGTTATATGAAGAACAAACGCGATAACTGGGGCTCCAAACTGGGAGTCATCTTGGCAGTGGCTGGTTCCGCTGTCGGTCTCGGTAACTTCTTAAGATTCCCGGTGCAGGCAGCCACAAATGGTGGTGGCGCCTTCATTATTCCCTACCTCATTGCATTCTTACTCCTGGGTATCCCTCTTTCCTGGATGGAATGGACCTTGGGCCGTGCCGCAGGCGCCCGCCATCACGGAACAGCACCCGGTGGCTTCCATTATCTTTTGGGCGAAAAACCCTGGGCAAAGCACCTGGGTTCCTTGAACATTTTGCCCCCGCTGTTCATCAGCTTCTACTACATGTTCATCCAGTCCTGGATCCTGGCATTTACCTACTACTCCGCTACCGGCAAGTTGATGGAAGTGGTTCAGGGCGGATACGAGCCCATGAAGGAATTCTTCGGCAGCTATATTATGCTGAATACCCAGCTGGGTCCCTTCCCCGCCGCCATTATTTTCTTCCTGATTACCTTCGCCTGCAATATGGCCTTGCTTAGCTTCGGCGTCCGCAAGGGCATTGAACGTGTGAACAAGATTACCATGCCCATCCTCCTGGTCATGGGCCTTATCCTGGTGGTACGCGTACTTACCCTGGATGGAATCGGCAAGGGTCTTGCCTTTGTGTGGAACCCCAACCTTTCTGAAATCACCAACCCCAGCGTTTGGCTGGCAGCTTCTGGCCAGGTGTTCTTCACCATGAGCCTTGGTATGGGTATCGTTTTCTGCTATGCAAGCTACTTGAAGCCCAAGGAAGACCTGGTTCTTTCTTCCCTGACCGCAGCTTCCACCAACGGTTTTGCAGAAGTGATCCTGGGCGGAACCATCGTGATTCCCATGGCAATTCTTATTGCTGGAGCAAATATTGAAGAATGCGCCAAGCTTGGAACTTTCGGCCTGGGCTTCCAGACCATGCCCTTCGTATTTGGCCAGCTGCCCTTTGGAGGATTCTTCCAGACCCTATGGTTTGGCATGCTGTTCATCGCAGGTGTTACCAGCGCCATTTCCATCATCCAGCCTTTGATCAGTTTCTGCGAAGACGACGTGAAGCTTTCCCGTAAGGGTTCCATCACCACCGTCAGTATCGTGACCTTCATTGGCGGTCTTGTGGGTATCTTCGGTCTTGCCGCCGGCGCCGTAGACGAACTGGACTTCTGGGGCGGAAGCTTCCTCCTGGTGTTCATCGGAACCATCCAGGCATTCATCTTCTCCTTCGTCTTGGGCAAGCGCAAGTCTGCAACCGTAAAGGACGAAAACGGCAATCCGGAGTCCGAAGCTTTCGCCTTGATGAACGAAGGCGCAGCCCTAAAGCTTCCCAAGTTCTTCAGGTTCATTATCCGTTATGTTTGCCCTGCCTACCTGGCCATTGTGCTAATCGCTTGGCTCATCCACGACGGTTGGAAGGTGGTAAGCCTGCAGGCCGTTCCTGCAGATGCCATGGTTACCTTCCTCGGCTTTGAAATGACCCAGATTGCATTCACCTGGGGCATTCGAATTTTCCTTCTGGTTCTGGCCATCTTGTTGAACGTGGTCATCGCCTACGTTTGGCGTAAGGGCGGAGCAGCTACCAGAGAAACCACCCATCCGCAGAACATGCCTGTGGGTGACTCCGATGAAATTGCACTTAAGGAGGACAAATAATGGATTTGTCTATTAGCGGTATCATTTTCATGATAGCCTCCTGGGCTGTCATCATTGGGCTCTGCGTCTTCTGTTTCAGCAAAGTCTTTAAAAAGAAATAAACAAAGGCCTCCTTTATGAGACTTTTCAAAAACCCCGGTACCATCCCGTTCTTTCTGGTCTGCTTCCTAGGTGCATTTGTCCAGATGGGCATTTTCGTTCACTTCCAGACCTGGCTTAGTCAAAGCTACGAGGGTTCCAGTTTCCTATGGCGAAGCGCTGTTTTGCAGGTCGCCATGTTTGCTCCATGTATCTTTATGATGCCGGCGGCAAGCCACTTCGTGGGCAAGCGTTCCAAAGGGCGCGCCATGGCCTGGTCCAACGTCGGCATGGCAGTATCGCTTACTGCGATTTCCGTTTGCTACGTCACCGGATGCAACTGGGTCGCCTACGGATTGGTTGGTCTCTACGGCGTTTTCTACGCGCTCCATGTTCCGGCCCGCGCCAGCGCCATGAAGGAAATCTTCGACGACGACACCTTGGCCAGGGCAAACGCTGTATTCATCATCTGCTACGTGGCAGGCGTTGTTTTAGCGGCCTACCTGGGCATCATTGTCTTCAGCCACATTTTGTTCATCTATCTTGGAGCCGCAGTCGCCGCAGCCATTATTAGTTTCTTTATCCAGGGAGTGAAGCGTAACGAAGTCAGATACCGTTCCGCAAAGCGAGTCTTTGCCGCCACTTGGAAAATTCCCAGTGCTCGTCTCGCCATTCTTGGCTTGTCCGCATTCTGGGGAGTAATCCAGATTTTCCTGTTGTTGGCTCAGCACATGAGTTCCCACAATGTGGAAAACACTTTTAACTTGACTTCCGCCGGTTTCGTTTTCGCAGTGACTGTCGCAGCAGCAAGCTTTATCGTCGGCGCACTCATTGCAAGCGCCTCCTCCAAGGGCTTTGTAGAAACAGGCATTATTCCCTTTGCTGCTTTCGGCTCTGCATTGACCATGATCATTATTCCCTTCGCCCAGAACGATGTTCTTCAAGCTGTTCTTTACGGCGTACTTGGCCTTTGCACTGGTAGCGCCTTTGTAATTCTGCGAACCTCCATCCAGAATTTGACCAAGCCGGGCACCGCAGGAAGAATTCACTCCGTTTCCAATATGATCCAGATGATCATCCTGACAATCCTTATGGGTGGTCAAACCTTGCTCCTGATTTTCACAAACATTCAGGTCCGCCATTGTTTCTGGATTCTTGGCGTAGTTCTCGCCCTCACCTTCATTCTGACCTTACGCAGTACTCCTATGGCATTACTCCGCGCAGTCCTTCGCTTCACCTTTACCTTCGTATTCCGCTACCGCGTCAAGGTGATGGGCGCATCCAACATTCCTGAATCTGGTCCGCTGCTCTTGGTTGGTCCACACTTCAGCTTTATCGACTGGGCCGTTCTCCAGATGAGCAGCCCCCGTCCATTGCACATCGCAAGTAACAGAAACACTTGGGCAGACTGGTACCAGAGATGGCTTTCCCACGGCAAGTTCCTGATCAGCATCAACCGCCGCGATCCCAAGCCCGCCATGGAAAAGATTCACGAAGCCCTGCTGAAAGGCGAAGCCGTGGTGATCTTCCCCGAAGGCGAAGTTTCAAAGTCTCCCAATATTTCCAAGTTCTCCCTGGATTATTCCGAAGCCATCAAGGACACCGACGCACAGATTGTTCCTTTCTACATTCAGGGACTTTGGGGCAGCCGTTACAGCCACGCCTCCGAAAGCGTAATGCGCCCCCAGAACTTCAACAACATTGTGGGTGTCGGTTTTGGAAAGCCCATGCCCGCAACAAGTACCGAAGCAGAAATCCGCGACAGCATCGAAGACCTTTCTGTTTCTGTTTGGGACAAGGCACTTAGCTATTACAAGAGCCTGATCCCTACTTGGCTAAAGGCCATGAAGAAGCGCAAGAGCCGCCCCATCCTGATTGACCCTGCAGGCCGCCACGTTTCTGGCTACGAGATGATCGCCTTGGTCCGCTGCTTCCGCAACAAGATCCGCACAACGACTCACGGCGAAAAGAACATCGGTTTCATGATTCCCACAAGCCGCGACGCCGCCTTGGGCATGATTTCCATTCTTGCCGCAGGTAAAACATCAGTGAACCTGAACTTCACCGCTCCTGCCGACGTTGTTCTCGGTTGCATCGATGCTGCAGAAATCAAGACCGTTGTAACAACTCATCCCTTCTTTGAAAAGCTTTGCACCAAGAATCCCACCTTTGCTGAAATTGCAAACAAAGCAAAGATTATTTACCTGGATGACGAAGAAGCCAAGTTCGGTATGATTTCCCGCCTAATTTCGTACTTCTACGTACGAGTCATGCCGCGCCGTCTTCTGTCCTTAAGTTTCTCCAATGCAAAACTTAGCGACATAGCCTTCATCTTGTTCAGTTCCGGTTCCGAAGGCACCCCCAAGGGCGTTCTCCTGAGCCACAAGAACATTCTTGCAAACGCCATCCAGACCGACTGCATGATCCGCCTGCGCCGTAGCGATGTCATGACTGCGGAACTTCCCCTGTTCCACTCCTTCGGCTTGACCATGACATTCATGATGCCCTTGCTGGACGGTGTACCTATGGTTCTCTGCCCGGATCCTACGGACATCAAGACCCTGGCCCGAGTTTGCGCACAGTACAAGACCACAATCCTGATGGGCACTCCCACCTTCCTGCGAGCAATCTCCATTAACCGCTGGGTCCACCCCATGACCTTGGACAGCATCCGCTACATTGTGGGCGGTGCCGAAAAGGTTCGCCAGGAACTTCGCGAGTCCTTCAAACTGAAGTTCGGTAAGGATATTTTCGAAGCCTACGGTGCAACGGAACTTTCTCCCTTGGCCACCATCAACACCCCCAACGTGCTGTTGGATGACTTCCTCACCTTGGAAAAATGCACCGATCTGGATAGCGTCGGTCATTACATCCCTGGCACCAAGGCCGCCATCATCGATCCGGAAACTAACGAGTTCCTGCCCATGGGCAGCGAAGGCATGGTTACCTTTGCAGGCCCTCAGGTGATGCAAGGCTACATGAAGAATCCTGAAAAGACCGCAAGTGTCATTTTCGAGAAGGACGGTCATCGTTGGTACAAGACTGGCGACAAGGGCACCCTCACTCCCGACGGATTCATCAAGTTGCTTGGTCGCTACAGCCGCTTTGCAAAGCTGGGTGGCGAAATGATATCCCTCATCGCCGTAGAACAGCGTCTCCACGAAACAGGCCTCATGGAAGGTCTGGAGTACGCGGTAGTGGCAATCCCCGACACCGTAAAGGGCGAACGCATTGTGCTTATGTATGTAGGCAACTACGACCAGGACGAAATGCAGCGCAACCTGCGCAAGTCTGGCATGCCGCCTCTGATGATTCCTGGTTCCGTCTTCAAGGTGGACAGCATTCCTAAGCTGGGCTCCGGCAAGTGGGACTTCACCAACATGAAGAAAGCTGCCATCGAACTGGTGGAAAACAGCAAGAAATAATGTTATGGAAAAGACGAATCGAAAGGTTCGTCTTTTTTTATTCCATGCATAATTTTGGGAAAACTCGCCTGCCCCATTTGTTTTAGTAGAGGAAAGGTGTTTTTGGAAATCGAAAGTTTGTATAATTGGAACTGAATAGCAAAGGAGTTTGTAATGCAGAATATCAAGAAGAAAGTTGAAGAAATGGGACTTACGCTCCCCGCCGTGGCTGCACCTCTTGCAGCATACGTTCCTGCAACTCGCGCTGGCGATATTATTTTCGTTTCTGGCCAATTGCCTTCTGTAAACGGAGATTTTTCTGCATACTGCGGAATGGTGCCCACCGAGCTTTCTCCAGAAAAGGCAAAGGAAGGCGCCGCCATTTGCTTGCTGAACAACATCGCCGCAGCCATGAGCATGCTAAATGAAGGAGAAACCTTGAAACTTGTTCAGATGCAGGGCTTTGTTCAGTCCACGCCGGAATTCAAGGAACAGCCCGCAGTATTAAACGGTGCTAGTGAACTGGCTGTACAGATTCTTGGTGAAAACGGAAAACACGCACGCATTGCCGTAGGTGTTGCCGCACTTCCGAAGAACGCCGGCGTTGAAGTGGGCTGCACTTTCCAGGCAATCAAAGCTTAGTTCAAAGCTTCGCTAGAATTCAAATTTTTGAAGCCAGTCTCGAACAGAGTAAGTAGGGACGTCGGCCTTGCGAACCTGAGCAGCCACGAAACCGCCAGCAGTAGAAGCCATTTTCTGGGGATCCAGCTTAATGCCTACACGACCAAGATCTAGGCGATCGGCGTCATAGCAGGTATCGATAGTTGGGTCGTCGGAGCTTCGTTCCGTGGTGTGGTTCTTGCAGGCATGATACAGTTTTTCAAACTGTTCGTCTGTTATTTCAAAGAGTTTCTCTTCACGACATTTCTTAGCAAATTCTGCACCGCGACCGCCATGGGTATCATCGTACCCATCGCTTTCTCGTTTGGAATCGTGGAACAATGCAAAGAGCCGAACTACGGTAATGTCGGCACCGGTCTTTTTCGCAAGCAACAGTCCGTTAAATTCCACCTGCCGCCAATGGGCCAGCCCGTGGATTTCGGAATCGTAAACACGATCCTCAAAAACGATGTCTTGTAGCGCCGCGAAATCGATCATGGTCACTACTTCCCGTAGTTTTCCTTCAGGTCCATGAGGTATTGGAGAGCCTGCATGGGGGTCATTTCCTCGGGGCGGAGGCGGCGGATTTCTTCCTTCAGAAGCACGGTGCTTTCGTCGGGAGGCGCAAACAGGTCAACCTGGGGCTTTTCCTTGATTTTCTTGTTGGCGGCTTCGTCGCTGGGGTCGATTTTGTGCTTTTCAAGGCGCATCAAAATCTTGCGAGCGCGGCGCAGCACGTTATTGGGGAGCCCTGCCATTTCAGCCACATGAATACCGTAGCTGGAGTCGCAGGCGCCTTCCAAAATCTTATGCAAGAAAATCAGCTTGTCACCCTTTTCCTGAACGGCCACCTGGTAGTTGCCGGCATGTTCCAAGTCTTCCACCAGGCCGGTCAATTCGTGGTAGTGGGTTGCAAAGAGCGTGAGGGCTGCGCGAGCGGGTTCATCGTGCAGAGTCTCCACGATGGCCCAGGCAATGGAGAGGCCGTCGAAGGTACTGGTACCGCGGCCAATTTCGTCAAGCAGCACCAGGCTGTGGGCGGTGGCGTTACGCAGGATGTTCGCTGTTTCAATCATTTCCACCATGAAGGTAGAGAGGCCGCGGCTCAGGCGGTCGCTGGCACCCACGCGGGTAAAGATGCGGTCCACAACGCCGATGCGGGCAGATTCCGCAGGCACGAAGCAGCCGATTTGCGCCATCAAGACAATGAGGCCGGTCTGACGCAGGTAAGTGGATTTACCAGCCATATTGGGGCCGGTAATCAGCATAAGCCGGGTGGCCTCGGGAGACAATTTCACATCGTTGCTGATGAAATCCAGGTCCGGATTCACCGCCACAATCACGGGATGGAAACCGCCCTTGATTTCGATGCCGGAGCCTTCGAAAACTTCAGGGCAGACGTAGTTGTACTTACGGGCGGCGCGAGCGAAGCTGTACAGCGTATCAACGCGGGCAATGGCGTTAGCGATTTCCTGAAGTTCTGCGCGCCAGGAGTTAACGCGGTCGCGGAGTTCCGAGAAAATCTTGTATTCCAGAGCGTGGATATTCACTTCGGCATTGCTGATGATGGATTCGCATTCCTTCATTTCCGGAGTGATGTAACGTTCGGCGTTTACCGTGGTCTGCTTACGGATATATTCGTCGGGAATGGGGTTCGTAGCCTTGGCCATGGCAGCGCGGGTCACTTCGATGTAGTAACCAAAAACCTTGTTGTAGCCAACCTTCAGGCTAGGAATTCCAAGGCGTTCCTTTTCGCGGGTTTCCAGGGAGGCGATCCACTGGCGACGATCCTTGATGTCGGCATTCATGGCATCCAACTCGGCGTTGGCTCCTTCGCGAATCATGCCGCCTTCACGAACAGTCAACGGCAAATCGTCATTGAACTGGCTGAGAAGTTCCTCTCCCCTACCCTTGGCGCGGATCAAAGCCTCACGCATAGGCTCAAAAATAGGAGACTGCAAACCTTCCAGAACATCGGCCACCTTGGATGCCTGAGCCAGGGAGCGGCCCATACCGGCAAGGTCGCGAGCGTTGGCACGGCCAGAACCTACGCGGCCCATCAAGCGTTCCATATCCAGAATGGAAGTGAGGGATTCCTTCAGTTCATCAAGGGCCACCGGATTATTCACAAGTTCATCGACGGCTTCTTCACGTTCCTTAATGCGGTCCACGGAAATTAGAGGATGGCTCACCCAATCCTTCAAAGTACGGCCACCCATGGCGGTGACGGTAAAGTCCAGCACATAGCAGAGGGTGCTGCTGATGTCGTCGGCATTCAGCGGACGCACCAGTTCCAGGTTACGCAAGGTGCTGGGATCCAGCGTCATGTAGTCGTCCAGATTTAAAATCTCGAGGGCTGTAAAATGAGACAGCTCGGATTTCTTCTGGTACATGAGGTACTGGAGCAGTGCGCCAGTTACAGACGTTTCTTCAGCACGGCCATCCAGACCGAGACCATCCAAGGCTTCCACCTTGAAGTGATTAAAGAGCGTATCCTTGGCAGCTTCTTCGCCGAACTGGAAAGCCGGAAGCTCCGTAATCAAAATGTTTTCGTACTTGATCAAGTCCATGACACCGTCGGGAATTACCGTTCCTTCGGGAACGAGAATTTCCTTGGGCATGCGGCGGCAGAATTCACATTCGAAAGCCTGAATGGAGCTCTTGCTGGTAGCCAAGTAACCAGTGGTCACATCGGCGATTGCAAAGGCGGCGGCTTCCCCGGCCGGGACGTAGGCGCAAAGGTAGTTCGCTTCCTTGGCGTCTAGGTTAGCTTCGTTCATGGCGGTGCCGGCACTGATGATTTCCACAATATCGCGCTTGACGATGCCCTTGGCGAGTTTCGGATCTTCCACCTGTTCGCAAATAGCCACACGATAGCCAGCAGCCACCATCTTGGGAACGTAACGTTCGGCGGCATGGTGCGGGAACCCGCAAAGAGGCGTTGCACCAGAAGCACCATTGTTGCGGCTGGTCAGGGTAATGCCCAAAATCTTAGAGGCGATAACAGCATCTTCTTCGAAAAGTTCAAAGAAGTCACCCATTCTAAAGAACAAGATGCAGCCAGGATTTTGAGCCTTGATATCGTAATATTGCTGCATCAACGGAGTGCAAGCCATTACAGATCTCCCATGGAAAGTTCAACCTGGTCCGGATTATCTTCCGGTTCCACAGGTTCTTCAGGTGCAATGGACTCAGGCTTGGCGTACTGGGGCACCAAGGCACCAGCTTCAAGCAATTCACTGAATTCGCGCAAACGAGGCAAGTCTTCGGGAATGCGGTTAATTCCAAAATACTTCATGAATTCCTGAGTGGTCACGTAAGTGTAGGGATTGCCCACAGTTTCCGCACGTGCACCCAGAGCAATAAACTTTTTATCCAGCAAGTTACGGATTGGACCGTCTGCAGAAGAAACGCCACGAACCTGTTCAATGGCAGCCTTGGTAATGGGTTGCTGGTATGCAATCACGGCCAAGGTTTCCAGAGCAGCCTGACTCAAGCGACGGGCATTCACATCCGGGAACAACTTGCGCACCCAGGGATAATACTTGGCGCGAGTACGGAAGCGGTAACCACCGGCCTGTTCCACAATTTCAAAAGGTGAGTTGATCTTATTCAAGGAATCGTTGGCAGCAATCAAGGCGTCGGACACCAGGCGGGCATCCAAAAAGTCACCCAGGATTTCACGCAGTTTCTTAAGGGTCACCACATCCGGGGAGGCAAACACAAGTGCCTGGATAATACGGGCAAGATCTTCCTGACTTTCAACTTTTGGAAGTTCCGCGGACTCTTCGGCCAATTCATCAATGTTCTGATCGTTTTCACTCATAATATCTAATGTAGAAATTTTTGTTTTCCAACAAAAAAAGGACTCCTTACGGAGCCCTTTTTAAAGGGAAGACAGTTCTATTTTTTCTTCACGCAACGAACATAAGCCAAATGTTCAACATTATGGCTATAGCGAATTGCATCATGTTGGCTATAGGAGCTTGTCCTATCATAAGAAACAAATCTCCATGTATAGGCCGTTATTTTTTGAGTATCGTACGTAGAAGTCCAGAAAAGTGTAGAAACGTCCTTGTAAAAGGAACTGAAAGACGATCCATCTGTACGACCGTATCCATTCGGCTTAGCGGAGAATCCATAAAGGTCTAAGCCATTATCATCTGTTCCATTGTTCCAGTCGGTAGCCGACTTTAGATATTTTCCCGCATTGCGATATTCACTCGACGAACCGGATGCACCAATGTAACTAAAGAGAGTTGTCCAGTCACTATTCGTTGGAACATGATACCCCGTGGGACAAACGCCTTGATTACCCGCTGAACTACAGTAGACGCCTTTACCACATTCAGCTTCTGTTTTATTCAGTGCGCCGGCAAAGCTATACAGCCTTCCTAAGCCAGAACAATTAGTACTGGCGGTCGTACCGCTATAACAATAGGAGGTAATAGAACTACTGGAGTAACCCATATTTTCTGCAGTCCAAACCTGGTCCCCAATATCAATGATTTTATAGGTTCTACCACCATGACTTACATCGTCATAAGAATAACTCTTAAAGCTATAGGATCCCGAAGAATAAGTGCAACGATATGGAGAACTTCCAACCCATGCAAACTTTTGATTAAAGTCTGAATAGCACACAGAACCAGCCGCTTTTTCTGGATTGGACGCAGATCGCCAGGCATAAGATCCGCTAGTGTTATCACACACATATCCTTCGGAAACTTGATAATGGTTCACAGATGATGTACAAACCTTCTTGTTTGCAGTTTCCCCAGCTGTGGCTGCACGATATTTGTACGTACTATTTTCATAAACACAAGATACACCAGCAGCAGCATAGTAAGAATCTACGTTGCTCTTACGGCATATATAGCCTACATCCTTTTCGTATGCCGTAGCAGCTCGCCATGCCGGGGTCGACTTGGTGGAATCACAAACATACCCGCTATATACAGTAGAATGATTAAAGGCAGATGTGCAGATGTATCCGGTAGCCTTTTCTTCTGTTGTCGCAGAGCCCCAAGAATAACTGCTGCCATTCTTTCGACAAACGATACCTTCGGCTTTATTGAATTGATTAACGATCGACGAATTACAAACAGCCCCACCTTTTTCCTCGTTAGTCGAAGCCGTACGCCATTCAAATCCATCTTTAGTCTCATCGCAGGCAAAGGTCTTTTTGACGCCGTTATTTGTTACAGACTGGACCTTGTACAGATTGCTGCTATTGCACATCGTGCCCGTCCAGCTTTCGCCTTCTGACGCAGTACGCCAAACATAGCCTCGTTCATCCATATCGTAGACACAAGTGTATCCATTCTTAATGGTTCCAGCCTTTGCACCAACACAACGCATTCCTGTAGCCATTTCCGCAACACTGGCATTTTGCCATTCAAAAATTTGCATACCGGATTCACACATCATTTCGTCACAGCGATCCAAGCAATAAGCTGCAGACTTATTATTACCATAATAAATCCAGCTGGACAGGGTTTGCAACATTTGAGTCATATCGCAAATTTCCCATCGTTTATTTGCACAAAGGAACTTAGACCCATTCACTTCACCAATTTCGCCTTCGTTTCCTGCGGAGCATACTCCGATAGTACAATAAACTTCATCCCTCTTCACCCATTCAAAGTCTCCATCGACACATTCGTAGAAGAATCCAGAGCCAGCCTGTGCACACGATCCAGAGTTTGCTTCGGTGCAAGTGCCCAAATCCATATGGTCTAGAGTTGTAACAGTCCATTCGTCGCGGCAATAATAGACTTTGCTCTTATGTTCCTTGAACGTATCGCGGATTTTATCTATACATGCGACACCAATTTCGTAATCCAGCTGGGTAGCCTCATTCCACTGACTACCATCACATACGTAGTACTGGGAGTTTGATGCAGCCTGGATGACCTTGTCTACACGAGTCTCTTCACAAACATTGCTTGCCTGCAATTCATATTCCAGTTCCGGCACCATCTTCCAAGATTCATTGACGCAGTGATAGGGAGTCCCATCAACCAGGGCGTATTCACCTTCTCGGTTTTCCGTGCAAAGCTTCAAGGTAAAGGAGGGATAATCGATTTTAGTCCACTGTTTGTCTTTACAAACAAAGTATTCCTCAGATTCTGTTTTTGTATACTGCTTGCTGCTCTTTTCCACATCCTCGGTGCAGCTCTTCAACTCATAGGCGGTCTTGGAAATTTCATTCCATTCGCCCTGCTGGCAAGTGTAATACTTGGGTTCAGATCCGTAGGTCTTATATTCACCTTCCATTTTACCAGTACAAACGCCAAGTTCCGTATCCAAAGCGGTTGCAAGGTGCCACCTATTGCTGGCGCAAACAAAGCCCTTTCCGTAGGTAGCACTCTTCTTGTTCCCATTCTTCTGGATTTCAGTTTCGTTGTCTTCGTTACACTCGCCTAGTTCAAACGAATTGACCCAGAATTCATAAACAAACTTGTCGAAATCGGTTGCCTTGGCGGCATAACCAAAGGCCTTCACATTGTTTCGGACAGCAGCCAAGTCAACATTTGTGCTTAAGTCGTCGGCAATGGACGTTTTCAGCAAGGCGTCATCCCATGATCCATTTTCTGCGAAATCCACACTGAAGTCATCCATATGATCCGCAAGCATCTTCATGCTCTGGGTACCCACCATCATAATGGAAGATGCCAGAAGTGCCTTGCCTGCAGAAGTCGCATCATCCAAGGAAAGATCCGTAGAGGTCTTTACTTCTCCGTTATCGTTACCGAAAATTGCGGAAAGTTCCTTGAAAGCCTGTTTCTTTGCGGCAACCACGTTGTAGTGATCTTCGTTCACCAATTTCTTGATACGTTCAAGTTCAAGCTGGGTAAACACATTCACGTTGGACTTTACGGTAGAACCTTCACTCAAGTCCACCAAGGCAGCCAATTTTGTCTTGGTCAAGGAAGTCATCTTTCCCGAGACTTCATTTTCAAAGAAACCAAGGACTTCAACCAAGGCATACTGACTTTCAAGGGAAATATCCTTGACTGTAAAAGCACCCTTACCGCCTTCAACCTTTCCGGTGAATTTAGTCTTTGTCTTCTCAAGGGCACTACCCAACCCGTAAACCGTAACAGTGGAGCCGTCAGCAAAAGAGCCCTTCTGGGCATAGCCCGTCAAGGTTACCGATTCCACCTTCTTTATTTCGATTTCGGCCACATCCGCGCTGTCAATTTTTGCAGAAGAGGAACTATTCCTTGAAGAACTGGAGTTCAACTCTTCCAGCTTTGACGGATCTGCAGCAACCCAACCCTTGCTGGTACATTCATAAATAGAATCGGACGCCTGCACATGAGCCAATTCCCCATAATGGCTTTTTGTACAATGAGGCAGATCTTCGAATTCCTCATAATCCTTGACTTTTGAAGAACTACCAGAATTGTTTTTGGAGGACCCATCATCACCACAGGCAACAAGCGAAGCCAGGGCTGCTGAAATTCCTACAACTTTCAGAAAGCGGTTCATTTATTTTCTCCTTCAACAATAAATCGCATTTCAAAAAAAATACGTTGTTCAAAAGTTAGAACACAACAAGGTCATTCTTGTGAACAAGTTCGTCGGCCACGTCCTTACCCAGCAAGGTATGGATTTCCGCGGTCTTCTTGTGAAGCACCAGCTTCAGGGTTTCGCTATCAAACTTTGCCACACCGCGGGCCACTGCTTCACCGGATTCGCTCAGGACTTCAATCAAGTCGCCCTTGTCGAAATGCTTCTTCACAGAAACGACGCCCACAGGCAGCAAACTGGAATGCTTTTCGCGCAAGGCCTTGACGCCACCTTCGTCCACCACCACGCTTCCGCGGGGAGTGGTAATGAAGCTGAGCCAACGCTGACGGCTGTTAAGCTTCTTCTTGGAACCTACGAACAAAGTTCCCTCGGCCTGTTCCAGAATCACTTCGTGGGGCAGCACGCGCATACCGCAAGCAAGGAACGCATTGCAACCGCTCTTGGTTACGTTACGGATTGCCTCAAGCTTACTGCGCATACCGCCGGTACTTACAGCGGAGCCAGCTTCGCCGGGCTTGCCAGCCAAGGCGAGAACCGCAGGAGTAATCTCGGGAACAAAACGCAGCAGGCGTGCATTGGGATTCTTCTTGGGATTGTCATCGAAGAGGCCGTCTTCGTCGGTAAAGATCAAGAGCAAGTCGGCATCAAGGAACAAAGCCACGTCAGAAGACAACTTATCGTTATCGCCCACCTTGATTTCAGCCACAGCCAGGGAGTCGTTTTCGTTAATGATGGGAACAATCTTACGGGCAAGCATGGCCTTGATGGTGTTCTGCAAGTTCTTGTAGCGGTTACGATCGCGGAAGTCTTCGGCAGACAAAAGAATCTGGCCTACAGAAAGCTGACACCAACGGAACATTTCGCGATAGGCGTACATCAAGTCGATCTGGCCCACAGCGGCGCAAGCCTGTTTCTCGGCGATGACCGTGGGCTTTTCCTTGTAACCCAGCTGGCTCATGCCAGTACCTACTGCACCGGAAGTCACAATCACCACTTCCTTGCCGGCTTCCATGAGGCGAGCAACGGAATCTGCCAGTTTCTGAATGTAACGGGTACGGACGCCACCCTTCTCGGAATCCACCAGGATGCGGGAACCAATTTTCACCACAATACGACGGGATTCATTCAAAATGTTCTTACGTAATTCACTCATAGGTTTAGTGGTTAGTGGTTAGTGGTTAGTGGTTAGTGGTTGGGATTTGCTGGCAACGTTCATTTCCTGCCATCCTGTTTACTAACCACTGTTTACTGCTTACTATTTTATCTGCATACCAGCAGGCGGATGGCATCCAGTCGAAGCTGCGGGTTGGAAATAATCTTCTTCCATTCCTGAGCATTCTTGCGGAGTTGTTTCAACTGCTCATTGTTACCAGCCTTGCCACGCATGGTCAGCAAGTGATTCATACGCTGGTATTCCTGCTCGGCACGGGCTTCCACAGCAGCAGCAGCCTGCTCTGCAAGTTCCTTGGCCTTAACCGTCACGTTGCGACGAGCAATAGCCAAGCCATCCTTACTGAAGTACTTCAAGGTCATGTTCACAGCGGGGTTACCCTGGGGAACAGGCACATCCTTAAAGCTTGCGTTGGCAAGTTCAGGGACCTTGTCGCTCAAGTCTTCACCATTGGGATTAATCAGTACACTCAAGTACTTGGGACCAGCCAAATCGGACACGCCCCATTCTTCGGACACAGCGAAATCCACAGCAAAGTTATACTGCATAATCAGGCCGCGCATTCCGGAGTTCTGCCAAATATTGCAGGCCACAGCACCATTGTCCAGTGTGGTTTCAAAGTCAAGAACACCCTGAGACAGCGGATGTTCAAGGCTGACAAAGTCCACCTCGTCGTGAACCATAGCAACATCGCGATCAAAGGTGATAGTCAAGCTAGAAGCATCGCTATAGCGGGCGTCCTCGTCACCAGAGCCAGAACCTTCATCAAAGGAGCCCACTTCCTGCACCACGCGGCCACCAGCGCTACTGCTACCAGGAATACCACCCACGGATTCAGGCATACCAGGCACGGAGCCCGCTTCTACCTGTGTACCCATGGTCACAACAAAGCAACCAGGAATCTTGCTTTTTTCAATTTCAAGGCCGCGTTCCATCAAGGAGTCAAACACAAGAGTCTGCAGGTCACGAACTGCATCAACGCGTTCAATTTCGTCGATGATCTCCTTAGCCTTTTCAGGATTGCGGGAGTTGAATTCCAGCAAGCGGTCGCGGCCCTTTTCGATGTTCTTGCGCATAGCTTCGCAGTCCTTCTTGACCTGCGGAATCACGTCGTCAATAAAGTGCTGCAGCAGCGGACCCGGTTCGGCCAAAGCGGCAATCAGTTCGTCGGTATACTTAAGGAACAGTTCGCCACCGCTCATCATGGGTGTACCGAACGCATTCAAGCCATTGTGGTACCAGCGGAACATTACTTCCTGACCAGAGCCCTTTACGTAAGGCACGTGGATGATAATGTTTTCAGTCTGACCGATACGATCCAGACGACCAATGCGCTGTTCAACAAGAGCAGCATCCAACGGAAGGTCAAACAAAATCAAATGATGAGCAAACTGGAAGTTACGGCCTTCGGAACCAATTTCAGAAGCAATCAAAAGATTTGCGCCGTTTTCCCTACTGAAGTTTGCAGCGGCCTTGTCACGGGCCATAATGGTCATGTTCTCGTGGAACATGGAGAAAGCACCCGGTCCCATGTAGTCAGTCAGCAAGGCTTCAAGAGCCAGTACAACTTCCATGGATTCGCAAATCAAAAGAACCTTGTCGTTCTTATGTTCCTTGATAAACTGTTTAAGCCAGACAAAACGTTCATCCAAAGCCCACGCGTCAGAGAAGCCTGTGCAAAGCAAGCCGTTTTCCTGAATGTCGGTGGACATATCCAGGTCCTGCTCGGCGGCGGCATTCACCATATCGCGGTAATTGGGATTGGGTTCCAAGGCTACTTCATCAAGAACACGCTTAGGGAATCCACCCACGCCCTTACGGGTATTGCGGAACACCACAGAACCTGTACCCACAGCATCCACGATTCGACGGATCCATTCGTCGGCAGTCATGGACTTTGCGCTTTCCTGTTCAAGCCAGGGGCGGATAATGGATTTCTTGGGAACAATTTCGTTCAGGTCATCCCAGCTCATTTGCTGGCCGGGATCTGTGGGCAACTTGTTCAGTTCATTCACCAACTTACGGTAGGCGTCCTGGTCCTTGATAAAGGCCATGTAGTCGGAGAAGCGGACAGGGTCCAGCATTTTGAGGCGATTGAACTGGGATTCCGGATGGAACTGCAGCGGAGTACCCGTCAAAAGCAGAACACCCTTGGAATGCTTAAGAACCGCATTTGCCAAAATGTATTCATGGCTGGTAAAGCCATCTTCACAAACCAGGTGATGGGCTTCATCGATAATGGTCATATCCCATTCGGTATCCAGCAAGTCTTCAATCAACGCAGGCTGCTTAATCAGGAAATCGATGGAACAGATAATGTCGTTTGCAAGCTTGAACGGATTGGGGCGGTCATCGTCATCCACAAACAAGCCCTTGATAAAGCCTTCGTCCACCAAGGTAAACAGGTGGTTGAAGCGGCGTTTCATTTCGATGAGCCACTGGTGCTTCAAAGTTTCAGGAACGATAATCAAGGTGCGGGTAATACGGCCACGAGCCTTGAGTGCGTGCCAAATCATGCCAGCTTCGATAGTCTTACCCAGACCCACTTCGTCGGAAAGCATCAAACGAGGAAGCGTGGAGCTGGAGCATGCGCGATGGCAGAGATAATACTGATGAGGAATCTTGCTTACACGAGGACCAATCATACCGCGAACGGGAGAAGACACCCACTTGCTAGAAAGGTCCATAGCTTCTTCACGACGTTTGAATTGACCACTATTGGACACCCGATTTTCCATGAGTGCTCGGAACAAATCAGCCGGTCTTGCAATTGAAATCTTGGCCGCCAGTTCCGATTCCTTCATGGAACGACCAGCACGGCCTTCGTAAACCATAAGGCCGTTAACTTCCTTTACGTTTTCGATGGTAAAGGAAACGCCCTTTTCACTCTTGGCAGTTTCTCCTTGAGCAAGAACAAAACGATCGACGGGAGCTGTTTCGGAACGATATAAACGAATGTCATTCACCGCAGGGAACGAAATTTTAACAATACGGTCCTGAACTTCTGTGACTATTCCAAGTCCCAGACCAGGTTCCGATTGACTTACATAGCGTTGGCCAATCTTAAAATACATCATACCTCCCAAAGTTAGTTTTTTTTTGTGCATACGGCTTTGGATTTACTACATTGTACCCTGTATGACTTGGTATTATATAGATGAAACCATTACCGATGGAGAACGCCGCAAGGGTCCTTATACTATCGCCGAAATCAAGGATTTTGTCAAATCCGGTGAAGTAAAAAAAGAAACCCTGGTGTGGCATTCCGGAATGGAGAACTGGGTTCACTGGGAAGAAACCGAAGAATCCAAGGAACTCGCCGCAGAAACTGTCGAAATAAGCGCCAACGACCTTAATGACGAAGAACAGATCAAGGCCGCTCTCGAAGCTATTTTGGCTGAACACGCAAGTCAAAAGCGTTACGCAGGCTTCTTTATCCGCGGTGCCGCCTACTTCGCAGACAATTTCATTCTGTCTGCGGTGGGAATCATCGTGTACTTGATTCTTGGAGCCCTGCAATTCGTCGACACGAACGCAATTAACGAGGCTATCACCGCCTACGTAAACGACCCCTCGACTGCAGACGCCATGAGCAATGTAATCAACGCCCCCGGCATGACATTGTTCCTTTCTATCTGGGGCCTTCTGCAGGCCATCTATTTCATTGTTTTTACCACACTCTGGTCCGCAACCCCGGGCAAACTTCTTTTCAACCTTCACGTTGAATCCAACGGCGAAGCAAAGATCAACTGGGTAACCAGCGCCCTGCGTTACGTAGCAAGCCTTTTCACACAGCTCACCCTGATGTTCTACGGCATCGGCTACCTAATTGTCATGATTGACCCCAAGCGCAGGGCCCTTCACGACTGGATCGCAAAGACAAGCGTCGTGTACCAGAGAAGGCCTGCAACGGTGAGCAAGAAGAAATAAGTTTTAAAAATTTCAGAGATAATTTGTATGTACCAGTTTATTGTTCCCCAAGTAAAGAAGCCTCTGGACGGTGATGTAGAAATCTCCGGCGCAAAGAATGCGGTATTGGCCGTAATGGCAGCAGCCCTTCTGGCAGACGGTGTTTCTGAAATCACCAATGTGCCCCACCTTAAGGATATGAAGACCATGTCCGACGTGTTGCGCGTCATCGGTTGCCGTATCAGTGGAGATTCCCACGTCTTAAAGATCGACACCCGTGGAGCAGACCATCTGGAAGCCCCCTACGAACTGGTAAAAACCATGCGCGCCAGCTTCTATGTGCTTGGCCCTCTGGTAGCCCGTTTCGGCCGTTGCCGCGTTTCTCTCCCCGGCGGATGCGCTTGGGGTCCCCGTCCTGTAGATTTGCACTTGAAAGGTCTCGAAGCTCTGGGTGCAAAAATTACTGTGACCCACGGTTACGTTGAAGCAACTTGCGAAGGCCGCCTCCCCGGTGGCACCTTCCATTTTCCCATTTCCTCCGTAGGCGCTACCGTCAACGTATTGATGGCAGCAACCTTGGCCAAGGGCACTAGCGTTCTTCAGAATGCAGCCTTGGAACCTGAAATCGACAACCTGGTAGATTACCTCATCGCCATGGGCGCCAAAATCCAAGGTCGCGGCACACGCACCTTGACGGTGCAGGGCGTCGAAGCCCTCCGCCCGGGCAATGGCTATACCATCCCGGACCGTATCGAGGCAGGTTCCTTCCTTTGCGGCGCCGCCATTACCCGTGGCCGCGTAAAGGTCACCAAGATTATTCCCGAACACATCGCCTCCACTCTGGACGCCTTCCGTCTCATGGGCTGCAAGGTTTCCGAAGGAAGCGACTGGGCCGAAGTGGACGCCCGCGGTGTAGAGTTGAAGCCCATCAACATCCAGACCCTGCCTTTCCCAGGCTACCCCACCGACATGCAGGCTCCCTTGATGGCAACCCTCATGTCTGTTCCGGGTACAAGCACCATCCAGGACACTGTCTATAACGACCGTTTCAAGCATGTGGCAGAATTGCAGCGCTTGGGCGCCGATATCCAAATTAACGGAAACACAGCCATTATCAAGGGCGGCGCACCTCTGGAAGGTGCCGAAGTTATGGGTACAGACCTTCGCGCAAGCATGGCCATGGTTCTTGCAGCCCTCATTGCCGAAGGCGAAACCAAGATTAGCCGAATCTATCACCTGGACCGCGGTTACGAAGATTTCGAAGCCAAGATGGCTACTCTGGGTGCTTCCGTAGAACGCGTCATCATCGACGCCGACGAACCGTAAAGACCGTTCGGCTCTAACTACTAAAGAAAAAACGCTAGTCCATAGACTAGCGTTTTTCTCATCTAGAAATTTTCGCGATATCTGCGAGCAAATCCCTTGAACTAGGGTTCAGCCTTGACCGGAGTCAGCGTCGGAGCCGGGCCTGCCACAGGAGCGGCGAGCTGCGCTGCTGCAGGTTGTGTAGCAGGAGCGGAGTTTACAGTCGGTGCAGCAGGCTGAGCTACAGGTGCGGAGGAAGGTGTTACCGCGCTCTGTTCAGAAGCCTTAGGTGCATCCGCTACAAATCCCTTCACGGAAGCTTCTGCCGGAATAATGGTAGCGTCCTTCTGTTCCTTGGTCACGCAATTTTCAGAAGCGTTTTCATTCCTTTCCAGCAGTTCCTGAAGGATTTCAGCGGACTGTTCGAATTCGCCGGAAGTTTCGCAGCTCTTGTTAGAAAGAATCTTCTGCAAGTACTGCTTCTGCATATCGATATTGCATTCATCTGCATAAAGATTTGCAAGCTTGAACAAAGCGGGGCAAGTCTTCTGTCCGTTCGGGAAGGCTTCGGACATACGGGCAAAGACTTTCTTGGCCTTATCAATCTGCTTAGCATCAATCAGGCAGATAGCCATCCAGTACAGGGAATTCTCAGCAAGTTCGCCAGTCTTCATGTTTTCATAGACCTGCTTAAAGCCGGAGTATGCCAGTTTGTATTCACCACGATGATAATCGGAGCGAGCGGTATTAAACATGGCTTCTGCTTCAACAAGTTTTTCTGCTTCACGTTCCAAGCTATCCATGGAGATGGGAGCGGGAGCACCACTAACGACCACCTTCTTGGCAAGAATCTTATCGGACTTGCCCAGGAGAAGATCCAAGCGGTACGTGATTTCTTCCTGACGGGAATCGTTTCGTTCGGATTCGTCGGAAATACGACGAGCAAGCAAAGTGAGCTCCGCCTGCATGCGCTTCTGAGCCAAGTCAGTAGCCCTCATGCGAGCAACAGCAGAATCCAATGCTTCGCGCAAAGAATCATTCGTAGCAGTCAATGCGGTCACAGCGGAATCAATCTTCTGATTCACACTGGTCTGCACGTTCTTCTGCACCACCTTACCAACGGACTTGATTTCCTTGGTACGCAGCACTGTGACACTGCTACACCCCATAAACATTAAAACGACAAGGCCAAGTGCCAAACGTTTCATATTTACCTCATTCAGATTAAACAGTTTCTACTAGTCGCGAATATTTACGCGGAAGTTTGCGCGACGATTCTGAGAGTATGCTTCTTCAGATTCGCCAGCGGCCTTGGGAGCTTCCTTGCCATAGCTGACAGATTCCATGCGCTTTGCATCGATACCGTAGGCAGCCAAGAATTCCTTAACCTTCATAGCACGCTTTGCACCCAAAGTAAAGTTGTAGTCTTCGGTACCGCGAGCATCGGTGTGGCCTTCGATAGTAATAGAGAATCGGGTTTCCTTGATCAGGAGTTCTGCAACCTGAGCCAAGAGTTCCTTAGCCTTTTCGGTAAGTTCAGAACGATCAAAATCAAAGTACACATCTTCGCTCATGATCTGGTTGATGAGAGCTTCAAGGCGGGCACGTTCGGCTTCAAGGCGTTCAGCCTCTTCCTTAGCCTTTACTGCTGCCAAGGAATCAGCATTCAACACAGGCTGTTCTGCAATGGGAGCAGTTTCAGGCTGTACTGCAGTAGCTTCCGGAGCGGGGGCGGCTTCCGGTTCAGTCTTCGGAGGTTCCGGGGTAGCGCAAGCGGTAAGCGCAAAGCCCACAACACTTGCAACGAGAGCGAATTTCAAGAGTTTGTTCATCTTTCACCTTCCTTGTATTTTTAGTCTAAATCGTCGTAGAAGAAGGACCATGTGGGCGAAGTGTTTTCACCGGAATTCGTAATACGGGTTACGTTGGATCCGTCCTTTCTCATTATATAAATCTGGTAAGAGCCACTGCGGTTGCTGGCGAAGGCAATCAACTTGCCATCGGGAGACCAAGTGGGGTGTTCATTGTTCCCTGCGTTATTGGTCAGCTGAACGATATCGGAACCATCCAGTGCGCAGGTGTAGATATTCATCTTGCCATTGTCCATGGAGGTATAGGCAATGCGGTCACCCTCGGGAGACCAGCTGGCACGTTCGTTATAACGACCCATAAAGGTCACGCGACGCATATCGCTGCCGTCCTTGCCCATCACAAAAATCTGGGGGCCACCGCCACGGTCGCTGGTAAACAGGACCTCGGTAGCATAAGGGCTCCAAGCGGGGCTCGTCTGGTTAGACTTGAGATAAGCAAACTTGCGGGCCTTGCCGGAATTCATATTGCCGATATACAAGTCCGTCTTGCCATCCACCGTAGAGGAGAAAAGCAGTTCGCCAGTCACAGGGTTCACAGCAGGGCTGTAAGTCTGATCCAGATTCGGGAACAAAGGCTGTTCCACGCCACCGAACTTCTTGAAGTAAAGTCGAGGACGATGAGTTTTGAAATTCACGTAGACAAGGCCCTTGTTTTCCTTCATCCACACAGGCATCATACTGATGCTTGTATCGCGGGTAATCTGAGAGCGGTGATAGCCATCGTAGTCGGAAACAACCACCTGCTTGATGCCGTCCATCTTGGAAACATAAGCAAGCTTTGTCGAAGCCACGCCGCGTTCGCCCCACAGGCGTTTGATTACCAAGTCAAAGAACTTATGCATGGCGCGGCGCAATTCCTGCTGGGGAACCACGTACGTCTCGCCCACCAGCATGTCCTTGGTCTGGGCAATGTACAAGTAGCAATCCACACGAAGCTTATTGCCATCCTGCTTAGTGACCTTACCCGTCACGTAATGCTTGACGTGCTTACGGCTGAACAAAGCCAGATTAAACTTGTCAGAAGCAACAACTTCGAAACGACCGGAAAGATTTGCATCACGGGTCAAAATCTGGTGAGGCTTTTCTTCGATCCATTCAATATTTTCCTTAGGCTCGGTAAAAGGAACAATACCAATGGGCATGGTCTTAAACACAGAAATACCCACATCCACCGCGATGGTGTCGATGGCGGCAAAGCTCAAGGACGGCAGCAAGAACATCACCCCAAGGGCAATGGACATTGCCAATGTGGAAAACCTAAATGCTTTTGTTTTCTTCTTCATATTATCTCTTCTTATTCCTAAACCCTAATATGCAAGCTAATTCGGCGTAAAGTTAAAGTGCAAAGTCAAGCTTGGCGCACGGAAATTAAAGGGAAGTTCCGGAACCTTGGAAATCTTGACTGCACGAACAGACAAATGATCCCAGGTGGCGTTACCCGAGGATTTCTTCAGGGTAATTGCAGAAATCCCACCAAAGCGGTCAATGGTAAACTGCACCGTAGTCTTAATGCTCTTCTTCACGTTCAAGTTATTCGGCGGATTGAAGTTCGCCATAATAATCTTCTTCAGTTGTTCCAAGTAAACCTGCATCAGCGGGTCCATGTCCACAGAACCCACAGGATTCAAGCTGGGAGCCTCCACTGCAGTAGGCAATTCCATATCATCGATATCGAAATCATCCTTCACCGGCTCCGGTTCGGGATCAGGTTCCGGCTGAGGCTCTTCCTTCACCGGTTCCGGTTCGGGTTCCGGCTTCTTTTCCTCCTCGGGCTTGATTTCCGGAGGAAGTTCTTCGTTAATCTTGGGCTTAGGTTCCGGCTTGGGTTTTACCTTCTTAGGTTCAGGAGGAACTTCCTTAGGCGGTTCAGGCGGCTTTGGCTTTGGCGGTTCCGGAGGAGCTACCTGAGGCTGCTGAACCTGCACCATTTCGAACACAGGAATAGGCTCGGGCTCGGACTTGAAATTCACATAATGCATACCAACGCAAAAGCCAGCGACAATAACGTGGAACGCGATGGCACAGACGATGATCTTGGCCACCGTCCCATCGTCATTCTCGACAAAATACTGGATCTTTCGCTTTTCGTCGCGCACTATCTACCCGGAACTTCCTTTGGATTCATGGTAAGGAAACCAAGCTTCGTCACCCCAAGTTTCTGAACCTGGGTCACGACCTTCATTACAAGACCATAACGGACTTCTTCGTCCGAATTGATGACCACAGCCATCTGACCGTCCCACAGGGACTTGAATACACTATTGAAGCTATTGTCGAAATCAACCATCATATCGGAGATGTAGACTTCTTCGTTCTTGGTAATAGAGACCTTCAGCAGCTTTTCCTGTTCCATGGTGGGGGCTTCGGCCTTGGGCAAGTCCACCTTGACCCCCTGACTCATAAGGGGGGCGCAGATAATGAACACGATCAAGATGGCGAACACGATATCGATCATGTTCGTCAGGTTCATTTCCTGCTTAAGTTCTTTTCCGCGGCTACGCTTCACTTAAGCCTCCTAGCCGGCAACTTCTTCAAGAGCAAGCAAGTCGCCGCGCTTGAACAAGCTCAGCACCTGGGAACCAAAGTTGTAATAGGAAATTTCGTTCTGGCTGTTGTTGGAGGTAAAATAGTTATAGCCAGCAGATGCGGGGATAGCCACCACAAGGCCGCCCACAGTAGTAATCAAGGCCATGGCGATACCCGGTGCCACCACGGTCAAGTCGGCGGAACCGTGCTGACCAATCTGGAAGAAGGCCACCATAATGCCCCACACCGTACCCAGCAAGCCAAAGAAGGGAGCCAGGTTGGAGGCAGTAGCCAAGAAGCTCAGGTAGCGGTCTTCGGCAAGGCGAAGGCCTTCGATAGAACGCTGGATCGTGTCTTCCAACAAGGAAGCACGGTGCTGAATGGAGTCGTAGCTCACAAAGTTACTGAACTTGGAGGCTTCCTTCAGGACTTCTTCGGTCAAGCTGCGAAGTGCACTTTCATCGGCAGTTTCGCAGAGGGACTGAAGTTCAACGAACTGCGTGACGCTGCTAAACTTGCGGAAGAACACAACGTTGGCATGCTTGTTCTTGCGATGGACGAAGTACTTGACGATGATAATGCCCCAGGAACCCAAGGACATCACGGCCAGAATACAGAGAACCACAATGGTAGCAATGTCCGATTGCATCACCATTTGAACTAAAGGAATCGAATTGTTCAAGACAACCTCCCTAAACTAAGCCCTTGAATTATTAAATCGTTGTTCTTCAACAAGATAACAAACGTAAAATGTATCGTTTGAATTTTACCGCTATAATGTACTAAAAAAGCCCCCTTCTGGGGGCTTTTTTGGCCAATGTGACTAAAATCTTACACTAGAGGGTTTTAAGCTTAGTGAGCTTCGTAAACCGTATGGGCCTTGTAGTTTGCACCGTTCTTCAGTTTGGCAACCACATCAATACCCGCGGTCTGGTTCTTAGCCAGCTGAACCGGGTACTGGTAAATCAAGTCACTCAATTCGGTAATGGTCTCGACCACCACACTGTCGCGGTAGATGGTGATGGATTCAACCTTGCTCAAGTCTTCTTCCACAATGCCAGACAAAGTAATCTTCATGTTGGCAATGGCTTCTTTCTTGCGCTTTGGAACCTTGATCACTTCGGTAGCGGCAGAGTCAGACTTGTCGTTCAACTTGATTACCAGCTTGAGAGCAGTATCTGCGGGGGCGGTAGTCTTACGGACAATCAACTTCTTTGCTGGAGGTTCTACAGCCTTAGCTTCTTCCACAGGAGCCTTCGCCTCTTCCACGGGGGCAACAGCGGAATCTACCACAGCGGAGTCAGCCTTGGCCAAGGTGTCGGCCTCGGGTTCTTCTACGGGAACCTCTTCAGAAGATGCGGGATCCACGTATTCCGTAGACCAGGTATTGCACTGGACTTCTACAGTACCATCGCTACAGATTGCCATAAAGCGCTTGGTACCAACAGCCTTCGGATCCCAGGAGAAGGTTCTCTCGTAATCACCAGAAGCGGGAACAGTATCCGTAACGCCCATAACGGTCACAAATACGCCCGGAGTAAGCTTAGCCTTCAAGGTAACAGAGGGCTGCCTTACTGCCTTGGGAATAGCCACAGGCGCAAAAGTCAGATTCTCCTGGAACTTGTTGCGTTCTTCAACGTAGCCAGCGTCAAAGGACTGCAAGGACTTCTCAAGTTCTTCCACGTTGTCCAGGCCACCTTCCTTAACCATGGTTTCCAGGGCGGCAAACAGGGCTGTGGTACCGGAGGATTCCAGCTGGATGGTCTTGGCATCGCCGGACTTGGTCACGAGAAGAGTCTGATTCTGAGCAATATTGGAAGAGCGACCCTTGGCATCCTTGACTTCAACAAGACCTTCCTTAAGGGAGGCGACCATCTGGCCATCAAGGCTACCCACGAAACCCGCAGTACCGCGAATCGATGCAGTTGCGGTTCCAGTCTTGAAGTTGAACTGGTTGTTCTTCTGCTTCTGGACGTCGAACTGGATATTACCATTGCGGATGAATACATTCACTTCACCCTTGATGTTGCTCTTAAATTCGGTATTAAACTCAACGGTGGAATTTTCAGAAATAATCAAGACGGTTCCGTCGGTGGTATTGAGCACCACTTCAGATTCAGTTTCGGTCATGATCTGGTCATTATCGCCAACATTCTGGCCCACATGCAGGGCTTTCCACATGTCGGACTTGGCCTTGAGGTACTTGCTGGAACCCACGGCATTTCGAACCTTGGCCTTAAAAACAGCCAAAGCATCATGATCAGCTTCTGCGGTAATCTTATTCGACTTAACGTGACTTTCCACAGAGTCCTTGCAAGCGACAAGGGCAAAGGACAGACAAATTGGTAAAACAAGGTACTTATTCAGCATAATTGTTCTCTAAATCTACAGCAAATCTAAATTTCCTTTCTTGAAAGTCAATAGACACGATAAGAAACCGACGCCACTTTTGTCGTCTATCACAGTAAAAAATACTTTTCTTGTAGGAAAAAAAAGTAAAAATTGAGTTTCAAACCCCAAGCGGGCCCTTTTAGAGGCCCTTAGGATGAAAACTGCGACGATGAGCGGGAGTCATCCCCAGCTTACGGATCGCATCCAAATGAGCCTTGGTACCATAGCCGGCATGCTTATCAAAGCCATATCCCGGATAGGTCTTTTCCAAATCGTCCATAAAACGGTCACGAAAGACCTTCGCCAAGATGGATGCCGCCGAAATAGAAGCCACCCGGCCATCCCCCTTCACCACCGGAATCTGGGAATCTTCGGAAACCCCGTGAATTTTCAAGTTTCCATCCACAGCAATAAGAACCTCGGGGGCAGCCACCGTAAACAAGTCGGCACTTGAAACCCTAGCGTCAAAGGTTGCGATACAATCGGCAAAAGAACCCTTTACTTCCACTGGGATCTCGGGTTCCGATACCTGAAGACCAGGCATGCCCAAGGCTGTCAGGGCTCGGCGCATCGCCAGAAAATCCGCCTCCAGAATATTGATGGAATCAATTTCCTCAACGCTTGCGCTTGCGATGGCGTAACAGATACAGGCGTCCTTCACCTGTTCATACATAGCCTCGCGCTTGGGGCGGGTCAACTTCTTGGAATCGTTCAAGGAAGGCAAAACATCCGGAGACTTGAGAACGGCGGCACAAGCAACCACAGGGCCAGCCAAAGGGCCTCTGCCCACCTCGTCAATCCCCACAATAATCTTACCGGGGAAATTGGAGCGGAAAGCCATCTCCCCTTCTATGGGACTTTCGATTCCGGCAACAAATACAGGAGGTTTAAACTTCATTTTTGCAGGCTCTCACCATATTCCTTAATGGTGCGCCAATAGATATCGTGTTCCTGTTCCAGAACTCGAGCCTGAAGCGATGCCGGAGTGTCGTCGGGCATCACAGGAACCTTACGCTGGGCAAGAATGCGACCCTGGTCAATTTCGGAAGAAACCAGATGTACCGTTGGACCAGATTCGGTCTCATGAGCCGCAAGAACAGCTTCGTGAACATGAAGTCCCCAAAATCCCTTGCCACCGAACTTAGGCAACAGAGACGGGTGGATATTCAAAATACGGTCTGGCATTTTTTCAACTAGACAATCCGGCAGCTTTTTCATGTAGCCAGCCAGAATCAAGAGGTCCACAGGACGTTCATCCAAAACTGCGCAAAGAGCCTTTTCGTACTCCGCCTCGTCCGGATGAGTCTTACCGGAAATGTGGTATACGGGAATACCGTAGGTCGTAGCATGATTAACGGCGCCACAACCACCATTATTCGTAATCAAGAACTTGCATTGGGCTTCCAGGTCACCCTCGCCAATGCGATCAATAATCGCCTTAAAGTTGCTTCCACCACCGGAAGCCATTACACCTATTTTGAACATGGGTCCAAAGATAGAATGTTTTTACGAACTAAAAGCAACCAAAACCAAAACAACACCAAGAAACACCGTTGCATAGTTGATTATAAATGTCGGAGTTATCTTCATGCCTATAATATAGGTTGTAATATTCCACAATAGAAGTGACAGCCCTCACGGAGAGACGGGCATCACAAAAAAAGTCCGGGCCGATAGGCTCGAACTTTTGTGAGTGGGGATTCCAAAGGGGTGGTAACCCCTTTGCATCAAAATACATCCTGGGGGTTTTAGGGGGTGGATCCCCCCTGAGGAGCGAGTTTACTCGCCCTCAGACACGAGAAAAAGTCCGGGCCGATAGGCTCGAACTTTTGTGAGTGGGGATTCCAAAGGGGTG